>WYEG01000020.1 GCA_009903935.1 Caldimicrobium sp. | reverse complement strand
CCAAGGCAAAGAATAGATGTTCTTTAGTAGAGTATGCTTATTTTCATAAAGGACCCATACTTTAGAGGATCTTTGCGGAGGAAGAAATCCTCTGCGATATTTAGCATTGAGAAAGAAAAACAACTCAGCATCCATCCCTGAAGCTTGAGCTAAGCTCATTAGCTCAAAACCACCCGGCACCTCGACTTCATCGAGGTCAAAGGGTTTGCTCTCAAGCGGAGGCAAATTATACTTTTCAGGGTTTTTGGCAAGGATGGTGATGGCTAACCATTGAGGGACATAGGCAAAGGTCTCAAGAGGGAAGGCCCCACTCATCATAGCCCTCCAATAATCAGCAAAGTTTTTAGCCTTAAGTCCCCTTAACACCCTTCCTTCTCCTGCATTGTAGCTTGCCACAGCAACCCGCCAGTCGTTGAATATTTGATATAGCCTCTTTAGGTATTTGGCTGCCGCTCTCGTTGAAGCAAGAAAGTCCCGCCTTTCATCTTCCCAAAAATCTATTCTCAACCCATAACTCTTTGCTGTCCCTTCCATAAACTGCCAAATCCCAACCGCGCCAGCTCTGGACACAGCAAAGGGGTTACATCCGCTCTCAATCATAGCAAGATAGACTAAATCTTCGGGTAAGCCTTCTTCTTTAAAAATCATCTTAAAATAAGGTAAAACCGATCCACATCTGCGAAACCAGCGCTCCGTAACTTCCCTTTTCTCAGTCGAAAAGTATTTAACAAAATAGGCAATCTGCTGGTTTATGTCAGACGGAAGATGCTTTATCAACTCCTCAGGCAAAGGCTCAAATACTTCCACCCTTTCTTGAAATAACGCTTCTTCTTGAGCTCTTACATGAGAAAAAAGAAAGATGAAACAAATCCAAACAAGGGAAGTGAAAAAAAATTTTGTGGGGTCAATGAGTTTCATCGGTCATTGTCCGAATTTAGACAACTCTGTATAAAAGATAAACTTTTTAGGAATGCTTCCTCCGACCTTGCCTCGACTGTTAAAAAAACTTCTTTGTTTTGTTTTCTTATAGCCTTAAATATTTCTTGAAAATTTATCACGCCTTCCCCCAAGGCAAGATGGTCGTCAAACTTTCCAAGGTTGTCGTGGCAATGCATCTCTATCAAAAAAGGGCTAAGCATATCAAACCAAGTAAGCTCATCAGCCTCAGAGAATACCTTTGCATGTCCTGGGTCAAAGCACCAATAGAGCCTATTTTTATAAGCTTCAAAGATAGGTTTCATAAAATCAGGGGTTGGCTCAAAGGTGTTTTCAAGGGCAAGAGTTAGGTTCAGCTCATCTGCTAAGCTTAAAATTGCAGATAAAGACTCTTCAATAAAAATATCTCTCCACTTATCTTTTTGCTCCCGATGGTAATCCTGATGATAACCTGAATGAAAAACGCAAACCTTTGGTTCAAAAAGCGAGGCAATTTCCATTCCCTGAAATAGCCGAAGAAGGCTTACCTTCCGTATCCAAGGGTCAAGTGCAGCTAAAGAGAGGTCCATAAAGGGTAGATGAACTGTAAGCTCTATCTCTGAATCTTTAAGTCTTTTGGCAAAGCCTTTAAAATCAGAAAAAGAAAGCTTATCTAAAACCTCACCCTTTATCACAAGCTCAATAGGCAAGCCACCATCAATTATTTTTGGTAAATAAGTATCTAAAAGCTCAAAAGGTATGGAAGGGGCTATCCACATCCCTTTAGCCATTAGCGTAGAATTCTTCTATAGCTTTGCAGACCTTTAAAACTTCTTCTTCTTTGAGGTATGGAAAAAAGGGCAAAGACAAAACTTCTTGAGAAAGTCTTTCAGTATTTGGTAGACTAAGGCTTAGCGGCAGTTTATCCTTAAAAATGGGTTGATGGTGTAAAGGGATTCTGTAGTATACATTTGTGGCTATGCGCATTTTTTCTAAATATTGTTGTAGTTCATTCCTTCGGGTTGCTCTTATGGTAAAAAGTGAAAGGGCTGGTTTTGAGTTGGGGAGATGTTTAAACATTTTTACTTTAGGGTAGAGATGGGAAAGATTTTTTTCATAAAGTTTAGCCCATTTTTCCCTTAAAGTTAGCTCTTCGGTAAAGTATTTAAACTTAACCCTGAGGATTGCTGCTTGGACCTCATCCATTCTACCGTTTATGCCATGATACTCGTAAAAATAAGGTTTTGTCTGCCCATGCTCCTTTAGGGCTCTAATCTTCAAAGCTAAGTTTTCATCGTTTGTAAAAACCATCCCGGCATCACCTGCCGCAGAAAGATTTTTTGTAGGGTAGAAGGATACCGCTCCTGCCACACCAAAGCTTCCAACCTTCTTATCTTCAAGCTCTGAGCCAAAGGCTTGGCAGGCATCCTCGATGAGGATAAGATTTTTCTCTTGGCAAAAGGCTAAAAGCTCAGGTAGCCTTGCGGGATATCCATACAGGCTAACTGCGATTACACAGACTGACTGAAAACCTCGCTTGAGACAAAGTTCATAAGCTTCCTTAAGGGGCTCAAGGGTAAGGTTTGGGTAATCATCTTCTACATCTACGAAAAACGGAATAAGCCCAGCCCTAAGAACAACCTCAGCGGTAGAAACAAAGGTAAAAGAAGGGACAAAAGCAATGCTTTTTGGGGGAAGCTCTAAGGCTTTTAAGATTAAATAAAGAGCTTCTGTCCCTGAAGAAACCGCAATAGCATGATTTACGCCCATAAAAGTTGCAAGCTCTTTCTCAAGCTCCCTTGTTTCGGGACCATTAAGATATTTGGTGCTCCGTAAAACCCTGAGGACTGCCTCTTCAAGTTCTTGACCGTATCTTTCATAAGCTCGTTTTAAATCGAGAAAAGGAACCTGCATATACCCTCCTAAAAATTCGCTTTATTCTATAATATATTGCCAACTATGGCAAGCAAAGGAAAAGTTCTAGTCTACCGCCGAGGAGCCATAGGAGACACCCTCCTTACCTTTCCCTTGTTTGAAGCCCTAAAAAAAGAAGGCTACACAGTCTATGCCGTTGGGAATACCGATGTCTTACCCTTAGCCAAGCTTTCTGGTTTTGTAGATAAATTTTATACTGAGCTCTATCCGAGCCTTTTAGAAGAGACTTTTGAAAGAAAAATCTTTATTTCGAAAGAGGGAACGATTAAGCCTTTCCCTAAGGAAAGGATTTGGCTTCCTTATTATTATCTTAAAGCTCTGAGTTTGCCTTTAGAATTTAGTAAAAAATTGAAGATCCCTGAAACCTTTCTTAAAGAAGATTTTAAAGACTATGTAGTCATTCATCCAGGCTCGGGATCGCCTTTAAAAAATCCGCCTTTTTCGCTTTTCGCTCGTGTAAAGGGCTTTCTTGAAGGCAAAGGATATAAAGTTTTATTTTTAGCTGGACCTTATGAAACATTGCTTTTAAAAAGTGGTATACCTTGCTATTACACGGAGGATTTAACCGACCTTGCGCTAAAATTAGCTAAAGCAAGAGCTTTTATTGGAAACGATAGCGGTATTACTCATCTTGCTTCCTACTTAGGTGTTCAAACGTTCGCCATATTTGGACCAAGTGACGAAGTAATTTTTCAGCCTATAGGAGAAAAGGTTCACATTATAAGCCTTGACCTACCCTGCAGACCTTGTTTCCCAAAAGTATGTAGAGAAAGAAGGTGTCTTAAGGAAGATGAGCTTTTTGAGAAATTCATAAGCTTAGGCATATTTTAAAGCGGTGTTCTTGTTGAAGTATTTTGGTATCCCTTGGGTTGAGGGAAAAAAGCTTGAGCATCCTGCTAAGTAATTCCTAAATAGCCTCAATTTTCTCCTTGACTTTAATTAAACAAAAGAGATATAATAACCAAAAAAGAAGGAGGTTTAAACATGGGATTGCCGTTAATTTTTTTGATCATCATTATTTTACTTTTTCTACAAGCTTCAATAAAGGTGATCAACGAGTACGAAAGGGCGGTTGTTCTCCGTTTAGGAAAATTTCATAAAGTAAAAGGTCCGGGACTGATTTTGCTCCTTCCAGTTATCGATAGGATGAGAAAGATCGACCTTAGAACTGTCACCCTTGATGTGCCCCCGCAAGAGGTTATTACTCGGGATAATGTTTCCATTAGGGTGAGCGCCGTCGTTTATTTTAGGGTTATGGAACCAGAAAAGGCTTTCTTGCAGGTTGAGGACTACTATTATGCCACGAGCCAGCTTGCTCAGACCACGCTTAGGAGCGTTTGTGGTCAGGCTGAGCTTGATGAGATCTTAGCAGAAAGAGAAAAGCTCAACGTTAAACTTCAGGAAATCCTTGATGCTGATACCGAACCCTGGGGTGTCAAGGTCTCAAAAGTTGAAATTAAAGAGATCGACCTTCCGGAAGAGATGAAAAGGGCTATGGCCAAGCAAGCGGAAGCTGAAAGAGAAAGAAGAGCTAAGGTTATCAGTGCTGAAGGCGAGCTCCAAGCAGCTCAAAAGCTTCTTGAGGCAGCAAAAATTATGGCCTCTAACCCCATGACTTTACAACTTCGTTATCTCCAAACTCTTACCGAAATAGCCACCGAAAAGAATTCTACCATCCTTTTCCCCTTGCCCATTGAAATTTTAAAAGCCTTTGCTTATAAAGAGCCTGTCTAATATGAAAAATTTCACAAAGAATGGCTAGTTACTAAAATAAAAATAAAGATAAGGGGGTATCGTTATGGACAAAGAATTAGTAAAACAGTTTGCTGAGAAGTATCAAGATATTAAAGAGCTTTTTGAAAAACATCAAAGCTTAGAAAAGGAGCTTGAAGAGTATGTGAAAAGACCTTATCTAACTCCAGAGGAGGAAATGAGAGAGAAACAGATTAAACTTGAGAAGCTCTACTTAAAGGAAAGAATATACGAGCTTATAAAAAAATATCAGAAGGAGGGTGAGAAGATTGGGTAAGGTGATGACTGGTGCTCGAATGATCGTTGAAGCCCTAAAGCGTGAGGGGGTTGAGGTAATTTTTGGTTATCCTGGGGGCGCAGTAATTGACATCTACGATGAGCTTTACAAAACTGAAGGTATACATCATGTTTTGGTAAGGCATGAGCAGGGTGCTGCTCATGCTGCCGACGGGTTTGCTCGTTCAACCGGTCGGGTTGGTGTTGCCCTTGTTACCTCCGGTCCAGGTGCCACAAATACCGTAACTGGCATTGCCACGGCCTACATGGATTCTATACCTATTGTTGTTCTAACCGGACAGGTTCCTACCAAACTTATCGGGAACGATGCCTTTCAAGAAGTAGACACAACCGGTATTACAAGACCGATCACTAAGCATAATTTTTTGGTTAAAAAAATTGAAGACCTACCCCGCATTCTAAAAGCTGCCTTTTACATCGCTAAGACTGGAAGACCAGGTCCAGTTGTTGTTGACCTTCCCAAGGATGTTCAACAGGCAAAAGGGGAGTTTGATTATCCTGAGGAGATCCATCTTAGAAGCTATAACCCTGTTTATGAGCCCCACATGCGGCAAATAGAAAGGGCATATCAACTTTTGGAGAAGGCAGAAAGACCTGTTTTTCTTATTGGGGGTGGGGTAATTTCCTCAGGTGCGGCTCCTGAGGTGCTTGAGTTAGCTGAAAGGCTAAATCTTCCCGTCACGATGACCCTTATGGGTCTTGGTGGGTTCCCGGGAGATCACCATCAAAGTCTTGGAATGCTTGGAATGCATGGAACCTACTATGCTAACATGGCTGTTGCCAACTGCGATGTCCTTCTTGCGGTAGGAGCAAGGTTTGACGATAGGGTTACAGGAAGGGTTGATGCCTTTGCTCCAATGGCGAAGATCATTCACATTGACATTGACCCCACTTCTATCCAAAAAAACGTTAAGGTAGATGTGCCTATAGTGGGTGATTGTAAGAGGTCTTTGCAAAGGTTACTCGAGGTGGTTAAAGAGGTAGGACAGCCAAAAAAATACTGGCAAGAAAGGTTCAAAGATTGGTGGGAACAGATAGAAATCTGGAGGAAACGCTATCCCTTGAGTTATAAGTATGACCCCAATGTCATAAAGCCACAATTTGTGATCGAAAAACTCTATGAAATGACTAAAGGGGAGGCTATTATCGCCACCGAAGTTGGTCAAAACCAGATGTGGGCAGCCCAGTTTTACAAATTTAAAAAGCCAAGGACCCTTATTACTTCTGGAGGTCTTGGAACGATGGGGTTCGGTTTTCCGGCAGCAATAGGAGCCCAAATGGGGAACCCAGAAAAGCTTGTGATTGACATAGCTGGGGATGGTTCGATACAGATGAACATTCAAGAAATGGCTACAGCTATGCAAGAGAGGCTCCCTATAAAGGTCATCATTCTTAACAATGGATACTTGGGGATGGTTCGCCAATGGCAAGAGCTTTTCTACGAAAGAAGATACTCTCAAGTCAGTATGGCAGTCCAGCCAGATTTTGTTAAGCTTGCAGAAGCCTACGGCGCCTTTGGTATGAGGATAACTAAACCAGAGGAGGTAGAACCAGCCCTTAAAAAGATTTTGGAGATGAACACCCTTTGCGTGCTCGATGTGATAATTGCTCCGGAAGAGGGAGTTTTCCCGATGGTTCCCGCAGGTAAAGCTACTACTGAGATGATCTTAGTTTAAGGAGGAAGCTCATGGCTGAAAGAAAGTGCACCCTTTCAGTTTTAGTAGAAAATACACCAGGAGCCTTGGCGCGCATTGCTGGACTTTTTAGCGGAAGAGGCTTCAACATCGATAGTCTTTGCGTAGCAGAAACGCTTGACCCTACCCTTTCTCATCTAACCTTGGTTACAAGAGGTGACGACCAGATCATCGAACAGATCATCAAACAGCTTAGAAGATTGATAGATGTGTATAAAGTAGTTGATGTTACTGAGGAGGGCGACTACGTTGAAAGAGAGATGGCTTTGATTAAGGTCAGGGCTGAGAAGGAGAATAGAGAAGAGATCATGAGGATCTGTGAGATTTTCCGCTGCAAGATCGTTGATGTAAGCCCTAAAACTTATGTAGTTGAGGTAACAGGTGACCAGAATAAACTTCAAGCCGTTATAGACCTTTTAAAACCGATGGGAATTAAAGAGATCGTCCGCACAGGAACCATTGCCATGAAAAGGGAGAAAAAAACAGCCTAAAAGCTCCGCATCTAATCAATATACACAACATCATCCTTCCCAAAGGGGAAAAACCATGATAAAAGTTGATATCAACAAAGAATATTTAACTGCCGAGGAGATTTCTGCCTTCCAAGCGGCTTTTAAACGCTGTGCAAGACGAATAATTCTTGCCACAACCTTAGCAGGAAGCGGTCACCCAGGAGGTTCACTTTCTTCTTTGGCTCTACTTCTCATGGTTTACGCTATAGCTAAGGTTGACCCTAAAAATCCCAGGGGAGAAGACAGGGATAGAGTGGTAATAAGCCATGGACACATAAGCCCTGGGGTTTATAGTGTCCTTTGCGAATATGGGTTCTTCCCTGAGGAGCCCTTCCTACTTGAATTTAGAAGGGCTGGTTCTGCTTTTGCCGGACATGTGGAACAGGCTGTTCCCGGAGTGGAATGGAATACAGGGAACCTTGGACAAGGGTTGTCAGCTGCATGCGGAATGGCTAAAGCTTTAAAACTGAAGGGGCTTTCAAGACATGTCTTTTGTCTAATGGGAGACGGAGAACAACAAAAAGGACAGGTAATTGAGGCTAGACGCTGGGCTGTGAAGTTTGGTTTAAACAATCTCATAGTTCTTATTGACTACAACAAACTTCAAATTGGTGGAAGCATCTTTGAGGTAATGCCTCAAGACATAGCGAAAGAGGTCGAGGCCACTCACTGGAACCTTATCGAAATAGATGGACACGATTTTCAGCAAATTTTTCAGGCTCTACGAAGCGCAATTTTAGGCAAAGTAAAAGACCCAACCAAACCCACCGCCATCCTTGCCCATACGGTTATGGGAAAGGGTATTTCCTTTATGGAAAATGACCCCAAATGGCATGGCATGGCTTTACCACAAGACCTTGCTAAGTCAGCTTTGAAAGAATTAGGTTTTTCACCAGACGAGCTCGATATCTTGATGCAAAAAAGAAAAGAAACTCCGGTAAGGTTTCCACATCAACCCCATGACCCTCTTCCCGTATCAATTAAGCTTCCCTCTGTAACTATCTATCCCCCAGATAAAAAAACGGATTGCCGAAGTGCCTACGGTGTTGCTTTAGCTGAGCTTGCCAAGCTTAACAATCTTGGCGAGGTTCCAAAGGTCCTTGGGTTAACTTGCGACCTTGAACCCTCAGTAAAAATGACCGATTTTAAAAAGATTAGTCCACAGGCCTTTTTTGAATCTGGTATTCAGGAGCATAGCACAGCCTCCATAGCTGGAGCCCTCTCAAAAGAAGATTTTCTCACCTTTTTCTCTACCTTTGGCGTTTTTGGCATCGATGAGGTTTATAATCAATTAAGGATCAACACCTTAAACAAGACAGCTTTAAAGGTGGTTTGCACCCATTTAGGAGCTGATGTAGGAGAGGATGGTCCAACCCACCACTGCATCGACTATCTTGGATTACTTTTAAACCTACCTGATTGGGAAATTTACATGCCTGCAGACCCAAATCAAACTTTGCACATCATCTATTTCATAGCTCAAAGAAAAGGGAACATCTTCGTTGGGATGGGACGCTCAAAAGTGCCTATCGTGACTAAAGATGATGGGAGCCCATACTTTGATGAAGGGTATAAATTTTTACCCGGTAAAGCTGACTGGTTGAAAGAAGGACCTCATGGCGTAATCGTGACTTACGGAAATATGGTGTCAAGAGCCTTAAAAGCTTGGGAATTACTTAAAGAAAGAGGAATTTCTATCTCTGTGCTTAATGTAGCCTCTATCCGACCTTTTCCTGAGGAAGATCTTATAAAGGCCTCAAGCTTCAAAAACATTCTTGTCGTAGAAGACCATCTGGTAGCAACGGGCTTAGGGGTTCATATAGCAAGCTTTTTTGCTCAAAAAGGCCTAACGGTAAATTTAAAACTTTTAGGTCATAAAGAACCAGCAAGCTCAGGGCACCCGGATGAACTTTTTAAGCGCGCAGGCTTAGACCCAGAATCGATCACTAATTCCATGATAGACCTAATTCATGGTAGCCGAAGCTAAGGAAGCCCTTTTAGAAAAGAAACAGCCCTTTTGGGAACATCTAATAGAGCTTCGTTTTCGCTTAATTAGAGCTTTTATAGCCTGGGTTCTTGGCTCAATCTTAGCTTACGTCTATTCTGACGACCTCATCTCTCTTTTGATAAACCCTCTTCAAAAAATACTTCCACCGTCTCAACATCTCGTTTATTTCAAAACTTTACCTGAAGTCTTTAGTGTTCAAATAAAGCTCTCTCTTATTTGTGGTTTTTTTATCGGGAGCCCCTACATTTTTTATCAAATTTGGTTATTCGTAGCCCCAGGTCTTTATCCACATGAAAAAAAATTAGCCAAGCTTGTTTTTTTCCTTTCTTCCTTTGCTTTTATAATTGGCATACTTGTAGCCTATTTCTTTTTCCTTCCTGCGCTAATCTACTATCTCTACTCCTTTGGAGAGCGGTTTTTACAGTTTAAACCTTATCTCAGCGAATACATAAACTTTGTCTTAAAACTTTTTATCTTCATTGGAGCTTCTTTTCAACTTCCCACAGCCCTCGTGGTTTTAACAAAGCTTTCTATCGTTTCTAAAGAAACTCTAAAGAAGACAAGACCTTATGCCATATTAGCAAGCTTTATCGCATCTGCCTTCTTAACCCCAAGCACCGACCCTGTCAACCAAATTTTGTTGGCCTTAACCTTGACTTTTTTGTTTGAATTGGGTATATTTTTATCATGGATAATCAAATAGTCCGTAGGAGGATAACATGCCTTTAGGTTTAGGTGGACAAGAATTGTTTATCATCCTTTTTTTGGCTCTTCTTATTTTTGGAGCTAAAAGATTACCCGAAGTAGGGGCTGGATTAGGAAAGGGTATCCGGTCCTTTAAGGAGTCCCTAAAAGAAGCCGATGCTTCGGAAGAATTAAAAAAGCTTGATGAACCAAAAAAAGAAGGAACTCAAGCTAGCTCTCAGCAGACAACTGCTAATAAATCCTAAAGCATCATAGTGAAAGCTTTTCTCTTAGCAGCTGGGAAGGGGGAAAGACTTCTTCCTTATACTCAGTTTCTTCCAAAGCCACTTTTCCCAATTCTTGGTGTTCCTATTCTTGAAATCCAACTAAAAAAACTGCTCAAACTTGGGGTTCGAGATGTTGGGATTAATGTTTTTCACTTAAAAGAAAAAATTCTGGACTTTTTAAACAAATATTCCCAAGTAACTCCGGTTAATGTATCCACATTTGAAGAAAAAACCCTATTAGGGACAGGAGGCGGGATTTTTAACGCAAAGGATTTTTTCACTAATTCAACATTGATCATCAACTCAGACATTTTATTCGATTTCCCCTTAGAAATTTTGATAGAATATCATAAAAAAAATAAAAGTCTTATAACTTTAGTTTGCACCTCTAATTCTAATTCTAAGAATGTTAAAGTAGATTTTCAAAATAATAAAGTTTTATCCTTTCGTTCAAAGGAGTCAAACGTTTTTTATACAGGAATTCAAATCGTTGAACCAGAAATTTTTGAATTTTTAAGCCCTAAATTCGATCTGATCGATACATATATAGAGGGCTTGTCTCAGGGTCTTAAAATTTCTGCTATAGTGGTTAATGATTACTCTTTTATAGATATTGGAACTTTGTCGAATTATTTTATTGCTCATGAAAAAATACTTTTAAATAGACTAATACTACCAGAATTAGGAGAAGTGGAATCTCCTTTTATTATCAAAGCAAAGGGGTTCGACTCAAAAAAAGTTTCCTTTGTAGACTGGGTTTTTATCGATGAAGGGTGTAAATTAACTGGAAATACTGTCTTAAAAAAGGTGATTGCCTGGAAGGGAGCAACCATACCCGAAGGAATTCATGAAGAAAAATTGTTCTTTTAAGGCTTCCACGTTGAAGGATTTCACTTTAGAAAACATTCTAAAAAAGTTTAGAATTTCACCAATAGACATAATCCCTCTTAAAGGAGACGGTTCTGAAAGAAAGTTTTTTAGAATTATACTTCAAAAAGGATCCGTTATCCTTATACTTCCCCAGGCGGGCGAGCTTGGTAAAAAGGAAGCCTATTTTTACTATGAAATTGGAAAATTTTTAAAGGAGAACCAAATTCCTGTGCCAGAAATATTTAATTATGACGAAGATCTTGGCTTACTTTTAGTGGAAGACCTTGGTGACCTTCGACTTTATGATATTCTAGACAATGACATTAAAAAATACTACTATAAAAAGGCGATTGAAAATTTAGTTAAATTTCAAGGTCTTATAAAACACTTTGATGCATCCTGGAGCTACGACCCAATAACTTATGATTTAAAGTTTTTATGGGAAAAAGAAGTATTGTACTTTAAAGAATGGTATGTAGAAAGATACAAAAATAAGTCCTTATCGTATGATTATCTCAATGAACTAAAAATTTGTTTACAGCATTCATTAAATTTTAAATATAAAGTTTTGCTACATAGAGATTATCAAAGTAAAAACTTAATGATAAAGAAGGGAAAAATCTATATAATTGATTTTCAAAGGATGAGGATTGGACCTCCCTGGTATGACCTGGCAAGCCTACTCTACGACCCTTATTTAAAAGATTGGGATCTAGACATTGATAAATTTTTAGGCTATTACCTTGAATTATCTGGCTATGATGAAACTATCGTTATAAATCAAGTTTATTATTTTGCAGTGGTAAGATTAATGCAGGCTTTAGCTGCCTATGTGAAACTTAGTTATATGGGTAAAGATTGGTTTAAAAATTATATAAAATTTGCAGAATCAAAATTGATTAAAATTTTAAATTCTTACAAATTTGAGGAGCCCCTAAGAGGGCTCCTCAAGTTTATCGATTAAATTCCCCTACTCTTCTGGTTTTTCTACGCCTGCTTCTAATCCCATACCAACGCCGGGCAACCCGTACATCACGGTGCTACCTGTAGAAAAGTATTCCAATTTACCTTCTTTAACCAGTTCATTGGCTGCATTTTTAATATCTCTTGGGTTGGCATCGGGTATTTCTCTCTGTAAATCCTTTAGATAAATTTTGCTTTTACCACCTGAAGCAGCTTTCTTCTGTATTACTTCTAAAATTTTTTGTTTTAATGTCTCTTTATCCATAAATTTCACCCCTCTTTAGTAATTATATTCAGTCATAGGCTTTACATGCTTTGTGAACTTAAAGTGAATAGAAGTTCTATAAGTGTCATAGGCTAAGCGATAATCATCGATTAAGTGCCAGGTAAACGGAATGTCGGTAAGTTCAAAGAATTTCTCCCATCCGATCCTTTCGATCCAATCCCCAACTCTTTCATATTTTTTAGCATGTTGGGAATAAACTTCAAGAATTTTCTTAATCCATTTTACAGCAGTTGGCCATCTTGGTGGCTCATTGGGAATGTAAGGAATAACAACTTTAGAAAATTTGGGTGGCGAAATTCTGTTTGAAACCTTACCACCAACCACCACGGCTAATCCGTCTCCCTGTCCATCAGCTATTGGCATGGCTGGGCACATGGTGTAGCAATTTCCACAGAACATACACCTTTCGGCATTAACTCTAACGGTCTTTCTCTTTTCTCCACCAATTTCAACGGTGGCAGGTTTTATTGCACCTACGGGGCAGGCCGCTATAACAAGCGGAATCTCACAAACCTTCTCCAGCCTATCATCTTCAACCATCGGTGGTTTTCTATGAATACCCACAACAGCAATGTCAGAACAATGCACAGCCCCACACATGTTCAAACAGCAAGCAAGAGCAATCCTTACCTGAGCGGGAAGCTTATGGGAACCAAAGTATTCAAAAAGCTCATCCATGATTGCCTTAACTACACCCGAGGCATCTATAGCTGGAGTATGACAATGGATCCATCCTTGAGTATGGACAATATTGGTTACGCTTGCCCCGGTACCACCAATAGGAAATTTATAAGAACCGCCAGGGAATTTACGAGATTTTAAATCTTCAATCAAGGCTCTAAGCTTTTCTTCATCTGTAACATGAAATTCTACATTATTTCTTGTTGTCCAACGGACATACCCATCGCAATACTTATCTGCTATTTCACAAATTTCACGAACATAATCAGTTGTCTCAAGCCTTGGAGTACCACAACGGACTACATACACAACCTCTCCTGTCTCAGAAGTATACTTCAAAACACCAGGCTGAAGGATTTCATGAGATTTCCATTTTCCATAGTTTCTCTGGATCACTGGAGGTAAAAACTGCCAATAGTGGGGAGGTCCAATGTCAGTGATCCTGTTTTCCATAGGTTTTTGAGGATTGTATAACTTTTCAGCTAAGGTTGGATCGTATGGTTGAGTATAAATTGGGTCTGGCCTTTCTAGTCTCTCACTCATTACTTTCCCCTCCTTATTTCTTATTTTTTAATTTTTTATCACATTTAATGCTTACAACGGCTAACTACGCTGGGTGACGTTTTCTAAATTCTGCAAGGTCTCTCGTCCAACCACCCTCAACCTCTTCTTCTTTCCAGAAAATGTAGGGGTTAGACCTTGGCTCTCTCACATGTTGTGGTAATGGTTCTAAGCCCAACACATCAACGATAAATCTGTTTAATCCGACCCTTTGGATTAATTCTCCAAGTCTTTCACGATTTTTACCATTTTCCATCCAATAATCCCAAACTTTATAAATAAGGTTCTTCAAGTTGTCATAAGGTGGTTCTAACCTTATAAATGGCACGATGACCGTAGAAAGCTGAGCCCCCTCTAATATAGGAGCTTTTGCACCCATAAGAATGGTTGCTCCCCTGTCATCGCCAGGTCTTAAAGCTTCAGGCATTACATTGATACAGTGCATACAGCGGTTGCATTCTTTATTGTTAATGTAAAGCTTTTTCTGCCCCTCATCCCAATACATGCATTTTGTAGGACAAAGGTCAATTACTTCTTTTTGGATATCAAATGGACCCCAATCTCTATCTGAATGAGCACCAGCATTGGGCTTCAATTCCCCACCCACATAAGCTCTTACTGCTTCTTGGTCAATTTTAATATCATCAGCCCAGGTCCCGATGATAGAAAAATCAGATCTGGCGATGGCAGCTACGCAATCATTTGGGCAACCAGAAACCTTAATCTTAAACTTGTAAGGGAAAGCAGGACGATGAAGCTCATCCTGAAAGTGCATGGTCAATTCGTAAGTAATATCTTGAGTGTCAATGCAAGCCCATTCACAGCGAGACATTCCCATACAGCACTCAGGAGTTCTCAAGTTTGAACCAGAGCCTCCTAAGTCCATCTTTAATTGATGCGTAAGGTCATAAAATATATACTCAAGCTGTTCTGTAACTGTACCAAGAAGAATAACATCGCCTGTCGATCCGTGAAGGTTAACGATTCCACTCCCTCTGTGATCCCAAAGGTCGCAAAGTTTCCTTAAGGCTGATGAATGATACCATTTAGCCGCTGGCTGGTTAACACGAATGGTATGAAAAGCCCAAATCGCGGGGAATTTATCCTGCTGGTCTGAATACCTACCGATAACACCACCGCCATAACCAAAAACCCCGACTATTCCACCATGCTTCCAATGAGTTTCCTTGTGCTTGTAAGAAAGCTCCATTTGCCCAAGAACGTCAAAGCCTGCCTGCTTTTGATGTTTCTCTGAATAATTGTAAATGTCATCAACAAAGCTTGGCCAGGGACCACCTCTCAATTCATTTAACATTGGAGTATCATGTTTCTTAAGCTCCGCCATTGCCCCCTCCTATTAAGAAGATTTTCTTTTTAATCTACTTTAAAAATAATCCATGTCAAGACTAAAAATTTCCTATTTTCACAATTCTTAGCCATCTTATTTAAATTCAAGAAGATTTTCTCTTTTTTTTCTTATACTTAAACTTTATTTTACGCTGCGTTCTAATACTCAAATAAGTTGGTCTCAAAGGTGACTGAAATAAGGTTTATTCGGGACAATTCCTTTTTTAACTTCTAATGATATAATTTAAAAAATATGAACACCCGAGAACTTTTTGAGCTCATCGAAAAGTATCTCCAAAATCCTTCAGCCTTTGAAAATCAGCTTGAAGAAGAGATAAAAAAAAGGTTTTCACTAAAAAACATAAATCTTTTAATTTTAGAATTTTTAGAATTCTCACAAAGACCAGATTTACCAAGGGAAAAAAGGATTAAGCTTTTAGAATGGTTGGGCAAATTTTTACTCGAAAATTTAGAAATAGAGAAAGCTACAAAAATTTATAAAATACTCTCTAAAGAAACTCCAAAGGATGAGTATACTCAAATATTAGAAAAATTAACCTTTTATAAAGATTTAGAAAAGTTTAAAAGATTAAGAGAAAAGATCTCTCTTAATTTTAAAGTCGCTACCCAACTTGCCGAAGAAGCAGCAGAACAGGGTAAAAGTATTGAAAGCTTTATCCTTGAAAAATATCGTATCCCAAAGGTCGAAATTTTAAAAAGTATTGAAGATTATTACAAAATCCCTGCCTTAGACCTAAAAAGACTATTAGCTCAGCGCCAAGTAAAAAAATTGCCCGAGGTAATAAACATAAAAAGCTCCTTCTTCAGGGAACTTTTGTCCATTCCATACGTTTATCAAGATAAAGTCTACATATTTACCTACCATCCCAAAGACCCAGAAAGAGTAGAAAGGATTAAAAGACTTCTTAATTTAGAGGAAGTTGAAATTGCCTTTGCTTTTAAGGAAGATATTTTAAGCGCAATAGAGGCTTACTACCAAGAAGGAATACTTGACCTTTTGGCTGAAGAAGAGGAGGTTCTTACTGAAAAGGAAGAGGCTGAGGCACCCGAGTTAGATTCTGCGGTTGTCCAACTTGTCAATCAGATTATTGAAGAAGCTTATAGAAGAAGAGCTTCTGATATTCATTGGGAGAGCTTAACCGGTAGAAGAGGATTACTGGTTAGGTTTAGAGTTGATGGAGAATGTTTCCATTATATGACAATACCCGAATCGCAAAAGAGAAGTTGCATATCTCGAATTAAGATCATGGCCGGTCTTGACATTGCAGAAAAAAGACTCCCTCAGGATGGGAAGATTAAATTTAAGACCAAAGATGGGCAAACCTTTGAAATCAGGGTTGCAACCATTCCAACTATAGAAAACAATGAAGATGTAGTGATGAGGATCCTTGGGGGTATAGAGTTTCGTTCCCTCGAAGAGATTGACCTTTTGCCCGGCCATTATGCTATGTTAAAATCTATCCTTGACCTGCCATACGGGTTAATCCTTTGTGTAGGACCAACCGGTTCAGGTAAAACAACGACCCTTCATGCCTGCTTAAAATATTTAAACAAGCCCAATAAAAAGATCTGGACAGCAGAAGACCCTGTTGAAATAGTTCAGGATGGTCTAAGGCAGGTCCAGGTGAACCCAAAGATCGGTTTAACTTTCTCCCGCTTATTAAGAGCTTTTTTGAGAGCAGACCCTGATATCATCATGATAGGAGAAACAAGAGACCAAGAAACAGCACACACTTTGATTGAGGCTGCTTTGACCGGGCATTTAGTCCTTAGCACTCTACACACAAACAGTGCTCCTGAGACAGTAACAAGGCTTCTTGGAATGGGTATTGACCCTTTCAACTTTGCTGATTCTCTTCTTGGTATAATAGCTCAGAGGCTTGCTAAAAGGCTCTGCAAATACTGTAAAAGATCTTATACACCAAAGCCTGAAGAAATAGAGAGAATTAAGTTTGAATACGGAGAACATCCAGTCAAACCATTATCAGATTCTCTTATAAAAGAAGCGGTTTTTTATGAACCTGTTGGATGTGAAGAATGTAATTTTACCGGGTTTAAAGGTAGGATTGGCCTTCATGAAATACTTGTGCCGGATGAGGATCTTAAAGATTTAATCATTAAAAATGCTCCGGCAAATGAGATCAGAAAAGTAGCCATGCAAAAAGGCATGATCACTCTAAAGCAAGATGGTATTTTGAAAGTTTTACGAGGAGAGACTACGCTAAAACAAGTTCTTGCCGTAACCTTAAGGTAAAAAGTATAAAAATGGATAAGACTTCGGTAAAAATTTCTTTTTTTGGAGCAGCAAAAGGAGTAACAGGTAGTTCCTTTTTGTTGAAGGTAAGAGGAAAAAAGATCCTCATTGATTGCGGACTTTTTCAGGGATTGGAGCACGAAAAAAATCGTCTTCCCTTCCCCTGCCAACTGAAGGATATTTCTTACTTGATTTTAACCCATGCCCATGTAGACCACTGCGGAAGGATCCCCTGTTTAGTTCGAGAGGGGTTTAAGGGGAAGGTTGTGGGGACAAAACCCACTTTGCAACTTGCCAAAATCATGCTTCTTGATGCAGCAAAGGTTATGCGAGAGCATTATAAAACTCTTTATAAGAAATCTAAAAGAAAGGGATTAGAACCCCCTCTCCCACCCATATACGATGAATTTGATGTAGTTGAAAGTTTTAAATACTTCCAGATTGAAACCTCTTACGATAAACCCATCATACTCTCTCAAGAAAGATTAAAGATCACTTTTAAAGACGCTGGGCACATTTTGGGGTCCTCTTTTTTAGAGATCGAGGACCTTGAAACAAAGAAAAAGATTCTTTTCTCTGGCGACCTTGGGAATAAAAATAAGCCCATTGTCAACGACTATACCTATCCATCTCCTGATGCCGATTTTGTTTTGATAGAAACTACCTACGGTGATAGAGACCATAAACCCTTTGAAGAGACTAAACAGGAGTTTCTTCAAGTTATCCTTGAAACCTTCAAGAGAGGGGGTAATGTTCTAATACCAACCTTTGCCTTGGAACGAGCCCAAGAGCTCCTTTTTGTCCTTAGAGAATTCTACGATAACGGACTTCTCCCACCCTGCTACATCTTTCTTGATAGCCCGTTGGCTATTAAGGCTACAAGAATATTTTTAGATAACCCAGAGTATTTTGACGAGGAAACACTAAAAGTTTTTCGCCAAAAAGACCCATTTAACCTACCCAATCTTTACATGACAGAGGATATTGAAGAGTCAAAAGCCATCAACAACATTAAATCCATGGCTATAATCATCGCGGGTAACGGCACCTTGAGCGGTGGAAGGATCCTTCATCATCTAAAATACAACCTATGGCGAGAAGAATGCAGCATCGTATTTGTGGGCTTCCAGCCAAAAGGGACCCTTGGAAGAAAGCTTGTGGACGGTGAGAAAACGGTCCATCTCTTTGGCGAAGAAATACCCGTTAGGGCAGAAATTCACACCATCAATGGTTTTTCCTCCCATGCTGGACAAAAGGAATTAAAGGAGTGGCTCTTTACTTTACAAAATCCTGAAAGAATCTTTTTAGTTCATGGAGAAGAAGAGAAGATGCTTATTTTTAAACAAGCTATAAAAGAAAAATTTCCAGAAGAAAAAATTTATATACCGACTTTGATGGAGGAAGTGCCCCTTTATTGATGAGGCTTGTCAAGTTTTTAGCCCTTGCTGGTCTTACTTCAAGAAGAAAGGCTACAGACCTCGTTAAGCAAGGAAAGGTGCAAATAAACGGAAGGCTTGTGCTTGACCTCTCCTATCAAGTTGATCCTGAAAGAGACCAGGTGCTCGTTGAGGGCAAGGAAGTTAAGCTTCCCCCTAAGGTTTATTATTTATTTTACAAACCAAGAGGCTACTTAACCTCCCTCTACGACCCCCATCATCGTAAGACCATAGCTGAATTTTTACGAGAGCTTCCCTACAGAGTTTTCCCCGTTGGACGGCTTGACAAAGACAGTGAAGGGCTTTTACTTTTAACAAACGATGGTGACCTTGCCAATCTTCTTTTACACCCAAGGTTCGAGGTTGTAAGGACTTATCATGTTTGGGTAGATAAGGCTTTTTCAAGCTCGCAGATTAAAAAAGTTTTAAAGGAAGGGGTGGAGGTTGAGGGAAAAACAGTTAAGCCTTTAAACTTTAGGCTTATAAAAAAGGATAATCACTATTTTGTTTATGAAGTAAAGCTAAAGGAGGGGAGGAAGAGGGAAGTCCGCAGGATAGTTAAATCCATGTCTGGGAATGTAAAAAGGCTCCTTAGGGTTGGTTATGGACCTTTAACCCTTGGTAATTTAAGACCAGGTGAAATCGTAGAACTTAAAGGCAAAGAGCTTGAAAAGCTTTTAGCTTTTGTAGGTCAAATCAAAAATTTTAAAACCTTAGCTAAAACCTCTTCAGGAGAAGCAACATAGATAACCCCAGGAATGTTTTCCCAGGTTTTAAGACCTATGACCGGCTTCCACATCTTTAGAGCTAAAGCGATTTCTGAAAGAGTCCCGTAGCCTCCAGAAATGGCTACAACCACCTCGGCACAACGGACGAGTATGACATTCCTACCCTCACCCATGTTGGTAACAACGGGCACACGAACATAAGGGTTTGCTTCTTCAGCCTTATTTCCTGGTAAAATGCCAACAGTTAGAGCTCCAGTCTCATAGGCACCTCGGGAAGCTCCCTCCATCACACCCCCAAGACCGCCGGTATAGATAATCGCCCCTCTCTCCCCTAAAAGCTTCCCTATCCTGTAGGCTAAATTGTAAGTCTCTTCGTCAGCTATACCAGCGCCGATAATCGCAATCCGTCTATTCTTTAAATCCATAAGCACCCACTAACTTAACGAAACGAACGGGTTCAAGGGCTTTGGTATGAAGTTTCCCCCCTTTCTTTACCCCCTTGATTAAAGTTTGAGAAAATTCATCGCCTATAGGGATTACCATCCTTCCACCCTCAGCAAGCTGTTCAACAAGGGGTGGAGGAATATCGGGAGAAGCCGCTGTCACAATGATAGCATCAAAGGGAGCTGCCTCTTTCCAGCCAAGGGTCCCGTCATCAAGCTTAAAGCTTATGTTTTTATAACCAAGCTCCTTTAAGACCTTTTTTGCCCTCTCAAGAAGCGTAGGGAACCTCTCTATGGTATAGACCCAAAGGGCAAGCTCTGCTAAGATGGCGGTTTGATAACCAGACCCAGTGCCAATTTCTAAAACCCTTTCGTTCCCTTTAAGTTCTAAAGCTTCAGTCATTAGGGCTACAATGTAAGGTTGAGAGATGGTTTGACCTTCACCTATTGGCAAAGGAAAGTCCCCATAGGCCTGGTCCCTCAAGGCTTCGTCAACAAAGAGATGCCTCGGGACCTTGAGCATAGCTTTTAGAACTCTTTCATCCTTTATGCCTCGAGCCTTAATCTGCGTCTCAACCATCCGCTCTCTAGCTAAACGATAAAGGTCAACCTTTTCCATGCTCTGAATACCCATTTTTATTTTTTGTAGGGCGGTTTAACAGTATAATAATGGGCTTCTTCTACAACCTCGCCTTGGAAAACAATCTTTAAGACCTCAGTATAGTCTTCCCCCTTGTATTGTCTTACTATGGGCAAATCTTCCCAAAAGTTTCTCACTCGATAGTAATAATACCACTCCTCTTTGCCATCCTGGGTTACAAAAACTTGAACTGGAGGACCAAAGTATTGTAATATCTCGGATTTAGTGGTGCTTTTAGGATGGATCAATGAGGCTTTAGAGGCAAGATTTGGTCCAGGTTTTGTAGCACAGCCAATTAAGAAAAACCCAGCAATGATTAAAAAAAGCCATCTCTTTCCCATCGTTTTTAAAGATACTTTACAAAAAAGATTTTGCCAACAACTATAAACGTTTCACTAACTTTAAATGAACATCTTGAAGTTCTCTAAAAATTGAGGTTAAATTTAAGTTTAGAGAACTATGGAGGGATAAAGAATGCATAATATTAATCGTAAGCTCATTTTTGGTTTTATTATTATTCTTGTTTTGTTCGCCTTTTCCTCTGCCATCTCTCAAGAAAAGAAAGATGAAACTTATAAGGCTCTTAGACTTTTTTCTCAGATCTATCGTCTGGTTGAAGAAAATTATGTCAAAGAAGTTAATCCAAAGGATTTGGTTTTAGGGGCTATTGAAGGGATGCTTTCCTCCCTTGACCCTCATTCTTCTTTGATGAAGCCTGAAGAATTCAAAGAGCTTGAGGTTGAAACCAAGGGAAGCTTTACCGGGATCGGGATCGAGATAACCATCAAGGATGATGTAATAACTGTAGTTGCTCCCATTGAAGATACGCCCGCTTGGAAAGCTGGATTAAAACCAGGAGATAAAATTTTAAAGATTGATGAAAAGAGCACTAAGGGAATGAAGATAACGGATGCGGTAAAGCTTTTACGTGGACCTAAAGGAACTCCAGTCAAGCTTACCATACTAAGAGGGGACCGGGATATTTTTGAGGTAACGATTATCAGAGATGTGATACCCATCGTTAGTGTTCGGAGTAAGATGTTAGAGCCAGGATATGCCTATGTTAGGATTTCTCAATTTCAAGAAAAGACTGCGGAAGAGTTGGTTTCTGCTCTTCAAAAGCTTGAAAGCGAAGGGCAGATTAAAGGCTTGATCCTTGATTTAAGAAACAATCCAGGCGGTCTTCTTAACTCAGCCGTAGAGGTTAGCGACGAGTTTCTTGAAGAGGGTCTTATTGTTTCGATAAGGGGTAGAACCAAGTCTAATCAAATGGAATTTAGGGCAAAACCTAACCCCTCAAACAGAAAACATAAGTATCCAATAGCCATTTTAATCAACCATGGCACAGCCTCAGCTGCCGAGATTGTTACCGGTGCTTTAAAGGACAATAAACGCGCGGTAGTCATTGGCGAAAAAAGCTTTGGTAAGGGCTCGGTGCAAACAGTAATTCCTATAGAGGATAACTACGCTGTAAGACTGACGACTGCCCTTTACTATACGCCATCCGGACAATCCATTCATAACATAGGAATAACCCCAGATTTTGTAATCCCAAGCGCTGAAATCTCAAGGACAAAGGCTAAAAATTCAAACCAAACTGAAGAAACCTTCCATCAAAGGTTCCCCTCTCCTGAAGAGGACTTGCAGGTAAAGGTTGCGCTTGAAATCTTGAAGAATATTCAAGCGATAGCCCAGCTAAAGTATTAGAGCATGCTCTATCCATGATAGACCCGTTTTTTTGGTTATTTTATACTCCTGTTTTGCTGATCTCTTTAACTGTGCACGAATTTTCGCACGGCTTTGTAGCCTGGCTTTGTGGAGACCCAACCCCCAAGTATGCAGGTCGCTTGACTCTTAACCCTTTAAAGCATCTTGACCTTTTAGGGACGCTAACCCTTTTTCTTACTCAAGCCATTGGATGGGCAAAACCAGTCCCGATTAATCCCAACTATTTTCGAAATCCCTGGCGGGATATGGCTTTGGTTGCCGTAGCTGGTCCGTTATCTAACCTAATTCTTGCCCTTCTCTTTGCCTTTACCCTTCAAGCATTGGAAGCCCTTAGTTCAAGCCCCTCCGCCAGCTTCTTTCAAAAGATGCTATACCTTGGAGCAAGGGTAAACCTTGCTTTATCCATTTTTAATCTTCTTCCCATTCCACCCTTAGACGGAAGCAAGGTTATAGTAAAGTATCTTCCTCGAGAATATAGATACAACTACTTAAGGCTTGAAATGATAGGTTTTTTGATCATTCTTTTTCTTGCCTTAACGGGTATTCTACACCTTATCATCAACCCTATTTTAAACCTTTTGATGAACTTTATCCTATACTTAACTTCCCTACCCTTCTCTTAATTCTTCTTCAGAGCCTGGTCTAATCCTCTGAGTATCCGTTTAAACCCAAATGTCTGATGAGGGTGAGTGGAATGAGAGCTATAAAAAAGCTTAGCAAAAAAAATCCTGCGTAGCCAAAGGCTTCAGCTAAGAACCCGCTTAGGCTTCGGCTTAGGGTGGTGGAAAGACTAAAGAGCATAGAGAGTATGGCGTACTGAGATGAAGCGACCTCCTTTCGGCAAAGGCTTGTAAGAAAGGTAATAAAGGCTGAAGTTCCAAGCCCTCCGGTAAAGCTTTCGATAACGCTTGCTAGATAAACTGTTTCTTTTGGTAGGTTGGGAAGGGCTGAGGCAGTATAACCAAGGTTTGAAAAAGCTTGAAGAAGCCCAAGGGAAAAAAGGGCTTTTTTAAGTCCCACTCGCGCGGTAATCATACCTCCTACTAAGGCACCAGCTATGGTTAGGATTGTGCCAAGGGTCCCGGCGAACAACCCAATTTCAGCCCTTTCAAAACCTCGGTCAACCCAGAATGGATAAACCATACCACCAAGCAGGGCATCACCAATCTTATAAGAAAAGACAAAAAACAGGATTAGCAGTCCAGACTTCCGAGATAAAAAGTCTTTGAAAGGCTCAATAAACATGCTTAGTCCAATCTTACCTTCCTCTTTGATTGCTAATGTAGTTGAGGCAAACTTTAAGGGAATAGGGAAAAGGGCTAAAAACAGTATTCCAAAAAGGGCTGGGATATAGTTTGGAGAGATAAATTGAGAGAGGGCTGTAGCTAATCCTCCAGAAACTATCAGAGCCACCCTATAGGAAGAAATCCTTAAGCCGTTTGCCTGACCTTGCAACCCCTTGGGGACTGCTTCAATGAACCATCCATCAAGAGCAGTATCAAAGGAAGAGGAAAAGAAGGTTAAAAATAGAAGAAAGATTAGAAAAATAGAAAATTCTAAGGTGCTTAAACTAAGGATTAGAAAGTTAACACCAAGAAGAAGGGCAAAGATAGCCATCCATAAGGTTCTTGAAAGAAGTCTATCCATGAAGGGAGCCCAGAGTGGTTTTAAGCTCCAGGACAACCCAGCTAACGAGATTAGCCCTATTGTAGATAGCTCAACACCTTGAGCCCTTAGTTGAACAGGAAGAAAAGTGTAGAAATAACCTAAGGGTAAACCAGAAAAGAAATAAAAGATTATAACAAGTAGAAAACTTTGAAATCGGCTCTTCATGGTCTCAAAATATATCATCTTATAATGGCTAATTCAAAGTAAGGCAATTGATCAATAGGTGCACACCGTGTTAATAAAACAAGGAGGATATTTAGGGGTGAGAGGCTGCCTTGTCATCTCGAACGCAGTGAGGGTCTTTTATTACCTTCTGAAAAGCATGGTAAAGGTTCTTTTTAAAACAGCCCAAAATCTTCCTTGTTTTTTTAAAATTCAGATATATAGTTTTAAAACAAAAGAAATTTTAGATAGGGGTAGAGTAAAAGGGGTTGAGTAGAGAGATTTTTGGCAATATCGCTGGTTTAAAGCCAAGCATCCTTAGAAGTTTAGAAAAGCTTTATCGGAGAAAGGTTCCACCTCAGAGCATCATCACCCCTGAGCTTGCCCAAGAGCTTGCTTATCTATCTTATCAGATAAACAGACAGGTTGGGCTTCTAATCAACCGTAAAGGAGATATCGATTTTGTAGTCGTTGGCTCCTACAATCGGATCGAGATACCAGAACTACATGGATATAGGGATCATCAAGCAAGGCTAAAGGGCTTGAGGTTTATCCATACTCATCTTGTGAAGAAAAATCAATCCTCAGGGCTTGACCAGGATGACCTCATTGACCTTGCCTTTTTACGGCTTGACCTAATCGGGGCACAAGAAGTATATGAGGATGGTAGAGTAGGAAGGATCCATATAGCCCATATCTTACCAAGCCAAGAATTTTATAGCGCATCCCTCGATGATGAGGTTAAGAGACTTTTTTACTTCTTCAAGCCCGTTTATCCTTGGGATTTAAGGGAAAATTTCCAGGAGCTTATCAGAAACCTTGAAGAGGAGTTTGAAAGGGTATCAGGGGCTCAGGCTCTTCATGAAAAGGAAGATAGAGCAATATTGATATTTGTTAGAGAGCCTGGGGACATAGATTGGGAAAATAAGCTTGCGGAACTTAAAGAACTTGCAAGAACTGCTGGAGTAAAAGTCGTAGGCGAGGTTGTTCAAAGGAGGGCACAGATTGACCCTCGATATGTCATCGGAAAGGGTAAGCTTCTTGAAGTTTTAATTGAGTGTTTGAGGAAAAGGGCTAATCTCCTTATATTCGACCGAGAGCTCACTCCTTCTCAGGTTAGAGCCTTAAACGAAGCCACAGATTTAAGAGTTATAGACCGTACTCAACTTATCCTTGATATCTTTGCCCAGAGAGCTAAGTCAAGAGAAGGAAAGATTCAGGTTGAGATTGCCCAGCTGAGGTATGCCTTACCAAGGCTTAGGGCAAAGGACGATGCCTTTTCTCGCTTAACGGGTGGGATCGGTGGAAGGGGACCAGGAGAAACAAAGCTTGAAGTGGACAGACATCGGATAAGAGACAGGATTGCGAAGCTTAAGCAGGAACTTGAAAGCATCTCTGAAGAAAGAGCCTTGAGAAGGAAAAGAAGGAAAAAGCTTAATTTTAAAGTGGTTGCCCTTATAGGCTACACAAACGCTGGAAAGACCACTCTCTTAAACAGGCTTAGCCATTCTAACTATTTAGCTGAAGACAAGCTTTTTGCAACGCTTGACCCAGTTACCAAAGCGGTAAGAACCCCGAGTGGGAAAGTTTTCCTCCTTACCGATACCGTTGGCTTTATCAGGGACTTACCGGAGGAGTTGAAAAAAGCCTTTAAAGCAACGCTTGAAGAGCTATACAGCGCAGACCTTCTACTTCACATAGTCGATGCCTCAAGCCCTGATTTAGAAAATCAAGTAAAAAGCGTAGAGGCCATACTTGATGAGATGGAGCTTAGGCATATTCCAAGGATCGTTGCCTTTAATAAAATAGACCTGATCGAAGACCTTGACCCCTTCCAACAGGCAACGGTTAAATCTTTATTGGAAGAGTTAGACGGAGTTCCAATATCAGCCTTAACTGGGTTTAATTTAGAACTTCTCCTGAAGAGGATTGAAGAGAATCTCTTTGGTCCTGAGGCATTTTTTTCACCCTCCTTTGAGGTAGGTCAAGCCATAGCTCCTCAAGATTATAGAGCCTCCTAATAGGCTCATAAAAGATATGAACAACGATTGAGCCGAAATCTAAAACAATCCAATTGCCCTGTTCCATTCCTTCAACTGAAAGGGGAATAATTCCTATTTTTTCAAGCTCTAAAGTTACATAGTCTGCCAAACCTTGTGCATGCTTTGTGGAATGGGCACTGCAAAGCAAAAAGTAATCGGCAAAATCAACCTTTTTTCTCAAGTCAATGGGCAGTATTTCTTCCCCTTTTTTATCTTCAAGAAGTTTAATTATTAAATCTTTAAGTCTTTCTACATCCATTAAACCTTCCCCTCCATCACCAGTTTAGCAAAGTGTTCAAAGCTCCTATCATAGGTTGCTTCCGCCTCCTTGGGGAAGGCGCAAGCGGGAAGCTGCCTCATCTTCAGATGATAATGCAAACACTCGCAGCAAATGCCTTTTTTGCTACAAGGGTCGTAGGTGCAGTTGCATCTCTTAAGGTTTCTTTCTCTTTTACACTCCATCTAAACACCTCCTCTGCCAAATTATTCAACGGTTACGCTTTTTGCTAAGTTTCTTGGCTTATCAATGTCACAACCCTTTAAATAGGCTATTTCAAAGGCTAAAAGCTGTAAGGGCACAACATAAAGTATTGGCAAGAAGGCATAACTTGTCTCTGGTATATAAAAAATATAATTCACCTTATCTTCAAATTTTCTTTCCCCTTCTGTAGTAAAAAGGATAATGGGACCTCTTCTTGCCCTTATTTCTTCAGCGTTAGATAAGGTTTTTTCATGAACTATACCAAGCTCTTTAGCGGAAAGAATGACTGTAGGGAAATTTTCATCTATCAGTGCAATGGGTCCATGCTTCATCTCCCCTGCAGCATAACCCTCAGCATGTATGTAAGAAATCTCCTTAAGCTTTAGAGCCCCTTCAAGGGCTATTGGATAGAGGATGTTGCGTCCAAGATAAAGAAAGTTGCTTGCCCCATACCAATTTTTTGCACATTCCTTGATTTTTGGATGAAGCTTCTCTATGACTTTGTTAAGAAGACCGGGAAGCCTGGGGAGCATTTTTATAAGTTCTTTAGGCTCTTCCCTTTGATAGATTTCTTGCAAATATAAAGATAGTAGAATAAACATCAAGACTTGGGTGGTAAAGGCTTTGGTTGAGGCTACGCTTATTTCTGGACCCGCTTGAGTGTATAGAACTATGTGGCTTTCTCTGGTAATCGTGCTTCCAAGCACATTGCAAATTGCAAGAGTCCTTGCCCCCTTCTCTTTGGCAAGCCTTAAACTCGCTAAAGTGTCTGCAGTCTCTCCAGACTGAGAGAGCGCAATAAAGAGAGATCCATTGTCTAAACGGGGATTTCTATAGCGAAACTCTGAAGCCAAATCAACCTCAATGGGAATGTCTATAACCCTTTCCAAAAGGTACTTCCCAACAAGGCAGGCATGATAAGAAGTCCCACAGGCAACAAGAAATATTCTTTTTATGCCTGAAAAAAATTCTTGGGTTAAGCCCTCACGAGAAAAGTCAATTTTTCCCTTTTCAAGGTCAAGCCTACCAAGAAGAGTTTGCTGAAGGGCTGATGGCTGCTCATAGATCTCTTTTAGCATAAAATGAGAAAATCCGCCCTTTTCTGCGCTTGCCAAATCCCAGGTTATAATCTGAGGAGTTTTTTTCAGCTCTCTACCATGAAAATCAAAATATTTAACCTCCTCTTGGCTGAGTATAGCTACTTCGCCATCCTCCAAGAAAACAACCTTTTTTGTGAAGGGAAGCAAAGCCGGAATGTCGGATGCTAAAAAATTTTCCCCTTCACCAAGCCCAACAACTACCGGACTCTGAAACCGGGCAACATAAATTTTTTCAGGATCCATAGTAGTTATCATAGCCACAGCAAAAGCTCCCTTAAGCTTCCTTAAAGCGGTGAGAAACGCCTGAAACAAGTTTAGTCCCTCTTTAACATACTCTTCGATCAAATGAGCTATCACTTCAGTATCTGTATCCGAAATGAATTTATGGCCCTTGATAATAAGTTCTTTTTTAAGTTCATAAAAATTTTCGATTATTCCATTATGAACAATGGCAAGTGTTGTTTTGCAGTCAAAGTGAGGATGAGCGTTTATCTCGTTTGGTTCTCCGTGAGTTGCCCATCTTGTATGACCAAGACCAGGGGCTTTTGGCTCAAGGGTAGAATTTCGATAGATATCTTCTTCAAGGTCATACACCCTGCCTTTTCTTTTTAGCACTCTCAAACGTCCTTTATCAAAAAAGACGACTCCAGCTGAATCATAGCCTCTGTATTCAAGCCTTCGTAAACCCTCAAGAAGAACAGGTAAAACCGGTCTTTTTCCCACATACCCAACTATTCCGCACATTCCTTTCTCCTTTAGATGCGTTAAGCCTTAATCAAAACCAAATTTTAAGCTTTGTTTAGTTAATTTGTCAAGCGGGTTTTGCCGGGTGTTGTTATTATTTTGAAATATCTCATTGGTAGAACATCCTCACTTTATCTTTAGGGTGAGACAACCGTCACTAAGCTGTTTCTCATTCAAAAAAACCGATCGTAGGGCGACGGACTGGCTGGCTAACATTTTGCCGACAGGCATTCGCTCCTCTATACGAATCTTCGACGAAGACCCGTGGGCTTACTCCTAGGGGAAAGCGAGACATAATTAAATTGGGCATCGCCAAAATCCAAAAAAATGAGACATTCCAAACTGAAAATAATAATTGGTGATAACAATACCTGCTCTCAGTTGACCGGTCACCTAACTTGATTTAAACATGTTTAAGCTCAGTAAATCCTTATAAGAGAATTCAGAAAGAGCGGGGCAACTTTCTTTTATGATGTTAAAGTTCTCTTCGTTTTCCCATATAGCCCTTGGGAAAGGCCAATCTTTACAAGGCTTTGGCTTAACCGGATGGATTAAGCAAAGATTTTCCTTTTCGTCAAAAAAAATACAGTGGTTGTTAACCACGCGCATCTCTAACCTATTTTCTCCCTTCTTTATCGTGTATTCCTTTAAAAAATTTTCTACCGAAAGTCCTAAGTAATTGGCTATGTTTAGCACATCTTCCTCTGTTAAAGAAACGGTGCTTTCTCCTTGGCAGCAAGCTCCGCACCTTTTGCAGACAAATCTTCTCATAGCTCGTAGGGGATGGGATCTTGCACTCCGGCCTCAGCAAAGGCTTTAAGCCTCAATTTACAGGAAGGACAGCGACCGCACGCCTTCTCCCCACCACGATAACAAGACCAGGTAAGATGAAAAGGGGCACCTACCTCTAAACCAAGGTTTACAATCTCAGCTTTAGATAGATGAAGAAGGGGGGCTTCTATTTTTAGCTCTTCACCAATTTTTGTCCCAAGGGCTATCGTTTTTTGCATTGCTTTAATAAACTCTTCTCGACAATCTGGATAGCCTGAAAAATCTACCTGATTTACCCCTATGAATATCCTTTTAGCTTCTAAGGCTTCAGCAATGGCCGTAGCTATGCTTAAAAAAACTCCATTCCTAAAAGGAACATAAGTTGAGGGTATACCCAGGGTGACATCTTCCTCAATTTCTATTCTTTCATCAACCAAGCTTGAGCCACCGACTTGTTTGAAAAAGGGAAGTTCAATAACAAAATACTTTTCTGGCTTAAAATGCTCCACAAGCTTATGGAAACATTCAAGCTCTTTTTGAGCTGCTCTTTGCCCATATTGAAAATGAAGAAAAATGGCTTTGTATGACCTAACAGCAAGGCTTGCACATACAGCGCTATCCATTCCTGAGCTGAGAAGGACGATTGCTTTTTCCGAAGACATAGGCAAGCTGATTAAGAGGTTGAAGGAGTTGCGCCCCCAAGGGGATTTGAACCCCTGTCGCCGGCGTGAAAGGCCGGTGTCCTGGACCTGGCTAGACGATGGGGGCTGCCCTCTTTCCCTCTGGGCCGGGCAGGACTCGAACCTGCGACTCCCAGCTTAAAAGGCTGGTACTCTGCCGACTGAGTTACCGGCCCTTTGTATGCCAATAATATAAACTAAAAAAAATAAGCTGTCAAGGAGACTTGGGGTTGTTCAAAAAAGTTCCTTTACTTTGTCCTGCCGAGCGCAAGCCGTGCACCTCTCGCTTCGTTCGGGACGGCGTATTGGGATGTCTTCCCGAGGTACGCAAGTGCCGAGGGACCCCTCGCTTTGCTCGGGGCGACAAAAAAGTAGGCTCGGGGCGACAGAGCCCATCCATGTCCTCCCGAGGCGCGTAAACGCCGAGGGACCCCTAGGCTTACGCCTCGGGGCGACACATAGGATACATAGGACACCTCGGCGCGACACATGGGGCTTGCACAAATTTTTAAAACAGCATCAGGAGACTTTCAGAAATGATAAAACATTGACAGGATTTACACTTCTTTGTATATTTTAAAATATGCATTATTTCACTTATCATCTTAACGAATTATACTGCGAGGAGGTTCCAGTTAAAGAAATCGTTAATAAATTTGGGACGCCTATCTACATCTACTCGGCAAGAACAATCAGAAGACATTTTTCGGTATTTTCAGCAAGCTTTAAAGAAGTAGAACATCTCGTTTGCTATTCCGTAAAGGCTAACTCTAACCTTGCGGTGCTTGCTCTTCTCGGGAAGGAGGGGGCTGGTGCTGATGTGGTTTCTGTAGGTGAATTAGTAAGGGCTTTAAAGGCTGGCATACCAGCAAGTAAAATCGTCTACTCAGGCGTTGGAAAAAGACCTGATGAGATCGAACTTGCTTTAAAGGCTGGCATCTTGATGTTTAATGTTGAAAGCTTAGAGGAGCTTGAATGCTTAGGAGAGATAGCAAAAAGCGTAGGAATTAAAGCCCCCTTTGCCCTACGGGTTAACCCCAATGTTGACCCTAAAACCCATCCCTACATCTCTACGGGGCTTAAAAAGAATAAATTTGGCATTCCTGAAGAAGAAGTCATCGACGCCTACCTTAAGGCCAAAAAAAATCCCTACCTTTTACCCATAGGGCTTGACGCTCACATCGGGTCTCAGATAACTGATGTATCACCCTTTGTCTCCGCTTTAAGAAGACTAAAAGCAATTTGGAATGAACTTACAAGGCTTGGTTTTGAGCTAAGATATCTTGACCTTGGTGGCGGGCTTGGAATCCCCTATGCTGATGAAGAGCCGCCTCCGCCTGAAGAATATGCCCGAGCCATCATTGAAGAAGTAAAGCCTTTAGACTGCACGCTTATACTCGAGCCAGGAAGGGTTATCGTTGGTAACGCAGGCATCCTTGTCACCAGAGTCCTCTATCGCAAGACAAACGGAGATAAAAAATTCGTAATCGTTGATGCTGGAATGAACGACCTTATTAGACCGGCTCTGTATCAGGCTTATCATAAGATACAGCCTGTTAAGCTAACCACCTCTGAGGAAGAGGTAGTAGATGTAGTTGGACCAGTGTGCGAAAGCGGAGATTTTTTTGCTCGGGATAGGAAGCTTCCCAGGCTTGAAAGGGGAGATCTTCTTGCCATCATGAGCGCAGGAGCTTACGGCTTTGTAATGAGTTCAAACTACAACTCCCGCTGCCGCGCGGCAGAAGTTTTGGTTGATGGAGAAACCTTCTACCTTGTCCGGAAAAGGGAAACTATTGACGACCTTATCTCTTTAGAGATAATCCCTGATTATCTTAAGTAAAGTCTCATATGGCTTTAATCCCCTCTGAATTCAACCTTGATTCTTACGATTATTCTCTGCCTGAGGAGTTGATCGCCTACTATCCTCCATCTAAAAGAGAAGAAAGTAAGCTTCTTGTCATTGATCGAAAAAATCAAGCTTTTTATTTTCATGAAAAATTTTCAGAAATTGAAAAATACTTTAGACCGGGAGATGTCCTTGTGCTAAACAAGACCAAAGTCTTTCCCGCAAGGATTAAGGCTAAAAAGCCAACTGGTGGGACGGTTGAGGTCCTTCTTTTAAACAAACCTCACGGTTCTATCTTTCAAACGGAAGCCTTAATAAAAGGCAAACGGATTAAACCTGGGACTTATTTTGTATCTGAAGGCGGGATGATAAATTTTAGAGTGTTAGGGCAGAGGGATGATGGAAAATATTATGTAGAGATACGAAGCGAAGTAGGCTTAGACCTTGAAGAATTGATAAAAAAGGAAGGTAAAGCCCCTCTTCCTCCTTATATTAAGCGCGAGCCAGAAGACTTTGACTTACTACGCTATCAGACGGTTTATGCCGAGGAGGAAGGCTCAGTTGCTGCCCCAACCGCAGGTTTTCACTTTACCGAGGAACTTCTAAATCGTCTTTCTCAATTAGGCGTAAAGATAAAATTTATCACTCTACATGTTGGGTATGGTACTTTTAAACCAATTAAAACCAAAGATATAAGGAAACATCGTGTAGACCCAGAATACATAAAAGTTCCTTCTGATGTGGTGGAAGAGGTCCGTTTAGCTTTATCTGAAGGAAGGAGGATTATCGCCTGCGGGACTACCACAGTTAGAGCCCTTGAATTTGTAGCAGAAAAAGGACTTTCATCTTATGAAGGCTTGTGCGACCTATACATCTATCCGGGCTATAGGTTTAAAGTAGTTTCAGCCATGATAACCAACTTTCACCTGCCTAAATCTTCTCTTCTCCTTTTAGTTTGTGCCTTTGCCGGAAGAAACCTGATTCTTAAAGCCTACGAGGAGGCAATAAAAAGAAGATACAGGTTTTATTCTTATGGAGATGCGACCTTTATTATATAAAAATATTCAGGGCTTGACAGTGCTTGAGTCAAAGTATAAAAATAGCAAACTACAAAAAATCACTCGGGGGTTAAGCCTTGTTTAAATTTGTTAGAAACCTCTTGATAATCCTAAGCCTCTTCCTTTTTCTTCCTCTTTTTGGAGCCTGTAAAAAGGGAGAGAAAGTAGAAGGAACAAAAGCTGTAGGACAGACTGAGGTTTCTTGCCCCTCCGGAATGGAGGTTGTGGAGGTCAAAAGGGCTGTAGATGGGGATACCGTGGAGTTAAAAACAGGGGAAAAACTCCGGTATGCAGCCATAAATACCCTTGAACTTCATACTGAAACAGGAGTTCCTGAACCTTTTGCTAAAGAAGCCTACCTCAGGAATAAAGAGTTGGTTGAAGGGAAAAAACTTTGCCTTGCCAAAAACATAAGAGAGAAGGATAGGTTTGGCAGACTTTTAGGGGAGCTTTACTTCCCAAACGGGACTTCGGTCTCGGAAATCTTGGTTAAGGAGGGTTTAGCCCTCTGTTGTTGGTTTGAAGGAAGCGGAAACCTTTTTGAAAAGTGCTTACCCATACAGAGGTCGGCTATTAAGGCAAGGGTTGGGCTTTTCTCTTTGCTTGACAAGGCAGGACCAGGACCTTACTACGGGAACAAAAACAGCAAAAGGTTCCATCATCCAGCTTGTTCTAAGGATGTTAACATAAAAAGAATGGTGGTGTTTAAAACGGCTGAAGAAGCCTTACTTGAAGGCTATTGTCCGGTTCGCACCTGCACAGAGTATGTATTTGGTAAAGCTGGGGATTAGACCTTATTTTATGGGTTCTAATCTTTCAAGCCCACCCATATAGGGGCGAAGGACTTCAGGGATAATAACCGAGCCATCCTCTTGTTGAAAGTTTTCAAGAATAGCCATCACTGTTCGTCCTACGGCTAATCCTGAGCCGTTGAGAGTATGAACGAACCTTGGTTTCCCTCCACCCTTTGGACGGTAGCGAATGTTAGCCCTGCGAGCCTGAAAATCCTCAAAGTTTGAGCAGGAAGATATTTCAATATATCTTCCTTGACCAGGAGCCCAAACCTCAATGTCATAGGTTTTAGCCGCTGCAAACCCTAAATCACCAGTGCAAAGAACGACGACGCGATAATGCAAACCAAGGAGCTGTAAAACCTCTTCGGCATCAAGGAGAAGACTTTCAAGTTCTTCGTATGATGCCTCCGGGACCACAAACTTCACAAGCTCTACCTTGTTAAACTGATGCTGTCTAATTATCCCTCTTGTATCCCTTCCGTGAGCCCCTGCTTCAGCCCTAAAACAAGGAGTATAGGCTGTATAATAGAGAGGAAGAACCTCTTCAGGAAGGATTTCATCTCGATGAAGGTTTGTTACCGGAACCTCAGCGGTAGGTATAAGATAAAAATCCCAATCCTCTACCTTAAATAGCTCCTCTCTAAATTTTGGAAGCTGCCCTGTGCCAAACATGGAAGCTGAATTGACAAGAAAAGGTGGAAGAACCTCTTTATAACCGTGCTTTTTGGTATGAAGGTCAAGCATAAAGTTGATGAGTGCGCGTTCAAGAAGGGCACCAGCACCATAGTATACAGCAAACCTGCTCCCAGCAATCTTGGCTGCACGCTCAAAATCAAGGATGCCAAGATTAACGCCGATATCCCAATGAGGTTTTGGCTCAAAGTCAAACTTCGGGGGCTCACCCCAGCGCTTCACCACCACATTATCTTTGTCTGTTTCCCCTACAGGCACGCTAACATGGGGAAGGTTTGGCAAGGTTATCAAGAGTTCCTTAAGCTCTTCCTCTACCCTTGAGAGCTCATCCTCAAGCTCTTTGAGCCTCTCCCCTAAGGATCTTACTTCTTGAGCAAGAAGAGAGGCTGATGCCTCATCCCCTACCCTTTTTAACCTTCCAATTTCTTCTGATTTTACCTTCCTTTCATGCCGAAGAGTTTCAACCTGAGTGATAAGCCTCCGTCTTTCTTCATCTAAAGAAAGGATCTTATCAATTGGATAGTCCCCACCCCTAAGCTTCAACCTTTCCTTAACAAAATCCGGTCTTTCCCTGATTAAATTTAGGTCAAGCATGGCTTAATCATATCCTAAAGAGAGGGCTTTGTCAAACATTCGGAGAGGCTCTTCGGACATTGAATGTTCCGCTTGTTTTTTGGCAAAATTTAGGTAAGATAAGCAAAAATTCTTTAAGGAGGGGCAGATGTCTATAGAAGAGAAGGTCATCGAGATCATCTCTCAGAAGCTCAATCTATCCAAAGACCAAGTAAAACCTGAAGCCTCCTTTGTGGATGATTTAGGGGCGGATTCCCTTGATTTAGTGGAGTTAGTGATGGCTATGGAAGAGGCCTTTGGGATGGAAGTCCCTGATGAAGACGCAGAAAAGCTTCGCACAGTAAAAGATGTTATAGAATATGTTAAGGCTAAAGTAGGCGATAAGGCATAAGGGGCTGATATGGAAAGAAGGGTTGTCGTCACTGGCCTTGGTTGCGTTAGTCCCTTAGGTATTGGCGTTGATGAAACCTGGAAAGGCATCGTTGAAGGTAGGTCAGGCATAACTCGAATTACTAAGTTTGATGCGAGCAATTTACCAAGCCAAATAGCGGGTGAAGTTAAAAATTTTAAACCCCAAGATTTCATGCCAGAAAAGCTTGTTTCTCGCGTGGATACCTTTATCCAATACGCTATAGCCAGCGCCCGCATGGCTTTGGAAGATGCAAAGCTTGTGGATGTAGAGCTTGGAGAGAGGGCAGGTGTAATCATTGGCGTGGGAATGGGCGGAGTTGGGCAGGTAGAACACTACACAAGGATTTTAGATGAAAGGGGCTACAAAAGGGTTACGCCCTTTTTCATCCCCATGATCATCCCTAACATGGCCGCTGGGCAAGTGGCTATTCTCTTTGGAGCTAAGGGACCAAATTTAGCAGTTTGCACAGCTTGTGCCGCTGGCAACCATGCCATTGGTGAAGCATACCGAATGATAAAAAATGGACTTATCGACATTGCCATCTGTGGGGGCACAGAAAGCTTAATTACTCCTCTGACGGTAGCAGGCTTCTCTGTTATGAAGGCTCTATCAACAAGGAACGACGAGCCAGAAAAAGCAAGCAGACCCTTTGATGCTAAGAGAGATGGCTTTGTCATAGCAGAAGGAGCAGGGATTCTTGTTTTAGAAGAGCTCACTCATGCCCAAAAAAGAGGGGCAAAGGTCTACGCTGAACTGATTGGATACGGGGCAACTTGTGATGCCTACCACATGACCGCACCCTCCCCTGACGGAGAGGGTGCAGAAACCTGTATGAAATTAGCCCTTGAGGACGCAAACATTGCACCTAACGAAGTTGATTACATAAACGCGCACGGCACAAGCACCCCGCTAAACGATGTTGCCGAAACTAAAGCTATAAAAAAGGTGTTTGGCGAGCATGCTTATAAGCTTATGGTTTCCTCAACCAAATCCATGACTGGACATTTGCTTGGTGGGGCAGGAGGGCTTGAAGCAGTTATCACCGTAAAGGCTTTAGAAACTGGTATCGTTCCACCCACTATCAATTTAGAAGAGCCAGACCCTGAATGCGACCTTGATTATGTGCCAAACCAAGCAAGAAGGGCAAACATTAAGGTTGCCATGTCAAACGCCTTTGGGTTTGGTGGAACAAACGCCTGTTTAGTTTTTAAAAAATGGGAGGGCTAAAATGAAAATTGTTCTTGCTTCAGACCATGCCGGATTTTTTTTAAAGGAAAAGATCAAAGACTTCTTAATAAGTGAGGGCTTTGAGGTAATCGATGTGGGCACAAATTCGCATGTCTCCGTTGATTATCCCGAGTACGGAGCTAAGGCAATTGAGTATATACTTCAGGGAAAGGCTGAAAGGGGAATATTAATCTGCGGGACAGGGATTGGGATGAGTATTGTAGCTAATCGCTTCCCTGGTATAAGAGCAGCCCTTTGTCATGAGCCCTTTTCTGCTAAGATGGCAAGGAGGCACAATAACGCTAATGTCTTAGTTCTTGGAGGAAGACTTATCGGCGACGGCATGGCAATCGAAATTGTAAAAACCTTCCTTACAGAGCCCTTTGAAGGAGGAAGACACGAAAGGCGTCTTAACATGATCGAAGCCCTAAAACCAAAATGATCGAAGTTCCCTTCGGTCTTGGTGTTGACCTTGTCTACATTCCAAGGGTTCAAAAACTTTGCGAAGTCTATGGGAATAGATTTTTATCCAAAGTTTTTACAGAAGAAGAACTCATTTACGCTCAAAAAAAGCCCATCCCTTATCCTCATTTGGCAAGTTCCTTTGCTGTAAAAGAAGCTTTCTACAAAGCCCTGGGCGGTTATAGACCATTTCGTTTCAAAGAAATATCTTTAGTCCGGACAGAAAAAGGTCCTTCCGTAAAATTATCCGGTCGGGCAAAGGAGGTCTTTGAGGAAGTAGGGGGACAAAAAATTCTCCTTTCCCTTTCTCATGATTTTAATTATACTATAGCTGTAGTATTGATTATAAAAGCTAAAGATTAAAAAGATGACCGGACAGTTTGTGGCCGAAAGCTTAGAGATGCAAAAACTTGACCGGGTGATGATGGATGATTTTGGCCTCCTTCCTGAAGTCCTTATGGAGCGAGCCGGTCTCGGTGTTGCTCAGGTTATAATAGAAAATTTTCCTCCTAAGGATTACCAAAGAGTCTTGATCCTCTGCGGTCCAGGTAATAACGGCGGAGATGGCTTCGTTTGTGCAAGATACCTTTCGGAAATGGGTTACCAAGTTTTTATAAGCATCTTTTCTGAAAAGAAAAAATACAAAGGAGAAGCTAAAAGAAACCTTACCCTTGCTCAAAGGCTTGGTTTACCCATAAAGAAAATAAATAATTTAAAAAATTTAAAAGAGATATTTGAGACCTTTCGTTCAGAGCTTGTGGTTGATGCCCTTTTTGGCACAGGTTTAAAAAGAGCGATCTCTGGGGTCTTTGCCGAGGCGATAGAGTTCATAAACACCCTTAGCAGTAAAAACCAAATTAAAGTAGTTGCCATAGACCTCCCATCAGGTATTTCTGCCGACACAGGAGAGGTCTTAGGAGTTGCTTTAAAGGCTCACCTGACTGCCACTTTTGAATGCTTTAAGCATGGTCTCTTAAACTACCCTGGAAAAGCATACGCAGGTAAAGTTTTCGTACTTCCCATAGGGTATGCCTGGACCTATTTAGAAAGAGCAAACCTTCTTCCCAAGTCAAGGTATTTGACCATTGAATACCTTGGACAAATCTACCGTCCAAGGAGGGGTTACTACCATAAAGGTAAGTCTGGCCATCTTTTAATTTTAGCTGGCTCAAAGGGAAAGAGCGGGGCTGGATATTTGACGGCTCTTGGTGCTTTGAGGGCTGGAGCCGGTCTTGTGACCCTTGCCTGTTCTGAAAGTTTACAGCCTATCTATGCAAGCATGCTACCCGAAGCCTTAACGCTTGCCCTTCCTGAGGTTAACGGTGAGCCAAGTCTTAAAGCCTTGGCGATAATTCTTGAAAGCCTTTCAAACAAAAAAGCTCTGGCCATAGGACCAGGTTTTGGGCTTTCAGACGAAGCTTTTGAGCTCCTAAAATCCTTGCTAAGAGAAATCAATCTACCGGTTGTTCTTGACGCAGATGCTTTAACCCTTGTAGCAAAAGACTTAACAATTTTGGAAGAATGCAAGGCTCCAAGGATCCTTACCCCCCATCCCGGAGAGGCAGCAAGGTTGCTAAAAAAGGAAACTCAAGACATTTTGAAAGGTCGAAAGACTTCAGCCATAGAGTTGGCTAAGCTCACAGCCTCCATCGTAGTCCTAAAAGGACCTCACACTCTTATCGCAACCCCCGAGGGTGAGACCTTTTATTCTCCTTTTGATGTTCCGGGAATGGCTCAGGGCGGAATGGGCGATGTGCTAACAGGGATAATAGGTAGCCTTTTAGCTCAGGGCTATAGTCCTCTGGAATCAGCTATCCTCGGGGTATTCCTTCATGGTTCTTCTGGAGAATGGTTAGCAAAAAACTTAGGTCCGCAAGGCTTTACCGCAAGCGATGTAGCCAATCTTTTACCAAATATTTATCAAAGCTTGGAGACTTCTTATGATAGACCAGCGGAAATTTAAAAGAACTAACATTGAGGTATTGGCAAACCTTGCACCCAAGGTGTATTTTCCGGGCGACCCTTCACCATATCAAGTGCTTAATTTAAGCTTTGCAGGGCTTTTCATTAAAGGTCCGACTAATTATAAAAGAGGGGAGTTTCTTGACATTGAGTTGGAAATCCCAGCCATAGGTAGAATACCCATGAGCATTGAAGTCGTCTGGATAGATTCCTACGAACGAAAGGGGATTGGAGTTGAAATTCATGAAATTCCAGAGGAATATAAAAAGATATGGGCTTATTTTGTTAAAGCTTGCCATGCTCTTTTAGAAGCTAAGGAAGAGTATCAAAAGATTCAAGGAAAGTCTGAATGAGCTATTATTTGTTTATATTTGTTTTCATCATTGGTCTCTGTCTTGGTAGCTTTCTCAATGTTTTAATACATCGCTTACCAAAAGGAGAAAAGGTCTTTCTTGACCGGTCAAAATGTCCGCACTGCGGAACCTATCTTAAATGGTATCACAACATCCCTTTGCTTAGCTTTATTTTACTGCGTGGAAGATGCGCCTTCTGTCATCAGAAGATCTCACTAATCTATCCTGCGGTTGAACTACTAACTGCAACCCTGCTTTTACTTGTTTACCTCAAATTTTATTACCATTTAACAACCTTTATCTTTTTGGCTATCTATTTGTTATTCGGCATAACCATCTCGTTCATAGATTTAAAAACTAAAGAAATCCCAGACATCTTAAGTCTGCCTTTATTTTTTTTAGGTATTCTTTTTTCAAGCCTTGGCCATAATCCAAAGGTTCCTGGCTTTGAGCTTTCTTTCATCTCAGGTTTAGCAGGTATTGGTCTCCTCTTTTTGATCAACGAGGTCTACTATTTTTTAACCAAAAGAGATGGTATTGGAATGGGCGATTTAAAGCTTATGGCTGGTATTGGAAGCTACTTTTCCTATTATTCCTTCTACTATGTGCTACTCTACGGAAGTATTATAGGAGTTGTCTCTTATTTTATACACAGAATCTATCAAAAAATGATGAAAAAAGAAAAAGTAGAGGAAGCAGAAGAGCTTTTAAAGACTGAAATCCCCTTTGGACCTTTTCTCTTTATCGGAAGCCTTCTTTATCTGTTTTTTCATTAAAGGTCAAACATGGCAATGATTGGGGCATGGTCTGAAGGCTTTGGCAATCCTCTTGTTTTAAGGTCAACATCACATTCTTTGAGATGCTGAGCCAGAGGCTTGGTTGCCAAGATATAGTCAAGCCTCATGCCTAAATTCTTTTTAAAGGCTGAAAATTGATAATCCCACCAGGTAAAAAGACCCTTTTTATCAGGATAAAGAAGTCTAAAAGTATCAATCAAACCCCAATCAAGTAAGTAGGACATAGCCTTCCTTTCCCGTTCGGTAAAGCAGATTTGTCCCTCAAAAAGCAGTGGGTCGTAAACATCTTGAGGCTGAAGAGCCACATTAAAATCACCGCCTAAGATGATTTTGTCCTGAGGGGAAAAATTTTTCTCTAAATATTCCCTCAGATGATAGAAAAATTCAAGCTTATAGTAGTAATAATCAGACTCAACAGGGGCACCGTTTGGCACATAAACAGAAAACACATACAAATCTTTGAACCTGCAACCAATAAGTCTTTCTTTAGCTTGAACATCTTGAAACAGGTCTCCAAAGCCTATCACGGTTTCATCTGCCTCTTCTTTTGAAAGAATAGCTACACCGTTTCTTCCTTTCCCACCAGCATGATATACCTTATACCCCAGCCTTTGAAAAGGCTCCTTAGGAAAATGTTCAACTTTAGTTTCTTGAAGCAACAAAAAGTCGGGTTGCTTCTCCTCAAGAAACCTTAAAACTTGCTCTTTCCTAACATTTATCGAATTGACATTCCAAGAAACTACCTTTAGCAATGTTCAATTCTCCTTATTAGGACGATGGCTCTCAAGATAGACCTTTCTAATCGGATAGGGGATTTCAATATCATGCTTTTTAAGATAATCATCAAGCTCCATGATAAAATCGTGGATAAGCTTAAACCTATCGGTAGGTTCTTTTACCTGAATTAGAAGGTTTAAATTTATCCCTGAATCCCCAAATCCACTGTATCTTACCGCTGGAGCAAAGTCTTTGTTTGCCAGAGGATGCTCTTTTATAAATCTATTCATAAACGCAAGGATCAATTCTTCCACCTCTTTTAGATTATGTTTATAACTTATGGTGAGAGGGATTATCAATGTTTGATTGTTTTCTGGTTGATGATAGTTTACGATTATACTCTGAGCAAGCTTTGAGTTCGGTATAATGATAACATTGTTCTGAAGTTGTTTAATGACTGTCGTTCTCCAGGTTATATCCTCTACTACACCTTCAAGACCATTTTCTAATCTTATAAAATCACCTGGGCGAATCTGTTTTGCAAGCACAAGATGGATACCAGCAAAAAAGTTTTCTAAAGTATCCCTTAAGGCAAGACCTATAGCTAATCCTGCTATACCAAGAGTAGTAATAAACGGCAAAATGTTTATGTTAAGGATGTTTAAAATTAGGATAAACCCAATAAAAAAAACTATAACTTTTACAATGATTTCAAAGAGTGTGACCTTCGGAGCAAGATCTGTCTTTTGATGAAGGTAAATTTCGATCAGACTTACAATAAATCTTGATATAAAGAGACACAAAGATAATATAAAAAAAATGAGTAAAATTTTATTAATCAAGGTAAAAGATTTATCGGTTATTGGTAAGAAAACAAGGCTTATATGTGAGGCAAGTAAAAATAGCCAAAAATAATAAATTTTACCTACAGAACCTAATAAAACCTCATCCCAAGCCCATTTTGTCTTTTGAGAAATAAAAACTAAATAACGATAAGCAATTTTTTTTAGTAAATAACCAAGGATAAAGATGCCAAAAAAGATTATCAAAGATAAGAACAGAGAATCTATTTGACTATAGCTCATAGGTTAACCCATTGAAATTATTAAAATAATAAAAAAGGGGGCTTAAAGCCCCCTAAAAGATGCTAAATTTTAGAACTCACCGCCTGGCATGGGCGGGGTCTTTTCATCCTTCTTTGGCTTTTCAGCAACCATTGCCTCGGTGGTTAGGAGTAACCCTGCAATGGAGGCGGCATTTTGAAGGGCGCAACGGGACACCTTTTTCGGGTCGATAATACCAGCTGCTACGAGGTCTTTGTATTCACCAGTTGCAGCATCAAAGCCAACGTTGCCTTTCTCAGCCTTAACCTTCTCAACTACGATTGAGCCCTCATAGCCGGCGTTAGCAGCAATCTGTCTGAGTGGTGCTTCAAGAGCCTTCTTGATTATTTCAACACCATATTGTTCATCTCCCTCAAGCTTGAGGTTTTCCAAGGCTGGAAGACATCTAATGTATGCAGTTCCGCCACCAGGAACGATTCCCTCTTCCACGGCAGCCTTTGTAGCGTTAAGAGCATCCTCTACCCTTGCCTTCTTCTCCTTCATCTCCGTTTCAGTTGCTGCACCAACATAGATCACCGCAACTCCACCAACGAGCTTGGCAAGCCTTTCCTGGAGCTTTTCCCTATCATAGTCTGAAGTCGTTTCTTCAATTTGAGCTCTTATCTGTTTAATCCTTGCTTCAATGTCTTCTTTTTTACCGGCACCGTCAACGATGGTAGTATGCTCTTTGGTTACGATAACCTTTCTTGCCCTACCAAGGTCCTTAAGCTGCACATTCTCAAGCTTCATACCAAGTTCTTCAGAAATGAAGGTTCCACCTGTTACGATAGCTATGTCCTGGAGCATGGCTTTTCTTCTTTCACCAAAACCAGGTGCCTTAACAGCGCAGCACTGGAGCACTCCCCTAAGCTTGTTAACTACAAGGGTAGCCAGGGCTTCACCCTCTACATCCTCGGCGATGATAAGGATAGGCTTCCCAGCCCTTGCTACCTGCTCAAGAACTGGTAGAAGGTCCTTCATGGAGCTAATCTTCTTGTCGTAAACAAGGATGTATGGGTCTTCAAGCACGCACTCCATTTTATCAGGGTCAGTTATAAAGTAAGGAGATATGTAACCACGATCAAACTGCATTCCCTCAACCACTTCAAGGTAGGTTTCAAGACCTTTAGATTCCTCAACGGTTATAACGCCTTCCTTTCCTACTTTATCCATGGCGTCAGCGATAAGATTCCCGATAGTAGCATCGTTGTTAGCAGAAATGGTTGCTACCTGGGCAATCTCCTGACGGGATTTGCAAGGCTGGGCAAGCTTTTCAAGCTCAGCCACCACAACCTCAACGGCTCTGTCAATACCTCTCTTGATGGCCATGGGATTGATACCAGCAGCGACAAGCTTTACACCCTCCTGAAAGATGGCCTGGGCAAGAACGGTGGCTGTAGTTGTTCCGTCTCCGGCAACATCGCTTGTTTTAGAAGCAACTTCCTTTACCATCTGAGCGCCCATGTTTTCGAACTTATCCTCAAGCTCTATCTCCTTAGCAACGGTGACACCGTCCTTGGTGATAAGAGGAGAACCAAAAGACCTTTCAAGGATTACGTTTCTTCCTTTAGGACCTAAGGTTACTTTTACGGCGTTGGCAAGCTTGTTCACACCAGCAAGGATCTTATCTCTGGTGTTAGCTCCATAGATGATTTCCTTAGCAGCCATCCTTCCACCTCCTTTTATAGAATTTTTTTTATTTCTGAGGTCGTTTACTAATCTTCAATGATGGCTAAAACATCGTCTTCTCTCATAATGAGAAACTCTTCTCCTTTGATTTTTATTTCTGTTCCAGCATACTTGCTAAAAAGGATTTTATCTCCCTCTTTGACCTTTAGAGGACGAGTCTGCCCGTTTTCAAGGAGCCTACCCTCCCCAACGGCAATAACTTTTCCCATGATAGGTTTTTCCTTAGCTGTGTCGGGGATGATGATGCCTGATTCTGTCCTTTGTTCTTCCTCGATGCGTTGAACAAGGATCCGATCATAAAGCGGTCTGATCTTCATACATCCACCTCCTCCTGAAGAATTTTTGTTTTGAATTTAAAAGTCAATCAAAAAATAATCATCACTTTTTCAAAGACAAGGGGGGTAGGGTTCACAGTTTTACAAATTCTTCGATCATTTTTAAAAGGTTGGAATTTCCAGATGAGGTGTCTATTTTGAGAAGGTTTGGTATTTCAACAGGAGGTTCAAAGGTTTTCTTTTGGTGAAGATAGGTTTCAAACAGGGCATCTGAGGCTGTCTTTTCCGTAGCCCTTTTAGAAAACCTTTCCTTCACAACCTCATCGTCTGCTACACACCAGATAAAGAAAACTTCGCAAGGAATATCTTTTAAAGCTGAAAAAAGCATATCCCGCCATTTTTTCTTTCGAAAAGTAGCATCGATTATAACATCTCGTCCGTAAGAAACCTCAATCCTTGCCTTTTCTGCCAAGACTTCATAAGTCTTATCTGATACCTCAGGAGAATAGATGCCCTGTTCAAACTCTGCGTAGTAATGCTTCTCTGGGTCTAAACCAAGAAGCCTTTTTCTCTCAACATCGGAAGAAAGATAAACAGCTGGATACTTTTGAACCATTCTTTCTGCTAAGTAGGTTTTACCTGTGCAAGAAAGTCCCATAAAGACTAAAATCTTAGGTATTCCTCCAGCATATCGAAAGGCAAGGTCAAAGTATCTTTGGGCAAGGCTTAAGGCTTCTTCCCTTGCCTTAGGGCTTAAGCTTTGGTCTTGAGAGGTAAAGCATCCGATCTTTCCCCGCACGTAGGCTCGGTAGCATTTGTAAAAATCTAAAAGTAGCAAAAGGTCTTTATCTCCGCTTCTCTTAACATACTCATCGATAAAGTATTTTGAAAGTTCCTCCAATCTATAAAAATCTAAATCCATGGCAAGAAAGGCAAGGTCCGAGCAAACATCACCACAACGAAACCTTTCGTTAAACTCAATGCAATCGAAGATGTAAACCTCCCTTAAGTCATCAAAACAGATGTTTGCCGAATAAAGGTCGCCATGACCATCCCTGATAAAGCCTTCTTTAATCCTCTTTTCAAAAAGAGAAGCATGTTCTTTCATAAACCTTCTTGAATAGCTAACAATGGTCTCAAATTTTCTTTGAGTTAAAGCCTTGCCGACAAAATCTTTAGTTTGAGAGAAATTTTCCTCTATGTTGTAAGATACAACCTCAAGGCTTCCGTATTTTGATATCTCCTCGTTAGTTTCGGCTGTTTGATAAAAAGGGACAAGCTTATTTACGATCAAGTCTATGTGCTTTGGGGTTAATGAACCTTTTGCGAGAAGAGTTTTCATCATCCCCTCTTCTGGGAGCCTCTTCATCTTTACCGCATAATCAACGACTTCGCCTCTTGAGGGAACCCAAGGCTTAGCTACATCTTCTATAAAAAATCGCTCCCCTCTTCTTATCACGGGAACTACGCCCAAATAGATATCCGGGCATAGCCTTTTGTTTAATTCAACCTCCCTCTCGCAGTAGAACCTTCTCTTCTCCAGTGTTGTAAAATCAAGAAAACCAAAGTTTACAGGCTTCTTTATTTTGTAGACTATTTCATCGGTTATGAAAACATAGGAAATATGAGTTTGCAGAACTTTAAATTCTTTTGTTGGAAAGGGAAGGGACTCTTGGGTGATAAGTTCGTGCCAGAGGTAGCTTTCCATTTCAACTCTATATTAACAAACAAAAAAGGTTGTTGCAACGACTGCGGTTTTATTTTAAAATTCCTAAAAGTTTAAACTGAGGTGAAGATTGATGAAAAAGGTTGCTGTGGTCTACGATGATATCTATCTAAAACACAACCCTGGAGACTATCATCCAGAGAGTCCTTATCGGCTTTTAGCCATCTGGGAAAGGTTGCTAAAGGAGGATGTTAAGGATTACCTTGAGGTTTTTAAGCCCTATCGTGCGGAAAAAGAGGAAATACTCTGGGCTCATACTGAGGAGCTTTATTCACTTATAGAATCAACCGCTGGGAAACCTTTTTACTACATAGATGGTGATACGGCGACGAACGAATACTCCTTTGAGGCTGCTCTTTATGCTGCTGGCGCTCAGAAAAAGGCTTTAGAGCTTCTCTTTCAGGAAGGCTTTGACATGGTCTTTTCCTTAGTTAGACCGCCTGGACATCATGCCGAAAGAGCTCGGGCTATGGGGTTTTGTCTTTTTAACAATGTTGCCCTTGCCGCCTACTATGCCAAAAATCTGTATAGATTAAACCGGATCCTGATCGTAGACTTTGACCTTCACCATGGCAACGGGACACAGAATATCTTTTGGGAAGACCATCAAGTTCTCTTCTTCTCAACCCATCGTTATCCCTACTACCCAGGCACTGGAAACTACAATGAAATTGGAGGAGGCTCGGCGAGAGGTTTTACGATAAATGTTCCATTAAAAGGCGCTTCTCACGACGGAGATTTTCTCTATTTTTATCAGAAGCTGCTAAAACCGATAGCTCTTCAGTATAAACCGCAGCTTATCCTTGTTTCTGCGGGCTATGATTGCTTGCGGGGAGATCCTTTAGGGGGCACAAACTTAACTCTTGAAGGATTGGGTATGATGCTTGCTACCTTGAAGGATATTGCGGAAAAAACCTCAAAAGGCAAGATCGCCTTTACCCTTGAAGGAGGCTACAATCTATCAAACCTTTCTGAAGGCGTAGCTTTGACGATAAAGGTCTTTTCTGAAGCTGTTAAGGTCGATGTAGATGAAGATCCCATCCCCTCATCTTATTCCGAAGAGCTCCTTGCCAAAATTAGGGACCTTCTTCGCTTTAAAAACTATTGGGAGGTTTAGAGTAATGTCCATATCTAAGCAGATGTTTTCCTATCAAGAAAAAAGCTCCTGGATTAGAAAGATGTTTGAGGAGGGGCTAAAGCTCAAACAAGAATTAGGGGAAGACAGGGTCTTTGACCTTACCCTTGGCAATCCAGACCTTCCTCCGCCAGAAGAGGTGTATCTTGCTTTGAAAGAGATGATTGAAAACTATAAGCCGGAATACCATCGCTACATGCCAAACGCAGGGTTTGAGGATGCCCGGGCTAAAATGGCAGAAAAGGTGACCCTTGAGCAGGGGGTAAAAGTTTCTGCCAAAGAAGTTGTTATGACCTGTGGGGCAGCAGGGGCTCTAAACATCATCTTCAAAGCCCTCCTTAACCCCGGAGAAGAAGTCCTTTTCCCGTCCCCATTTTTTGTTGAATACTTTTTCTATACCGAAAATCATCAAGGCATCCCTAAACCAGTTTCTACCAAAAATGATTTTAGCCTTGACCTATCTGCTTTTGAGGAAGCTATAACTGAAAGGACAAAAATAGTGCTCATCAACTCACCAAACAACCCAACTGGTCAGGTATATAGCGAAGAGGAAATAAAGGGATTGGCAGAGCTCCTCTCAGAAAAAAGCAAAAAGTTTGGAAAAACCATCTATCTTGTATCCGATGAACCATACCGGAACCTAACCTTTGATGGTGTAGCTGTGCCATCTATCTTAAAGCACTATTCAAACAGCATCATTGCCTATAGTTTTTCCAAAGAGCTGGGCTTAGCTGGAGAGAGGATAGGCTTTGCTGCCGTTCATCCTGAAATTGAAGAAAAAGAGCTTTTGCTTTCTGCTATGATCATGGCAAACAGGATCCTTGGGTTTGTGAACGCGCCAGCCCTTGCTCAACGGATTGTTATGAAGTGCACTTTCTCAAAAGTTAAAGTAGAAATCTATCAAGAAAGGCGAGATATCTTATGCAGCATCCTTGATGAGGCAAACATCTCTTATGTGCGACCAAAAGGCGGGCTTTTCATCTTTCCGAATGTGAACATGGATGATGTCGCCTTCTGCGAGCATTTAAAGAAATGGGGTATCCTTGCGGTCCCAGGACGAGGTTTTGGAAAAGCAAATCATGTGCGGCTATCTCTCTGCGTTCCAGCTGAGAAGCTGAAAGCTCTAAGAGAGCCTTTTTTATCTGCCATCTCCGAGCTTAAGTCCCGACCTTAGTTCTTGATGCTTAGGTTTAAGATACTTAAAACCAGCCAAAAAAATAAGTCCCGGCTTGGGCTTCTTATTACCCCTCGAGCGGTTGTAGAAACCCCTGTCTTTATGCCTGTTGGGACTCAAGCAAGCATCAAAGCGCTCGACCCTCAAAAGGTGTCCTCCCTTGGCTATAGGATTATTCTTTGCAACACCTACCATCTTCTTTTAAGACCAGGGGTCGAAATTATTAAAAAGGCAGGCGGTCTTCATAGGTTCATGAACTTTCCCGGGGCTATACTTACAGATAGCGGGGGTTTTCAGGTCTATAGCCTTTTTTCCTTTAGCAAAATCACGGAAGAAGGAATAATCTTTCGTTCTCATCTTGACGGAAGCGAGATGTTTTTAAGCCCAGAATCTGCGGTCTTAGCACAATGTGAACTTGGCTCAGACATCATGATGGTCCTTGACACCTGTATACCCTATCCTTGTGATTATGAAAAAACAAAGGAGCTAACGGACCTCACTCACCGCTGGGCTGAAAGATGCTTAGACTATTACCAAACTTTTCCTAAACCCAAGGGAGCGTTGTTTGGAATTGTCCAAGGGGGGATGTATGAAGACCTGCGAAGTCTTAGTGCACGCTACATTGCAAACCTTCCTTTCCCAGGATATGCCATTGGAGGTCTTTCAGTCGGCGAGCCTGCCAACCTAAGAAACAAAATGATTGAGATAGCTATCGAGAACCTCCCTGAAGAAAAACCAAGGTATCTCATGGGGGTTGGGACCCCTCTTGACCTCATCGAGGCTATAATGAGAGGGGTTGACATGTTTGATTGCGTTCTTCCCACAAGGAACGCAAGAAGGGGGACTCTTTTCACTTCCCAAGGGTATGTAAACATTAGAAATTCTAAATACAAAGAAGATTTTTCACCTCTTGACCCCTTTTGTTCCTGCTATACCTGTAGAAATTTTACCAGAGCTTACCTTCGGCATCTCTTTCAAGCAAAAGAACTTTTAGCCTATACTTTACTTACCCTTCACAATCTCCATTACTATGCTAAATTGTTAGAGAGGGTTCGCTTAGCCATCAAAGAGGATGAGCTTACCCCTCTTTACGAGGAGTTAAAAAAACTCTATCAAAAAAATCCAGAGGAGGTAGAAGAATGAAGTTTTATCAGGCTTTTATCCTTTCCCAAGCCTTTGCCATGGCACCACCCCCGCAAGGACAGCAAGGTCAAGGCGGGTTAATTGGTTTGATCTTTACGCTTCTTCCCTTAATCCTAATCTTCGTTATCTTTTACTTTTTGCTCATCCGTCCGCAGCAGAAAAGACTAAGGGAACACCAAAAGTTTTTGTCAGAGCTTAAGGTTGGGCAAAAAGTTTATACCTCAGGAGGGATAGTGGGAAGGATCGTCAAGATCGAGGGGGACCTTGTTTGGCTCGAGGTAGAAAAGGACACCCTCATTCCAGTTATTAAAGGTTATATTGCAGGAAACTACCAAGCTTAAAAATCATGAACCTTGAACAACTTTTTGAATTTCTTTCCTCTCCTTTATTCTTTGCCCTTGCCATGCTAATCCTCGTCTACATTGGGTTAATTCACCCCTACAGAAAGAAAATGAAAGAACGAGAAAAGTTTTTAAAGGAGCTAAAAGTTGGTCAGCTTGTGGTTACAAGCGGTGGGATCATCGGAGAAATAACCAAGATTGAAGAAGGTTTTGTTTGGCTCCAAATAGCCCCAGATGTTGAAGTGTTGGTGGTAATAGACCATATAATCGGGGTCTGCAAACAAAATTAGCATCAATCTAATTCTCTTTGCCAGTCCTCTAAAGCTTTAAGAGCCCTCTCAACGAGGGCTCTAACCTTTTCCCCCTTTTTAATCTTCCTTTTTCCTGAGATTTCAGGGAATAAACCCCAGTTGACGTTCATCGGTTGAAAATGTTTGGGATTTGAGAATTGTAGATAGTGAACCAAGCTTCCTATTGCGGTCTCCGGTGGGGGGATAACAAGGTCTTTTCCCTTTATCAACCTGTAGGCATTTATCCCTGCAACTAAGCCCATGGCGGTCGACTCAACATACCCTTCAACACCCGTAATCTGCCCTGCTAAGAAGACATTAGGATAATTTTTAAGTTGTAGATAGGGGGTTAAAACCTTTGGAGCGTTAACGAAAGTGTTCCTATGGATGGACCCATATCTTGCAAACTCAGCTCTCTCCAATCCTGGGATCAATCGAAAGACTCTTTCCTGTTCATGGTATTTAAGCTTTGTCTGAAAACCAACCATGTTGTATAAAGTTCTTTCAGCGTTCTCCGGTCTCAGTTGAACTACCGCATAGGGTTCTTTTCCAGTTCTCGGGTCAATAAGTCCTTTAGGCTTCATGGGTCCGTATCGTAGGGTGTCAATACCCCTCTCAGCCATTACCTCAATGGGTAAACAGCCCTCAAAGTATTTGGGTTCTTCAAAGGGATGAAGTGGAACCTTCTCGGCTGACAAAAGCTCCTGCACAAACCTTTCATACTCCTCCTTAGTTAACGGACAGTTCACATAGGCTCCTTCATCCTCTCCGTAACGGTCGGCAACAAATACTTTTCCCCAATCTATACTCTCAGCATACACAATGGGGGAGATGGCATCATAAAAATGTAGAAAAGGCTCGGAGATAAGCTTAGCAAGGGACATAGCCAAAGGGTCAGAGGTCAAAGGACCTGTAGCAACTATCACAACTCTATCCGTAGGTATCTCGGTCATTTCTTCACAAACAAGCCTTATGTTAGGATGATTTTGCAGTTTTTCCGTGATGTATTTAGCAAACTTTTCTCGGTCTACTACTAAAGCTTTTCCTCCTGGGATTTGGTTGATGTCTGCAGACTCCATGATGATAGAACCAAGTCTTCTTAGCTCTTCTTTAAGGAGTCCTACAGCGTTGGTTAAGTCCTTAGACCTTAGAGAATTTGAGCAGACGAGCTCTGCAAAAAATCCTGTTTTGTGGGCTGGGGTAAGCTTTTTAGGGCGCATTTCATAGAGAATAACCCTTACGCCCCGCTTGGCTAATTGCCAGGCTGCCTCTGACCCGGCAAGCCCAGCCCCTATTACAATTACCTCTTCCATCAAGAGAAAAACTAATAATCAACGCCGGGAATTTCAACGGTAATTATCTTGGGAGTAATAAAGACGATCAGTTCAGTTTTGGCTAAGTTTCTCTCCTTCTTTTTAAAGGCTTCACCTAACCCAGGAATTTTCCCAAGTCCAGGGACCTGGTCAACATTATCTCCAAGGTCGCTCGTCTTTATCCCGCCTATCACGATGGTTTCACCGTTGTTAACCAAGGTCTTAGTGGTAGCCGAACGGGTCATCAAGGCTGGGACTCCATTAACTACCCTACCCCAATCAGGTGTGCTCTTCTCGACCTCGATATCAAGATTAATGCGATTATCAGGGGTAATATGAGGAGTAACTTTAAGCCTTAAAACAGCCTCTATAAACTGGGTTGTTGCTACTCCATATTGGGTTAGCTGAAGATAAGGAATTTTATATCCCTGCTTTATCTCAGCAGGCTGATTGTCAAGGGTTAAAACCTTTGGTGTGGCAAATATCCTTGCTATCCCCTCGCTTTCAAGCGCCGAAAGCTCAGCATCAAGAAGTAAAACAGATTTTCCAACATGCCCAAAGGCAAAACCTATATTTGTACTACCTGCAACTCCCAAATCTACAATACCAGACGGTGAAAAGCTGACGCTTCCAGTTCCATTCCCAGGGGTAAAACCACCAGGATAGCTGTATGAATTATCAGGGGTTGACATGTTTGGTTGTCTTCCTACACCGATTATTGTATGCTGGGTGGTCTTCCAGGCAGAACCACCCCACCTAATTCCAAGCTTATGTGCATATGTATCCATTATTTCTACAACCCTGGCTTCGATCAACACCTGTTTAGTTGGCTTATCTACTTCCTTGATTATTGCTTCTATTTCTTTTAAATTTTTTTCAGTATCTTTTACTATCAACACATTTGAATTTGGTTCATAAGTTATTTTCCCATCGCCGGTTACAATTTCTTTTAACTTTGATACTATTATATCTCCTTTGACATATTTTAACTGAAAGGTTTTAGTTGTTAATGGACCTCTTTCCTGGATATCTTTGATAGAGGTAAGATAGTCCTTATATCTATCGCTTTCTGCTTTGATCTCATCAAGAGTGGCAATTCTCATAACATTACCGATCATCACATAGCCCAATCCATAATTGGCAAGCACGATATCAAGAACCTGGTCCCAAGGCACACGATGAAGCTTTAATGTTACCGTTCCTTTAACCTTGTCGCTAACAACTATGTTTAACCCGCTTACTTCAGCCAAGAAACGAAAGACGGCATGCAAATCAGCTTCCTGAAAATCTACACTAATCGGCTGTCCTTTATACTTTTTTGTTAGAGGCAGATTTAAAGAAGATAGGTCAGTTGGGACAGAAACTTTATAGTCAGGAGTGAACTTATCTCGGTCTAACTTTGAAATTCTATCTCCAATTATCATAGCATCATAAACTTTTCTTTCCTCTTCAAAGAAAATCCTAATTACAAGTCGATTTTCGAGCATTGAGGCTTGAAAATTGAAATCTTTATTTAAAGTAAAAACTAAAGCAAGCCTATCTTTTTCAATTCCTGCTTCTACTTCTTTAAAAAGCTCCTTAGGTAAAGTTTTAATCCATTTTGACTCTTTTGGCAAAGTATTATCTAAATACACATAAAGTTTCTGTCCGCTCTTCTTAACCTCAAAATTGACCCGTTTGTCAAACTCAAAGATCAGTTGATGTTCAGGCTTGTCAAAAAAAAGAACGTTAAGAAGGGAAGGCTTTGCGTATAAAACCTGTGGTAATAGAAATAAACATATTAATATCTCAAGGAAAAGTATAGATTTATTTTTCATAGCCTTACTCCTTCCTCAAATTTAGTTTTATCTCGCGCTTAGTCTTCCCACCAAATACATCAGTTTCTTCAGCTAATATAATAACATAATCACTTCCAATTCTTCTTACATAGTGACCTGCAAACTTTGTCCCCTCGGTAACAAAATACCCTCTTTTTAAAGGATCCTGTAGCAAAGCATACCGTTTACCATTTTTGATTAATATCCCCTTTAGCTCAAAATTAAAAAATTCCTCTTTTTTCTGCAATTGAGCAACCGTTTTAGGATTTAGGAAGGGATTTTTAAGGCTTTGAAAATCATACCTTTCCTTCGGAGTAAAGATTATCTTTTTCCATTCCTCTAATTCTACATCCTGAAATTTATACTGCTCTCGAGGTTTTACTACTACTTCCGATTTCTGTTGGGTTTGACATCCAACTATTGACAACAAGAAAAGAATTATTATTACATACATTCTCATTTTTTACCCTGTGGCTTTAATTCTACACCAGTGTACTTAAATGTATAAAATGTGCTTTTAGTTAAAAGAGTATCTTTGTCTTGTTGAGTTATTTCTACAGAAATCAAATTTACTAACCTTTCTAAGTTCTCTACATCATTTAAAAAGGCAAAAGTGTTGTTAAAACTTCCTGTAAAAGATAATTCTATCGGGATTTCATTATAATAGTTCTTTTGGATTTCAGGCTTAGGAACAAATTGCAAGACCTTTAATCCTCTTTTTTTGGCTAATTGAGCAATGTTGTTAAGTAGTATTGGTATTTCCTTCTCTGTCGGAAGAATCTTTTGACTTTCTTCTAAAAATTTTCTTCGTTCCTTCACAATAAATTCTAATTCCTTTTCTTTTTTTGCTATTTGTTCATACTTTAAAATTTCCTTATCTAAGGACTCTATGGTTTGAACAAGATTTTTTTCCTTTTCCTTCTTTGGCGTATAATAAAAATTGTAAAATATTGCTAAAGGCAGAATAATAGTTATTACCAAATACAAAATCTTTGTGCTTTTTGGTTTATTGTTAAGTTCTTCAGTTATTCTTTTATAAAACTCTGTAAATCCTTTCATGTCTAAAATTGCACCTCTGATTCAAATTCTACTAAAGAATATTCAGCAAGCTGTTTGGTGACTGCTGACTTAAGCTCAACATTCTTAAACACCTGTTTGTTTGCTTCCAAATTTTTTAAATAATTTGCCACATCTTCGAGAGAAAGAGCATAACCTTTTATATACCCCTTCCCTGGTTCAGTTTTTAAGCTATTAATCAAAACCTTATTTCCTTTTACTTCAGAAAGTGTATAATATAACACCCTCAATCTTTGCCCCTGGTTCTTTTTTAATTCTATTATCGCATTAATTCTTTTTTTAATGTCCTCTTTCTCCTCCTCTAATTTTTTTACCTTTAAAGCTATATTTTTATACTTGTTCAAAAGCTCCTCTTTCTCTTTTTTTTCTTTTTCTAATTTTCTTAAGTTTAATTCAAAGTTGATTACTGCCCCAATTATAAAGGTTAAAAGAATTATCAATACAAAGATGTAAAAATGAGCAAAGGATATAGATATGGCTTTTTTTGGGGACTCAACTACCTTCTCTTCATGGGGTAAAAGATTAAATTTTATTATCATTCACAACAACTCCTTTACTGCTGTAGCTAAAGCTAAAACCCCTTGAGTATTGATAATTTCCAAATAATCAGGATGGATATTATCATTAATCTTAATTTTCTGCTGAATTTCAATCTTTTGATAAGGTATTTCTAATGCTTGGGCCAATATTTGGCTAATATTTGGAATCCTTGCCCCACCTCCTATAAGATAAAATACCTCAGGTATAATTCCATACTTATTCTTTACTGCATCCAACTTAATTAAAATCTCTTCAGATAACTTTTCTAAATATTTTACAAACAATGGTTTAGCAATCTGTATTTCTGAAGGTTTAGGATTGTGTATCATTTTTAAAGCTTGATGTTTATCAACTTTAAACACCTTAGAAATTTCCTGCTCTAATCTTCTTATCCCTAAATTTGAAAGATGGTAAGTAGCGATTGGAACCTCTTTATTGGTAATAATTAACCTGATATCATAGTAACCTAAATCAGCGACGAGCTTTGCATGTTCACCATACAGATGTTCCAAAAAATTATGAATGACAACAAAATTACTATCAACATTTACCAAATTTAAATTGAGAAAAGAAAAAAGCTCTACAAATTTATTCAAAATCTCTTTTTTTACATATAAATAGAAAACAACAAATTTAGACTCAACAGGAAGTATATAGTAGGAGTAAGAAATTTCATCAAAATTGTATGGACATTCATCAGATATTTTTTGAATTAAGGTTTCGTGATCAGGAATTTCTGTTAAGGTAAAGTTATCGTAAAAGGTTAATAAGGAAGGTAAACTATAAATAGCATTTATTGTGCTAGGCTTGAGGTTATCGATCAAGTTCTTTATATTCGTTGCTAATAAATTTTTATCGACTATCTCATGCTTTATGAGAGTGTTTTCAAAGGTCCTAGTCTGCCCAAAGCTTTTTAGTTCGATCTTTCCTCGGTGTTCACCAACCTCTGCGATTTTTATAGAATACGAACCAAGGTCAACTCCCAAAAAACCTACTGATTTCCTAGGCAATAACTCTAAGAGTTTTTCTTTGATATTAAGCATTTAAAATTTTTTTTACTTGAATTACTGAAAAAGTCAAGGGTATTTTTTAAAGAATTTTAGTTTTTGATAATCCTATTTCAGGTTAAACTCCTTCATAGCATAAACTTTTTAACTTTTAAAAATTAGGTATAATTGTCCATGACTTTCTTTAAAAAGTGAGGGGGTGAGCTATGGATTTCATTCTCGCTATACTTCCAATTTTTGTGGTTTTAATAGGCATGGTCGTCTTTTATCGTTCAGGAACCTTCGTAGCATTTGTAGGATGGGGGCTATGCGTCCTTTTTGCAACAACCTATTTTAAAACCCCTTTAGAGGTAGTCCTTGGAGCAACTGCCATAGGTTTTATCAAAGCCTTCGGTATTACGCTTGCGGTCATCTGGACGATGTTCCTTATCTTCCTTATGAGGGAGACCTCAGCCTTGAGAACCTTGATCGAGTATGTTAGAGGTATTGCGAAAGATAAGATTGAACAAACCCTTTTTTTGGGGATGGGGTTTGGGTCCCTCTCTACCTCTCTCGGCATGGTGACCCCAGCCATGTTCCCTCCCATCTTTAGGCTTCTTGGTTTTAGCGCCTTCTCAGCCATAGCTATAAGCATCCTTTGCTATGACCCCTTGACATCCTTTGCCCTCTTCTCTATCCCCATCACCCTGCCAGCAAAGGTTGCCTTCGTTGACCTTGGTATTAAACCCCCTAATATACTTGACCTTAACCAATTCATCTGGGATTACACTCTAAAAATTACCCTATTTTTACCCGTCATCTCAGTCCTCTTTGCCCTTCTTATGCTTTGGAGTGTAGGTGGTAAGGAGGCTCTTAAAAAGGAGTTCGTGCCTGGCGTGTTATCAGGTCTTATTCTTTCTTGCACAGCCTTAATTCTTGCCTATACTCAGGTCTTACCCGTTGAAGTTATCGGAATAGCTGCCGGGTTTGCCACCATGCTTTTTGTTTATCTTTATTATCGAACTAAAAAGAGAGAAGACATTCCCGAAGAAAGAAGCAGGTTTGACGCTAAAACCTTTAGAGCTCTCTCTCCTTTGCTCATCCTTGTCGTTCTTTCTGCTATCGTTAACATTCCAAGCCTAAAGAAATTTTTATCTAATTGTTTAGGCGAGTGGGAAGTGATACCTGTTTTTGCTGACAAAAAGGAGGATTTAAACATCCTTGCCAATGTTTGGTTTTGGATCATGATAGTAAGCCTCCTTTCTATACTCATCCTTAAACCAACCTCTGAACAGTTTAAGAATGCTTTAAAACTTTGGATTACGCGTATTTGGGGTCCTTTCTTTGCTTACTCCCTCTTTTTTGCGGTAGCTTTTATCATGGCCTGGTCTGGAATGGAGGTTGTGAACGGAAAGCTTGTGCCTTCACCGTATTTTAAGCAGGTTAACATGAACCTTATCATTGCTACTACTTTAGCTAAAGCTTTGGGGAGCGCCTTTCCCCTTGCTGTTCCTTTCGTCGGTTTAATAGGGACCTTCGTTGGTGGTAGCACAACGGCTTCAAACGTTCTCTTTGCCAAGATTCAATGGGGGGTTACCAACGCAACTTTAGGAGCTGAAGCTTTTATGTGGGTCTATGCAGCTCATGCTGTGGGAGGGGGAATAGCCTCAGCCATCACACCTTCTAAGATAACAAACGCTGCCGCAACGATTGGCGTAAGCGGAAGGGAAGAGGGACGTTTCATAAAAGCCATCATTGTCCCTGTGGTTTTTATGTGCTTGATAACAGGGATCATGCTATACATTTTTCTTAACCTTTAGGAATTAATCAAAAGGCGTGAGGCTAAAATGAAAAAAACTAAGATAGTTGTAACGGGCGGAGCTGGGTTTATCGGAACAAACCTTGTTAGAGCTTTAAACGAGCTTGGGGAGGAAAGGGTCGTTATAGTTGACCATTTAGGTGATAATCCGCTAAAATGGAAAAACCTCCTTGGTGTAAAGTTTTTAGACTATCTTGACAGGGATGACTTTCTTTCTGCTATTCAAAAGGGACAATTTTCCGAGGTAAAAGCTATAATCCATCTTGGTGCTTGCTCTGACACCACGGTCAAAGATTTAAACTATCTCTATAGAGTAAACTTCCTTTACACTAAGGAGCTTGCCTTATTTTCCCTTGAGCATGGCATAAGGTTTATCTATGCCTCATCTGCGGCAACCTATGGAGACGGCTCGCTTGGTTTTTCGGATAACCATGAGCTAATCCCTCTGCTTAAGCCCTTAAATCCCTACGGTTTTTCAAAGCAACTCTTTGACCTTTGGGCTTATTCTAATGGATACCTCGACAAGATAGTAGGGCTTAAGTATTTTAATGTCTTTGGCGAATATGAATTTCACAAAGGCGAGATGAGAAGCGTTGCCTTAAAGGCTTATGAACAGATAAAACAAACTGGAAGGGTAAAACTCTTCAAATCCTATCATCCTGACTATCCAGACGGAGGACAGCTAAGAGACTTTATTTATGTGAAGGATGCAGTTTCAGCAACGCTGTTTTTCCTTGACCATCCGGAAATTAACGGACTTTTTAATGTAGGAACTGGCAAAGCAAGGTCTTTCAGGGATTTAGTGCTTGCCATCTTTTCAGCCTTAGGGCTACCTCCCCAGATCGAATACATAGACATGCCTGAAAAGCTTAAAAACCAATACCAATATTTTACTCAAGCAGACATTAGTAAACTTAGAGGGGTAGGCTATGATAAACCTATGACAGAGCTTGAAAGGGCTATAAAAAAATATGTCGATTTTCTGGAAAAAAATTACTCCTTTTATGCTTAAAATTTCAAGAGACCTGTTATTTTCTTAACGGTGTTTTAGTAAAATGTTAACAATTAGCTAATACTTTTCACCTCCATGAAAGAAATTTCCGAGATATTTCAGCATCTTAAAGCTTTACTTCGCAAGAAAAAAGACATTGAAGAGATAAAAGAGGATTTTCAAGAGTTTCTTGAAGATTTAAAAGAAGAAGAGGCTATAACCTCTGTAGAAGAAGAGCTTCTGTTAAACATCATCAATCTTAAAGAATTGGAGCTTGGAGATTTTCTATTACCAAGACCTGATATCGTTTGGTTTGAACAAGGTATGACTTGGCAAGAGGTAAAAAAAATCCTTGCCATGAACCCTCATCATTACTTCCCCGTTTATTCAGGAACCGAGGAAAATTACTTAGGTTATGTATCTTTAAAAGACTTAGTTAGAGGTATTAACTTGGTAGAATTTAATTGGTTTAGGTATGTTAGACCAGCCTTAACCTTACCCAAAAGCCTTTCCATTATATCTAGCCTTGAAAAGATGAGGATGAATTCTGTAGAAATGGTCTTTGTTGTTGATGAAAACTCAGAGTTTATCGGGATTGTCCTCCTTAAAGACATTATCGATGAAGTCTTCTTGGTGAAAGAACAATGCGTAGCTCAGACGGAAGAAGGCGGATTTATACTTCCAGGAAAGACCAAACTAAGGGTAGTTGAAAGATGCTTTAACCTTAAATTTCCTGAAGGAGATTATCATACCTTAGCAGGTCTTATCATGGAGCACTATAAAGGTATACCTCAAGCAGGCAAAAAAATTTCTTTTGATACCTTTGATGTAGAAATCTTAGATGCCGATGAAAGAAGGATTAAGCTTGTCAAACTTAAGCCTAAAGCTTAACCATTTGTTCCCTATAATCTCAGGAACTTTACTTGCCTTAAGCCTCCCCAAATGGAACCTCTCTTTCCTTGCCCTTCTCTCCCTTATTCCCCTTTTTTTCTACCTAAGAAGTATAACTAACACCAGCTTTTCCTTCAGAAAAGTTGCGTTTTCCTCCCTACTCTTTGGGCTTTCCTATTTTATGATAACTTTTTACTGGATAGTTTACACCTTGCATAAATTTTCTCCCCTTCCTCTTCTTGCTTCGACCTTTCTTTTGATTTTACTTTGTTTTTATTTAAGCTTCTACTTTCTTCTTCTTTTTTGGCTATCTGTTAGGTTTAGGCTTTTTAGTGAAGCTAATTTTTTAAAAGGCATAGTCTTTGCCCTTCTTTGGGTTGGTTCTGAGTATGCAAGGAGCAAACTTCTGACTGGGCTTCCTTGGGGACTTCTTGGAGAAGCCCTTGCAAACTTTCCTTTAATTCTTCAGACAGCTGACCTTTTGGGGGTTTACGGGCTGTCTTTTTTGGCAGCTCTTTCAAACTACACCCTTTTTCTCCTCTTAGAACCATATTTTGAAAAATTTTTGGGACTAAAAAGTAAAAGCCCGAGCCTTAAAAGGGCTATACCTCTGCTTATCCTTATCTTAAGCTTTTTTGCCTACGGGTTGTTTGCCGAGGAATACTGGCAAGAGAAAGTTCGTGAAGAAAAAAGAATTATTCGGGTTGCCCTTCTTCAAGGCAACATTCCTCAAGAACTAAAGGAGAGAAAAGAGGTAGAGCTATCTCTTGAAGTCTACAAAAGACTTTTTTTGAGAGCCTTATCCTTAAAACCAGATATAGTTTTTACTCCTGAAACCGCTTTTCCTTTCTATTTCCCTTATGAAAAGGATTGGTCAGCAAAGCTTCTTTCTTTTTTGATAAGAGCTTATGAAGAGGATAAAAGCTCTTTTCCTCAGTTTGTTTTTGGAGCCTTCCGAGCAAGCTTTGCTGAAGGAGCGCCAAGAGCTCACAACACCCTTTTTGTCTGGGATGGAGAAAACATCTCCGACATTTATGACAAGGAAAGGCTTGTTCCCTTTGGGGAATACATACCCTTGGGAGAGTATTTTCCATTTTTAAGGAAGATTTCTGTCGTGTCTGATGTTTTAAAGCCTGGGGTGGGGAAAAACTTAAGGATTAAGCTTAAAGAAAGAGTGATAGAGATTACACCGCTAATATGTTTTGAAAGCGCCTTTAGTGAGATTGCTCGAAAACGCGTTTTGCAGGGTGGAGAGCTCATCTTTGTTGCCACAAACGACGCCTGGTTTGGTAAAACCTCTGCCCCATATCAGCATTTTCAGATGCTAAAACTACGAGCCGTTGAAAACAGACGCTTTGCCATTCAAGCGGCAAATACAGGGATCTCAGGTATTGTATCTCCTTTGGGAAAAGTCTTAGTCTCTTCAAGTCTTAAAACGCAAGAAGTTATAAACGCTGAGGTTAAAGCTTTGCATTTTAAAACCTTTTATCAAAGGTATGGCTATCTTTTTCCGATAGCTTGCGGCTTAGTCTATTTTGGAAGCTCCCTACTCTTCCTCTTTGAGCAATCTTTCCCAAGAATAAGGATTTTCTTGAGCAAAAAGAAACTGAACTAAGCGTTCGACAAACTGGTCAATTAGATCGTCAAGGTTTTTGGGTTTTGCGTAGAAAGAAGGCATGGCTGGATAGATTATTCCGCCAGCCCTTGCCACCTTTAGCATGTTTTCAAGATGAATAAGATTTAGAGGGGTTTCTCGAACAACAAGGATTAAAGGCTTTCTTTCTTTGAGCATGACATCTGCTGCACGATGGATAAGGTTTAATGAGCTTCCGCTGGCAATAGCGGAAAGCGTTCCCATACTGCAGGGAATGATAACCATCCCGAGATAAGGGCTAGAACCGCTTGCCGGCGGAGAAAAAAAATCCGATGGTTCATAAGTCTTTCTTGAAAGCTTTGAAACTTCCTCAACGCATATGCCTGTCTCATATTCAAACACTCTTTTCCCAACCTCAGAAAAAATTACCTCAACAGGTTGGTCCATTTCTACCAATCTTTGTAAAAACCGAAGGGCATAGATGCTTCCGCTTGCTCCTGTGATGCCAACTAAAAGAGCTTTTTTTGCCATTTCTTGGCCTGCTCCTTTGCCAGGCTGTCAGCCTTTTCATTCAACAAAACTCCAGAGTGAGCCTTTACCTTTTCAAAGGTGACCTTATGAATGGACATCAACCTATCTATCTCTTCCCAAAGGTCTCGATTTTTCACAGGATTTCCCTCCGAGGTTTTAAAGCCCTGAGCCTTCCACTTGGGTAGCCACTCTGCTGCACCCTTCAAGAGATATTCCGAATCGGTGTAAACTTTGATCCTTTTTGGTTCCTTAAAGTAAGAAAGAGCGCATATTAAGGCTTTTAGTTCCATGCGGTTGTTAGTTGTCTCTGGCTCGCTACCTACTAACACCGTCTCTTTATCCCCCTCTTTGATTATAGCCGCATAACCTCCAGGTCCAGGATTTCTAAGACAGGCTCCATCAATATAAGCTTCAGCGTAATCCAATCCCTCTGAATTGGCATCTTTTCTTTTTAAAGCTTCTAAGGCAATTTCAAACCCGTAGGATGTGCCGATAAGGTCTGCCCCAGCTGAGATAAAATCTAAGACTTGGTCTAAGGTTCTTATCCCGCCCGACGCTTTAATCTTAATCCGACCTCTTGCGTATTCTTTTATCTTCTTCACCTCTTCCAAGGTTGTCCCTTTCCCTGAGAAGCCGGTTGAGGTTTTTACATAATCAAAGCCAGCCTCAGCGAGAAGCTTTACCGCCAACCCAATTTCCTCATCGGTCAAAACCGGGCTTTCAATGATGCCTTTTAGGATACATTCTTCGGCAATCCTTCTAAAAAGAGAAAGCTCCCTTTTCAAGGGCTTGATTTCTTGGGATTTTAGCCAAATGATGTTTAACGGTATGTCTACTTCTTCTACACCAAGGCTTAACATCTCTTCAAGGGCAACGATTTTAGTTAATGTGGTAGAGTAAGCAAAGGGGAAATCAAGAACACCCACAATCCTTTTATCGATCCTTTCTTCAATCGTTTTCTTTATCAGACAAGGCGGGACACACACGGCTCTAAAAGGAAAAGACCTTGCTCTTTCTAAAAATTCAAGAAACTCTTTAACATTGCCGTAGGGTTTAAGGTAAGCGTAGTCAATACGGCTTAGGATTTGGTCTAAACTTAGATTATGCTCGTGCAATTTTTTCTCTATTTTTGAACCTTTTGTTTTCTGCCGATTAAAAGATAAAGAATGGTTCCGAGGGCTGGTAGAAACAACACAAGCAAAATCCAGATAATTTTATTGTAGCCAGTAAATTCATTTTTTAAAATATCAACTAAAGCCCAAATAAAAAGGACAAAAAACCCAAAAAAACATAAAAGCATAATCAAGGAGATAATCATCGAAATTGTGTCATACATCATCTTATATGCCCCCGAATATTTTTTTCTAATTTTATCAATACTCTACCAAGTTAACAAGGAAGTTCAATGGTGTGACAAAACTATTTTAAAAAGCTCAGCATTTGCTTATTAAGTTCTATTGCTCGTCCATTTTATTCCTGAAACTCAAGAAGAGATTAAAGACCTCGACCAGAAAACTCCCCCAATCCTGTCTGTTGTGGAAAACCCATGTATCGAATGGATTAAGATGAACTTTCCTTCTCAACTTCCTGCATAGGTCTGAAAGCTTTTTTACTTGCGCCGCAAACAGGGCATCTCCAATCCTCAGGTAAC
>WYEG01000064.1 GCA_009903935.1 Caldimicrobium sp. | reverse complement strand
ATATGCATGATGGACAATTAATAGAAGGTATATTAAAAATTAAAAATCCTTATAAGGTTTAAAATGATTGCAAAATAGAACGAAAAAAGTTACTTTTAACATGGGCAGGTGGGCTTAAGGAGTATCGTGATAGATTTACATCCTTAGAATTACAAAAAAGGCTTTAGAATGGTATTCAAAAATGAGCTTCAAAAATGAACAAAATTGACCCAAGCCCTTTAGCCCTTTTGAAAAGTCTTTTTAACTTCAGTAGCAAACCTGAAGCCATAAGATATGCCCTTATACGCTCATCCTTTCTCAATCTACTTGCCAGGGGCTTTGGTTACCTAAAGCACCTTTCCATTGCCATCCTTCTTGGTTTTAGCTCTCAGACTGATGCCGTCTTCATGGCGTTATCTCTTCTCGGCGTCTTTCTAATCTTTGCCGATGTCTTTGATTCCATCGGTGTTCCTAATTTAGTCTCCGCAAGATTAAAAGGAGAGGAGGAGTTTAAAAGCTTAGCCGGCCTTCTCTTTTCCTTTACTCTAATCCTTGCTTTAGTTATGCTTGTTTTATCTGTTTTGCTCTATCCAGTATTGAAGTATATCCCCATCGGCTTTACGATTGAAGCAACAAATTATTTAACTACATCTTATTTTTTACTTCTACCCTATCTATTCTTTAGTTTTATCTTTCATCATTTTGGTGCTGTGCTAAGAAGTCTACGAAGGTTTACAGATTATTTTGTTGGAGAGTTCATTTTTTCCCTCTTTAGTTTTATCTTAATAGCTATAGGTTTATATCTTTTTCGAGATTTTAAAGTTATTCCTTTAGCTATTTCTATTTCTCAGATTTTAGCAACGCTTTATTTGCTGATACGAGGGAAGGATTTTTTGCATTTAAAATTTTATATCAACGATGAAGTAAGGCTTATTCTAAGACACTTTTTTTACCTTTCCGCCCTTTATGGCGTCTTTCATCTTTACATCCTTGTTGACAGGGCTTTTGCTTCTTTAACAGGCGAGAGGGGAGTTTCTGCGCTTACCTATGGGCTTATGGTTGCTACGGCTCCAAGAGGTATAGTTAAGCTTGAGCACATGGCTATAACTGCTCTATCAGAAGTTAAGGCAGAAATTGCTAAGATAAATAGCTTTATCAAGCATTCTATACTAATTAGTTTTCCTTTTATGCTGATTTTCTTTTTATTTGCTGAGCCCATTGTTAGTCTTCTTTTTGGTCACGGAAGGTTTACCCAAACAGACGCCGTTCTTACCGCCATTGCCACAATGTATTATGCCTTAAGCCTTCCTTTTATGTTCATCTGGCCAATCTTATACCGAAGTTTTCAAGTGCTTAACTGGCTAAAGCCGGTTTTTTTTATTGCCCTATGTGGTATCCTCGCAAACGCTCTTTTTAACTATCTCTTCGTCGTAATGTACAACCTTGGGATTAAAGGAATTTGCCTTGGAACCTTTTTTGCTTATTTCGTTCTATGCCTTATAAGCTATGCTATTTTGTATTTTTCTGCTTCCTCAACCCGAACAACTCAATGATGCATTATGAGCCATTTTTGTCTCTTCGAGCCTTCTTTTCTATCACCTCGAGCCTCTTTTTTTGTTCCCCCGACCCCTGTTCTTTCACACCGACCCCCCTTCTGTGCCCCCGAGCCCCCTTTTTTGTCGCCCCGAGCCTTTTTTTTGTCGCCCCGAGCGAAGCGAGGGGTCCCTCGGCGCTTATGCGCCTCGGGAGGACACGGATGGGCTGTCGTCCCGAGGCGTCAGCCGAGGGGTCTTATCCCCAGTGCCTCTCTGATGTCATACGAGGGTCTTCTTTTTTCTATGTTGCAACTTATATTTTTCTGCTTATAGTTACTTAAAAAAAGAGCTAAAGCCAGGGAGCTAAATGAGGTAAAGTTAAAGAAAGAACTGCAAGAAATAAAAGCTTAGCTTTTACAATTGTTGAAACATGATGAACAGTCTGAAAGTAAAACCTCTTATTTTTCTTATTCTTTATTTTTACTTTTTTGTATACTGTTTTAATGTTTATAAAGGGTTAATTCTTTTTATGCGGAAAACGAGTAAGATTACATTTTTTTTTGAAGCACAAGAACATATTATTGAAGGAGTTTTAAATGAACCTTTATATAGATGGCTTATTTTACAAAGGTTCTGGGATAGGAAGATATTATGAATCTCTTACAAAGGAGCTTGCAAAAAGAGGTATAAAAATTTATACTTGTGTGCCCAATACTTTAAGAAATGAGTTTGAAAAAGATTTTTCAAATATTCCCCATATAGAACCTATATTTGTAGATTACGAAAAATTTTCTTTAAAAGGATTCTTTACACAATCAAAAATTCTTAAACAACTTGAAGAAGAAGTATATTTATTTTTTTATCCTCACATTAATGCCCCTTATTATATCCCTAAAAATACAATTATTACTATTCATGACCTTAGATTTTTAACTCAATTTTGGGATAGAAATGAAATAAAACGCAAAATTTTCATTTTTTATTTAAAAAGAGCTTTGAAACATTCTACAAAAATTATCGCTGTTTCAAATACTGTTGCTAAAGAACTAAAACAAAATTTTAAAGGCTCAGATAAAAAAATTGAAATTATTTATGAGTTTATAGATGAGAAATTTAATAATCAAAATCAAAATTATGAACGTATAATAAATAAGCCATATTTATTATTTGTTGGAAATAGAAAAAAGCATAAAAATTTAATTTTATTGGTAAAAGCATTTGCTATAATAAAAGGCAAAATTCGTCATTATTTAGTAATTGCTGGAGATAAAGAGAAAGAAAGAGATGAAGTAGATATATTGGTTGAAAACCTTAATATTCAAGAAAGGTTTATTCAGTTTATAAAGCCTTCTGATGAAGTTATTATAAGTCTTTACAAATTTGCTGATTTATTTGTTTTTCCATCATTATTTGAAGGGTTTGGCTTACCACCTCTTGAAGCTGTAAGTTTGGGATGCCCAGTTATTTTGTCGGACATTCCCGTCTTAAGAGAAGTTTTTGGAGAAGCTGGATTTTACTTTAATCCATATA
>WYEG01000059.1 GCA_009903935.1 Caldimicrobium sp. | reverse complement strand
GGTAAGCCCCGACCCCAATCATAGCAAGCCCAAGGGTTGCAAGCTTAAACTCTTTTGCCCAAATTCTAACAATAAAAAAGAAAACTAATGAAAACAGAGTAAAGGCTAAACCCAATCCGAAGCCAACGAGATAAGGGGGAAGTTGGGTTGCACTGAGGAAGGCTGCTACAGAAAAAGACATGGCAGAAAGACACACGGGGCAGGGTAGAAGTAGAGGTAGGCTGAGCTTTACGCTATGCTCCTCTTGAGGTTGAAAATTTTTTCTTGTGAGTAGATAGACTCCCCAGAGAATTAACCCTAAGGATAGCAAAAGATGTAGGTATGGACCTTTAAGTAGAACTTTCATGAGTAAGTTTAGAAAAGGCTTAGCCAAGAGCGAAATGATAAGAAAAAGAGATGCGTAGGTAAACAACACTAAAACGATAGTTGATTTTGAGGGCTTGCTTAACCCAAGGGCAACCCCAAGTTTTACCGCAAAAGCGCTAAGGGTTAAGCCTGTGCCAATCACCCATAAGAGTAGCTCTAAGTTCATATCCTTTCAAACCCTCGGAAATACTACCTTTGTTTCATGTTTTTTGTAAGCCCAAAATGATAATTTTTTTTACCATTAACTTATACGGATATTTTAGCTTGTCAAGAGAAGGGAGGGGGCTGTTTAAAAAAAGTTCCTCGGTTCGTTGTGCCAAGCGATAGCGAGGCATCCACGCCCCACTTTGTACTGCCGAGAGTAGCGAGGTATCCCCAAGGAAAAAGAGGAGACCCCTCGGCTGACGCCTCGGGGTGACAAAAAAAGAGGCTCGGGGCGACAGCGGGAGGGTTTACACAAAAACATTTTTGAAACAGCTTCAGAGAAGGGAGAGGGGGGTTCTTGACAATTACGGGTTTATGGATAATATAATATTTATGCAGTGCGGGCGTAGCTCAGCCTGGAAGAGCGACAGCTTGCCATGCTGTAGGTCGCGGGTTCGAATCCCGTCGCCCGCTCCATAGTTTTTTTAGTTCTTAAGCTTTATCTTTTTTATCATCTAATCTATCTTTCTTATTTCAAACTTATTCTAAACTTAGGTTTGGCATCTGCTCTATTGGTTCAGAGGGTTTTTAATAAACAAATAAAAAAAGAATAAACCGTTTAGGGCAAGCGGTTGCTTGCTCATTACAAAAACATTTAAGCATCCGAAGTAATGCCATTACTATTTTCAACGAGCAACCGCGATTAGTTTTTTCAGTTTTTTCTCAAGTGCTCGGCCTGGCATCTTTACAATGAACAGTCTTTTAAATAAACTTCTTAAATAATTAAAATTTTTAAAGCAGACACCTCTCTGAGGCTGTTTTAAAAATTTGTGCAAGCCCTATGTCAACCCGAGGCGTTAGCCAAGGGATCCCTCGGCGCTTACGCGCTTCGGGAAGACTTCACAATGCGCTGTCCCGAACGAAGTGAGGGGTTTCCCCATGGGGGTGCCTCGCTAACGCTCGGCAGGACAAAAAGGGGCGCTCGGCAGGACAAAAAAGGAAACTTGGCAGGACGGAGTAGGGGGTCCTTTTTGAAAAGTCCTTTCCTCTCTTGACTAAATTTAAATTTTTGTTATGTAATTTATTCAATGAAAGCAATTTCTAAAAAGAATAGAATTAAAAAAACTTTTTCCTTTAAACCTTTTTGGGACAAACTTCTTAAAAGTAGTAGCTTAAAAATTTTAGCATTAGTTCCTTATGATGATTTGAAACGGTTTGATGAAAAGGTTGGTGGTTATCTTGGCAGTCATAAAAGAAAGATAAGACCTTGCATTTATTGGAAGACAAAAGAGGAATCTCAAGACCTCTATAAGGTTGTCTTTCTAACTTCTTCGAGAGTTACCCCAATTTCTATTGACCTTAGCCGATGTCAAAGCATAAAAAAGAATTGCTCTTGGTTTCATTTTGCCCCTCGTTCTTTCGTAATCTTCTCTCCACAAAGAACACCAATTTGTTTAACTTTAAAGTCACCAGCACTTCAGCTTAGAAAGCTTATATACTGTGGAGTATGTGAAAATTTAGAAACTTTAGATAAACTTTAAAAATATTAAAAGTGCGGAATTATAAACAGATTATAGAAAAACTTTTAAATAATCAAATAAGTTCTAAAGAATATCAAACCTTTTTAAAGGATCTTAAGCGCATCTTTAAACAGGCTCTCAAAGTCCATTTTACTTCAAACATAGAAAAGCTTTTTCATAAGTATTTCGGACCTGACTATCTTGAAGTCCTAGCTTCAGAAGTTATTTTTAAAATTGTTTCTAAAAAAGAGAGTTTTCTTAACTTATCATTCATAAATGAAAAATATCTACTTACTACGGCAATAAACATAATTTATCTTTATCTTTCTTCAGAATTCAAACTTGTGGAAAAAGAAGTAAATCTTGAGGATTTAAGCCTAACCCAAGAAGAGGATAAAGAGCAAGAAATTAGAGTTGAAGGTTTGCTTTCTCCAGTATTTGTGAATTTTCTAGAGGATAGCGTTTTAAATCATCTTGTTTTAAGCTTAAAAGAAAAACTAACCAAAAAAGAGTTAGAAACGCTTTGTTGGTACATATACAAAGCATATAAACAAAATCCAAAAGAGGTTAAAGCAAGTGCAGATGCTTTATATAAAAGATGGGAAAGGTTAAAACCGAAGCTTGAGAAAATTTTAGGAGAGGAAGTTTTGGAAGGGACCTCGGCTGAAAAACTATTTTATGTAATAAAGTCAGAAATTTGCGATAAGCTTAGTTAATTATTTAATTAGAGAGAGATTTTTGAAGAGGGAACTTTTTTGAAGAGGGAGCTTTGGCGAGCGACCGAGGATAAGAATGCGGAAGAAAGATAAACTTCAAAGAGAATTGGAGCTTTATAAATCCTTGAGAGAAAAAGACCTTAGAATATTTCCTGTTTCCAAAAAGGTTCCGCCAAAGGTCAATGAGTTGAGGGAGCTATCCACAGTACCTCCCCTGTATTTTGCATTAATTGAGGAGCTTCCAATTGAGCAAGTGAAGCTTTTCAAGGCTATCGTTTTGACGGAGGAAATTGCTCTTGGCTGGCTTGGTCCCCAAACCCCTGTGATAAAACTTTCTCATCTAAAAACTGTTATAGTAGCTCTGCCATTTTGGGTCTATTTAGATGAAAAATTCTTACTTAGCTATACTAACAAGCTCGGTGTGCTTAACGATGAGGATATCCACCGACTTGAAGGCTACGCGGAGCGAGCTAGAATCCCTCAGGACATTCGCGGAGAATACATCCGCTCTCTGATGGAACTTCTCGCCCCATACAACACAGAATCCATCTTGACTTACCTTGAAAAGCTTGAAGAGTATCAATTTGCTCCTTCAGTCTTTATTATCTCGGATGACTTAAAAAACTATTACGAAAATTCTTATTTTGCCTACGCCAAGGCAGCATCTTCTAAAAATGTGCATAAAGGTAAAAACTTCTTTGCCATAGTTGAAAAGATCCCCGAGATTGGACCAAAACTTACCCTCTATCTTCCACAAGATTACTTAGGACAAAAAATAACCATAAAAGTTGCAAACAATGTATTATTTGAGGGCACATTAGAGACATTAAGGCTTGAATTTACAAACCTTCCTGAACTTCCAGATTATACTTCTTGGCTGGAGGCTATAGATGTTGAGATTTCTGTTTGAAGACTTCGATGAGAATCATATACTCTCCTTCCTTGAGCAGGGTTTGCTTGATGAACACATTGAAGAACTTTTAATGAGATGGAATTTATTCTCTCCTAAGGTCCAGTTTGCTCTCATTAATTACATTCGTGAAAGGTTGAAAGATAGTTTTAGCCCCAGAGTTTTAGTAAAGCATTTAAAGATTAAGCCTATTAAAGATGCCGACCAGATTGTTAGAGGAAAAGGCAAACACTTTGAAATAATCGTCGTAGATAAAGACAAAGCGGATTTTGCTAAAGGATTAGTAATACCTAATACTTCTAAAGTTATAACAAACTTGCCCGAGCTTAAAAATTCCTCAACTATTGTTAAGAAGCTTTTAAACAAAAACTTTGCTGTATTCTTTGATACCTACATCTCTGGAAAAAGTTTTATGCTCCCTCTTGCTGTAGCTTTGAATATTGAAAGGATTCCAGAAGATTTAAGATTTACCGGAGCCTTAAATGCCAAGGGAGATATCTTAGAGGTTGAGCATCTAAAAGAAAAGATAGAATTTGCAAAAGCTCAAGGTTTAAGGCTTATAACCCCTCTTCAGGTAAAACGATTTAACACCATTAAAGCTTATTTAGAAAAAGATAAATGGGATATACCTTTTTACATCACGAGCGCAGGTTACGAGGAATTTTCAAACTTTTTAAAGGCCTTCATCGGAGAAAAAACTTTTGAAGAATTTGAGGTCCTAAAAGGTCTTGAGTTATTCTATGGCTTGCAAGAAGACACTTTTTATCAGTTAACCGGACAATTAAAGACCGAGGAAGATTGGAAGAAAGTTTGCCAAGATTTTTATACTCGTTATTATAAAATTGTTAATACGCTCCCTTGGAATAAGATTTTTCATTTAGGCATGAGAGGGGCTGTAGCTTTAAGCTTTGCTTTTGGCGTTCTCTATTCCCACTTCTATCCTTTCGTCTTTTACCACTATCAAGCTAAGGAAGGGGAGACAAAATACCATACCATTCCTATATATGAACCAAGATACTTGAAAGAAAGAAAATCTCAGTATAATCATATTAATACGCACTTTGAACATAATGGAGAAGATTTAGTGATTTTGCTTAACTTTGGGCACCACGAAGCGATTGCGGATGTAAAATCCTACGCCTTTTCCCATCTCAATAATCCTTCTTTTCTGGTTTTAGAAGCTAAACAAAAAGGAAATGTTCCCATTGAGAGCTTTTCTGAGGTTGCCAAAGAATGCGCAAGCGCTATCCAGGATATTCGGTCACAATATTCAACGAAGACCTATCACTTTTTCTTTTCTTGCCCCATTCCAATTGCCTTCATGGTAGGTTTAGCCTTTGGTCATTATGTCGACGGCTGGATTTACAATTTTCAAAAAGACGGCTCGTCCTATCAACCAGTTTTGGAATTTAGATTTTTAAGAAAAATTAGGGAAGGTAATGTCAGAAATTAAAGGAAAAAACTATTTAAAATATATTAAGAAAAGGAAAGATGAGGCCTTTAAAGGAGTAGAATTATGGACGACATAATTTTACAAAAGATTGTTTTATCAGCCCTGCTTCATGACATAGGAAAGGTCTATCAAAGAACGGGGCAACAACTACCAGAGGAGTATATAAGAGGAAACCGCGACATTTATCAACGTTTTATTAATGGGCATTACACACATAAACATGTCCTTTATACTGCTAAATTTATTGAAGATTTTAAAGATTACATTCCAAGCCTCTTTCTACAAGAAGAAAAGGCTGAATATTCTTTGATAAATTTATCCGCAAAACATCATAAACCTGAAACACCTTGGGAATGGATTATTCATCAGGCTGATAGACTGAGTAGCGGATTTGAAAGAAGGAACTTAGATGAAGAAATAAAATTTGAAAAAGGCGAAACTTCGGCTAATATCTCACTTTTAACCATCTTTGAGGATCTTAGTCTAAATGATACTTGGAAGGAAGATAAATTAGAAAATTATCGATTTGCATACAAACTTGATGTATTATCGCCTGAAAACATCTTTCCAGTTGAGCGGACTAACGGGCTTGCTACCCAAGAAAAATACTATGAAATATGGCTCAGCTTTATAGAATCGTTTAAAGAAATTTCAATTCTAAAAGAAAGACCGGATATTTGGTTAGAAGCATTAAATACTTTGATGCTGAAATACTTCTTATTTATTCCTTCAGCAACTGTTGGATCTGGGACAACTTATTCATTTGTTAAGATTTTGAGCGATATTTCTCTCTACGATCATTCTTATTTCACAGCAAGCTTAGGTTCTACTTTGTATTTATATCACAAAAATACGGATAGTTTAACTGAACAATCTATAAAAAAACTTGATGAAAGCAAATTTTTATTCATAGAAGGAAACTTCTACGGAATACAAAAATTTATTTTCGCAAGCGGAGGTGAAACGAGGAAATGGGCTGCTAAAATCCTCCGTGGGCGTTCCTTTATGGTTTCAATGTATTCAGAGCTTGTGGCAGATTATATCATGAGACAATTAGGTTTACCTTTTGTAAATCTGTTATATTCTGCAGCCGGTAAATTTTTGATTATTGCTCCTAATTTAACCAAGATTAAAGAGAAACTTCGGGACATAGAAAACGAGATAAACAATTGGCTTTATCAATATTATTATGGGGAAACTTCCATTGGATTAACATATATCGAAGCTAAACCCGAGGATTTCTTAAAGGAAGACAGATATAGCCAATTATTAAAAAGATTGGGTAAAAAGTCAGAAGAAAAAAAGTATCAAAAATTTGACCTCTTTCAATTTGGCGGAGCTATAGAGGATTATTTATCGAGCTTTTCTGGATTTGGAGTATGTAAATTATGTGGGAAAAGACCTGCAAAAAGAAACGAAATATTTGAAAGAGAAAATGAAAAGGAAGAGATTCCTGTTTGTTTAATTTGTAGAGATCAGAAGAGAATTGGTGAAGCATTAGTTAAAAATAAGTTTATTTTAATTTATGAAATAGAAAATAAAGAAACAAATACGGGATTTGTAAATACTGTTCCTATATTAAACAAATATTATGCTAAGTTTGAAGACAAAAGTTCATTATGCAAAAGAGAATTAGCTAATAAAAATTTAGTGACAATATGGGATATAGCTTTACCTGCAAGTAGTGACGAAGAGAGAAAAGCTATTTTTGCAAAAAAGTTTATAAATGCTTATGTTCCTTTAGTTGTATCCAATGATAGCAAAATTCCACTCAGCTTTGAAGAACTTGCCAACTTATCTTTAAAGAAAAAGAATGGAACAACTACCGGCATTGAGGCACTGGGCGTTATCAAAGCAGATGTGGATAATCTTGGGAGCATTTTTCTTAAAGGATTACGCCCAAGCAAGAGAACTTTTACCAGATACTTAGCTCTTTCTCGGATGTTAAATCTATTTTTTGCGTTTTATTTACCTTATCTCTGCCAAACAAAATTTAAGAACATTTATAATGTCTTTTGTGGAGGAGATGATTTGTTCGTTGTTGGACCCTGGGAAGAAAGTTACAATTTTATCTTAGAAGTTAGACAAAAGTTTGAAAAATATGTTTGCTGTAACAAAGATGTTACTTTATCAGCGGGTTATTTACTTACTAAACCTAATATTCCTGTAATTGAGCTTGCGGAAAGAACAGAATTTCTTCTTTCTCAAGCAAAGAAGGCAGGAAGAAACAGATTATTTATATTTAAGACTGATATTGTATGGGATAATATTCCAACATTAGAACAGTGGAAAATAAAACTTATCTCTTTATGCGATGAAGATACAGAAATCTTAACTAAAAGTTTTTTATACAAGTTAAACGATATAATTGAAATGGTAGCTAAAGAAAAGAAGTTAATAAGCACAGCTACGAGTAGATCAATAAAAGGTATTTCTCTCAATAATTTAAAATGTCTTTTGTGGAGAAGTTTACTTTATTATTTTACGGTAAGAAATTTTGATAAAAAAAGAAGGTTAGACAAAGAAATTAGACAAAAGGAATTGGAAAATTTTTTGAGAGAAATAAAAGATGCTTTAGAAAATTATGGGGAAGCTTTTAGGCTTCCTCTTTGGCAAATACTATACTCTACAAGGAGGGCAAAAGATGACGCAAGGTAGCATGAGAAATGACCGAAGGTCTCCACAAGGTTCAGGGCAACGTTCAACTCAACAACACAACGAAAGACCTAACTCCACTGAAATAAAATTTTGGATAGATAAAGAAAAAAGATTAGTAAATCCTGATTTATTTTCAAAAATCGCTTACGATTGGTCTGAGAAAATAAGCGGCTGGTCTGACTCAGGAGACATTAATAGGCAGAAACAAAATAAAAATAGACGATCACAAATACGCAAGTTTTATGATGAGGTACTGTTTTTTTACGATAATTTAAAGAATAAACCTAAAGAAAATTTTAAACAATTTTTACCTTTCATTAAAATGATTCGTGCGAAAGTTTACTATTCTTTAGGTAGAAAGCATATTGATAATGATTTTAAAGAGATGATAGAAAAATGTTTAAACCAAATTGAAGATTGGGATGACTTTGAAGTTTTCAAGAACTTCTTTGAGGCTTTCATGGGGTATTACCGTTTTCATAGACCAAGCGATTAAAAAAAGTATATAATAACTTATTAGAAGGAGGAGGGTGAAAAAATGATAGCACTAAAACTTCAAAAGATTTACGAAATTACTGGCAAGATCGAGCTTTTAACTGGTTTACACATTGGATCAGGTAATACAGAAATGCATATTGGTGGAGTTGATAATTTAGTTATAAAACATCCTTATTTCAATGAACCATACATTCCTGGTTCAAGTTTAAAAGGGAAAATTAGAAGTTTACTTGAGTATTATATGGGCTTACCAACATATTCGATAAAAGTTGATAAAGAGAGTGGAGGTATAACATCATATAAACTTTTGGATAACAATCAAAATCAAAATAAAATAGAAGTTCCAGATGAAATTACGAATTGTGCTAGAATTATTATAAAACTATTTGGTCTTTCTGGAGCAGGAGAGAAGGTTGCCAAGGAAATTGGTCCAACAAGAGTAGCTTTTTCCGATTGTTTTTTAACTGAAAAGTTCAAGAAAGAAATTAATGATAAAAATCTACCCTATACCGAAATAAAAGCAGAAAATCGTATCAACAGAATAACAGGAACTGCTGAACACCCTCGTTTTACAGAAAGAGTGCCAGCAGGAGCTGAATTTAATTTTCGAATTACTTTAAAAATTTACTCTGATGAAGATGAAGAACTACTTGATATTCTTCTCAAGGGTATGAAGCTTCTTGAGCTTGATTACTTAGGAGGTTGTGGTTCAAGAGGTTATGGAAGGATAAAATTCCATTTTTATAATGAGGATATAAAACAGAAGTTTGAACAAATAAAACTTTTTGATTAAAAGTTAAATTAAGAGGAGGATTAAGTTGAAAACCTATCAAATTATCATAAAACCTCTAACCGGGTTCGGGACCCCGTTAAAAGGTGATACCTTATTCGGACACATATGCTGGCAAATTTATTACGATAAAGATTTACTTGGTAAAGATTTAGAAACTTTACTTAATGATTATTTAATAAATCCTTTTTGTATAGTTTCTTCAGCCTATCCATATATAGATCGAAATAGTAGTGATGAAGCTCAAATCTACCTTAAAAAACCATCCTTACCTTTACACTTTTTATTTAGCTTACCCGAGGAAGAGTTAGTCCAAAAAAGAAAAGAATTAAAAGCTAAAGAATATTTTGTATACAAGCCCCCTTTACCACCATTAAATCAAATAGAATACTTGTCATCGGATGATGTAATCATAGTGAAAGATGAGCAAGTTAGATGCACCATACACAGACTTTTAGGAACTACGAGTAGAGGAGGATTTACCCCTTTTGTAGTCCCCAAGCTTTGGTATATAACTAAGCTTGTTCTTTTTGTCGGAGTTAGAGAGGACATATCTATTGAAGGAATTATTGAAGCGTTAAAGCGGATAGGAAAATTTGGATATGGAAGGGATGCTACTGCAGGATGGGGCAAATTCGAGGTATTAAGCTATGAGGAAATAGACTTCTATGCAAACACCAGACAAACAGAAAATGCCTACTATGCTCTATCACCTGTCGTTCCTGACAAAAGCGGTAATTATGCTGAAATTTTTTACGAACCCTTTATTCGGTTTGGTCGTCATGGAGATGTCTTAAGCGCGTCTCCTAACCCCTTTAAATCTCCAGTCCTCATGGCTGATGAAGGAGTAATTTTAATCCCAAAAAAGTTTGAAAAAAGAATTTATGTAGGCAGGGCAATTTTAGGGGTGTCTTCAATTATAGAAAAGGCAGTGCATCAAGGTTATTCTCTGGTTATACCAGTGGAGGTAAGTTATGATAAGATACAAAATAACCATTGAAGCCTTAAGCCCTATTCATATTGGATGCGATGAAGTTTTATCACCCGTTGAGTTTGTAATAGATGGCGAAGAGAGAAAACTAATTAAGTTTTCACTTTTTGATCTATTAGAAGTGTTTTCGTTAGAAGAAAAGAATGAACTTGATAGAATTTCAAATAAAAAGGACCCATCAGCATTGGTTGATCTATATAAATTCTATGCTTATCGTTTAAAAGATAAGATAAAAAAGCTTACTAATATAAAACAATTCATTATACCTTATGAGCTTGCAAAAAGATATGATGAGGTCTTGAGACTAACTTCAGATGAGATACTTCAAAATTTTAATAACTTTGAAATTTCAAGGACCTACTTTAATCCCTTAACCGAACAACCGATTATCCCAGGAAGCTCTCTCAAAGGGGCCTTAAGAACAGGGTATTTAGAGTTTTTGTTAAAGAAAAACGAAAACAACCCCTCAATAAGAGAAATTATTGAAAGAGTTAATAATATTAATTCGCGTACGAGGAGGGGAGAAATAAATGAAATAATGGAAACTTTAGAAAAACAATTACTAAACTGTCCTAATCCTTCGAAAGACCCTTTTGGTGCGTTAAAGATTTCTGATTTAAACCCTATTTCTCCTATTGAAACTAAAATATTATACCAAGTAAATGTAAGCAAACAAAAAGGAGAGACAAGAGGCAGACTTACCTTGCCTATAGAAGTTATACCGCCTGGGGCAAAGTTTGAAGGCATTTTAGAAATAAAAGCAGAAACAGAAAATTTGAAACGAAATCCAGTGAAGATTGAAATGTCTAAGTTGATAGAAGGGGTATGGGGACACTTTAGGGTGATACTTAAAAATGAATACGATTTAGCTAAAAATATTGGTTTTAAGATATTCGGTCTACACGAGTCTCATAAGATGGATATTAAAGAAAGAAAGGCTATTCTCATCAAGCTTGGAAAACACTCCGGAGCAGAAGCTATGACTATAGATAAAATAAGAAAAATCTTAATTAGAAGAGAGGGAGGTAGAACTGAATATCAAACTTCTCCCACTACAATTTGGCTTGCCAGCGAGCAAAAGAAAAATATTTCTCAAGCCATGCCTTTTGGTTGGGCGCTTTTAAGGTTTGAAAAACTTTCATAAACATGAGTGAGCTTGAAATACCATACAAAATTATAAATATCACCTGCGAACCAATTGATGAACTACACTTACCCTCATTCAAAGGTTCCTCTTTCAGAGGGGTAATAGGGAGAACCTTAAGACAAGCCCTGTGTGTTTTAAAAAGCTACAAAGATTGCCATCAATGTCCAATCTACAAAAACTGCTATTATGCTTACATCTTTGAGACAATTCCTGATCCCCATAAAAAACTGCCTTTCAATCTTCACAAATATCCTTCTATCCCGCATCCTTTTGTCATTGAACCCCCTTTAGATAATAAAAACATCTTTAAATCCGGGGAAACCTTTTTGTTAAAAATAGTCTTGATAGGAAAAGCTGTATCTTATGAACCCTATTTTATAATTGCAGTTGAGTTAGCAGGTGAGCATGGCATCGGAAAAGAGAATAGAAAGTTTATTCTTAAAGATACTTTATCTACGGATATTTTAAGATTAAGTGTAAATTTTCCACTAACTAACGATGTTTTACATCATCAGAAATCATCTAAAGTATTAATAAACATTCATACGCCTCTAAGATTAATTCATAATAAAAAGCTTGTTCGAAAATTAGAATTTCATCATCTTGTTCGTTCATTATTAAGAAGGCTAACTGTATTATACTATTACCATGTTTCGGAGAAACTACCAGAAATACCTGCTAAGGTTTTAATTGAGCTCGCTGAAAAGGTAAAGGTAGTAGATAATGATCTTAAATGGTATGATTGGGAACGATTTTCTTATAGACAAGACAAAAGAATGAAGTTAGGAGGACTAATAGGCAATATTACCTTTGAAGGACCAATTGAACCATTTTTCCCTTTATTAAAAGCTGGTGAAATATTACATTGCGGGAAAAACACTTCTTTTGGTCTGGGAAAGTATGAAATCGTTGAAGTTTAAGGAGGACATCGATGAAGCTAATTTACCAAATTGGAAGGCTTGAGCGAGGCGCTTTTAATCCCATTAAATTTGAAGTTCATGGAAAGGTATACGAAGCTCTACTTAGTTCTTTTGCTCTTCGCCAAAGCTTTCTTGAAAATGAACAAGCATCTAAGGTTATTCTTATCTATCCCGTTAGCTTATTTTTAAACAGCTCACTTTTAAACGAAAAGGCTACACAAACTCAAAATATTCCAGTAGAGTTTAAAAAGGTAATAGAAAGTATTTTATCCGATCAAAACAAACTTTCTAACTATCTCTCAAATCCATATCCCTATTTTGAAAAGCATCCTCATTCAAAAGAAGCAGATGGATTTATAGTAATTCATAGCATAGGTCAGTATGGAGGTATAAAATTTTCTGCAACTTTAGAAGAACTGATTCTTGAAATCTTTATTGATATGGTTAAACGGTATCAAGATGAGACCTTTTCTGAACTTTATCTTGATATCTCAAGTGGTCATAATATATATACTTCAGCTCTTCTTGAAGCTGGAAGATTGTTTTTAACTTTTTATAAACTTCAGAACTTTAATTTAAAACAGAATGGACTAAAGGTTTTTATAACCTTTTCAGACCCGATTGTGGCACCTTATAATAGAACATTTCAAGTTCATAAAGATTTTTGTTTAGAAGTAAAGACTTTCTTCAGTTTTCCTGAAAAGCCAATTCAAAATAAATTAGATAATGCTTATTCTAAATTTGCAAAAGACCTTATCGGCGAGGACAAAGAATTACGACCATTCAAGAGACAACTTAACGAACTCTTTTCATATGGTTATTTCTTTTATTCTGCAATAAAGAATAATTCACCTCTTGTCCTTTATACCTGGGAATATCATCAAGAAGAGGAAATAGATAGAGGTATCGCTGATCTTATAAACTTTGTTAAGCAAAGCCTTTACTCTAACTACCAATCAACTCCTGGCTTAAAGTTTGATCTATTTCGTAAAGCTTTCCTTATGCTATCTATCTATAAAGGAATTCTAAAAGTATTGAAAGAATATAAGATTTTTAAAAAAGAAGAGGTCGAATTAGAAGAACTTGCTCGAAATTTCAGAGATGAAAATCAAAGCTTTTATAATTGTTTTGAACTAAAGCAAAACCGTGAGTATTTTTCTCATGAACTTAGCAACACCTTTGAAAGGGAAGAAATAAAAAATAATATTCCCGAGCATTATGTCCCCCTACGAAATTTAATCATAGGAGAGAGTGACGAGATAAAGCCTCGTAATTTTCTTGCCCATTGCGGGTTTGAAAGAAATTGCGTTTATGTTAGAAGACAGGGAGACAAAGTGTTTATTAAATATTATGGAGATGAGGTTTTAAGGAGAATTGAAAAAATTTTATTGAGCAGTAAAGCTTAGTGAGGCTGTTCAAAAAAATGTTTTTTAAATTAACATCTTGTTGTCGCCCCGAGCGTCAGTCGAGGGGGCTCCCTAAGGACGCCGTCCCTCACGAAGTGAGTGATGCCTCGCTATCGCTCGGCACGACGGAGTAGTGGGGCTTTTTTTGAACCGCCAAAAGTTTAGTTGCCAATTAATGTCAGAATTCTCATTTAAACCCCATTTTATTAATAATTAGGAAAAAAAATCCGGTCAAAGGAGGTGTAGCGATGAAGAGGGGTAGGATGTCTAAACTTTTAGCTTTTCTGGTAATGGTTTCTTTTATCTTAAACCTTTCGGGGTGTGCAACCATCCCAACCGCAATTGAGCATGCCGACCTTCAAGTTAAGGTGAAAATGACGGACACCATCTTTCTTGACCCCATCCTTAAAGCCAAGCACAAAAAGGTCTTTCTTAGCGTAGCCAACACCTCGGATTTGCAGGAGATCGACCCAACGGTTCTTAAAAACGCCCTTGCCGAAAAATTTATCAAAAGGGGTTACATCATTGTGAACGACCCGGAGGAGGCAAGCTTCATCATCCAGACAAACATCCTTTACATGGATTATTACAGACAAACTGGGGCTCGTGAATTTGGAGCAGGTGGTGGTTTAATCGGAGCTGGAGCTGGAGCTTATATTGGCAGAGGTAGTGATAGTAGGGCAGTAGCTCTTGCAATACTTGGTGCTATGGCAGGTGAGGTAGGTGGAGCAATCCTCGGGAAAATGATCAAGGTAGAAACCTATGCTGGGGTGATAGATGTTGAAATCAGGGAGAGGACAGATAAACCTGTTGTAGGGCAAATTGTTACCAATGCTACTCTTGGCACAACAACAACTCTTCAAACAAAGCAAGAAGTAAGCACAAACTGGCAAGTTTATAGAACAAAGATTGCTGCTACAGCTCAGAGAACAAACCTCAACAAAGAAGAGGCAGCAAAGGTAATCATTGATCGGCTTTCCACGCAGATAGTTAACATCTTTTAGTTATGATTAAATAGGCTGGCGAAAGCCAGCCTTTAATTTTTGTTTACAACCGATTTAGAATGTTTGTCTTTGATTAACTACGAGGTTGTTAAAAAAGGTGATTGCTAATTTGATCGCTATTTGAAAAAAGAGGAGGAACAAACAATGAAAAGAAAGGTTAAATTTTTGGTTGGAGTTTTATTAATCTTGGCTCTTGGTGGATGCGCAGAGACAAAACATACCGTTTATGAGTTAAGTGGTTGGGAACCAGGGCAAATTATAAATTTGCAATATGCAGACAAAGTAGTCGTAGTTGAAGACTATAATTTTGAGTACAAAACTAAGAGTGTTATCAATTTATTTACTACTAAAACGTTCGTTTTTAAAGGAAATGCAGCTGAATGCATATTAGCTGAGTTAAGAGGAACTATTCCAGGTTATGCGGTTATTAGAGAAGAAGATTTAAAAAATGTAAAAAATCCAACTCAAATTGTTAGAGTAAAACCTGTTGATATTTCCATCAAATACATTCCCAGTGAACTAAGTTATTATGCTTCGATGAAAGTTGAAGTATACAGGGACGGAAAAACAAAAACTATTTCAGCTAAAGACAAAGACCCTATCGCAAGAGAAGCTTTAACTAAAGTTTGTGAAAAAATTGCTATTAAAATAAATAAAGTGTTTGAAAAAAAATAATCAAAATATATAAGGGCGAGCGGGTTCTCGTCCATTTAAGGTATAGGAAGACCGGACGGCTACCCCTACGCTATACTTTTTAATGGGCAACTGGTGCATTTGTCCTAGCACCCCGAACATCCTCTACCTGTCATCCCGAACGCAGTGAGGGGGCTCCTTTTTTTTTGTCAAAGAAGAGCTGTCTCGCTTCGTTCAAAAGAACATGCCGTGGAGTGGATGCCTTGGGTAATTGTTGCCTATTTCAGTAAAAGCTGGTAATATTTTAAAATTAAGCCTGCATTTTAGAAAATTTTAAAACTCAAATGCAGGGAAAGATTTTAATCTACCATGGTCAGTCCATAGATTCTTTTGATGGCATATCCTGCATAATTTCTTTAAGAAATTTTCCTGAAAACATCATACTCCCCCAAGGTATTCCAATTATAATGCTATATCCTACTCAAAATTATCTTAGATGTTATTCTAACTTCCCACCTCCTTCACGACCAGTTAAACTTCTAATCTATCATTACATAATCAACCCTAAAATTTGGAAAGAAGACTTTAATCTTTCTGTTTACTTTGCCCTGAAATACAGAGAGATTTTACTTTATGGAAAAAGCATAGACCAGTTTCCGCCCTTTCCTGTCTTAGCACAACAAGTATCAAGCCTTATAGAAGGATACTATCATTACTATAGCATCGCTTGTTCTATTCTAACTGCTTTATTCTTCACAAAACTTGGCTTACCAGCCAAACTCCCTAAGTTTATAGATGAAACTTACGGACACGACTTTCTTGACGATTTTTTCTTTGCTCCAGCCTTCGTTTTCACAGTGTTTGAATCCACTGCCGACTTACTCTTGGGAGAAAAGATGAAAAATCCTGTAATAATAGCTAAAAGTTTTATCTCTTTTCTACTTTGTAGACACGGAAAAGCCTTACTTCGACTTCCATACTTAAAATTAATCCGCTATGGAGCCACCCCTAATCAGCTATGGATTACCTTGTAGTTTACGATATTTCTGACCCTAAGAAACGTTTAAAAGTCTCTCGTATGCTGCAGAAATTTGGCTACCGCATACTTTACAGCGCCTTTTATCTTCCAAACGCTAAAAAAAGGGTTATCGACTTTCTCTACCAAGAGATTTCTAAAATCGTTGACAAAACTACAGACAGAGTTTTCTTCTATCCTGTCTCTGAACCCGAAGTTTTTAAAGGATATCCGCTTGAACCTTGGAAAATTTTTGTGATATAATGATTAATACATGAAGCAAACCGTTATTGTCTACAGCCATTTCGTTGAAATAAGTAGAAAATCAGACAGGGTATGTATAGAAACTCCAAAGATAAAATCAGAATTACCACTTCCTAATATTGATGGGATTTTAGTTTTCGGTAAGGCAAAGCTTACTTCTGAAGTAATTTCTTTATGCATGAAGCATAATGTTCCTATATTACTTCTTACTCAGTATGGAACCCTAAAAGGTCTAATTCTTCCACCTCCTCAGAGCGAAGCAACCAGCAAACGTATAAAACAGTTTACTCTTTACTACTTTAAAAAGCTTGAAATAGCAAGGCTTATTGTTCAAAGAAAGTGTGATGAAGTAGAGGTAACTTTTAATCTTGAACTAAATAAGTCTAAAGAAGCTCTTAAAAAAGCAAACGATCTAAACCAAATTCTTGGTGTTGAAGGATCTATATCAAAGGCTATGTTTGAAAGCTTTGAAAGATTACTCTCTGGAACTGACTTTAAGTTTGAAGAGAGAACCTACTATCCACCAAAGGATGAAGTAAACGCCCTGCTTAGCTTTGTCTACACCCTTGGCTACAACTTAGCTTTAAGCTTGATTTTACTCAAAGGTTTTGACCCTTATATTTCTTTCCTTCATGTTAAAAGGGGAAGTCATGCCTCCTTTGCCTCAGACCTCGTTGAAATCATTAGACCTCAGCTTACGCTATTTTGTGCGAAGCTTCTTCAGGATGGGACGGTTTCTAAGGGTGATTTCCATAGAGAACATGGAGCATATTTGCTCAAGAAACAAGCGGTTAGAAGAGTTTTAGAGAGATTTAATCCCCTTAAGGAAGAACTACTTGTGCCTATGAGGCTTTTCCTATCAGATTTAGAAAGCTTTGAGGTTTAAGTTAAGCAAGAATGAGGATAATTCTTTACGATTATGAAACTGAAAAGGTTCGTCGGAAGGTGCGGAAAGCTTTAAAAAAACTTGGCTTGCATGCCCAATGGAGCGTTTTTGAAAGTTTAGAGAGTAAAGACAAGATTTTAAAAGCTCTTCTTGAAGAAGAGGGGCAGAACTTTCGCATTGCTATTTTTAAGGTAAACCCGTTAGGAGAAATTCGGAAGATCGGCAAAGAGTGGGAAAGATTGAGGGTTGTGTTTTAGCATTTTCCCCTACCTCCAACCGCCCTCTACTTATCATCTTCAACGCCTCTACCTGACACCCCGAACGCCACCAATTTATCGCCTCAAACTCATTCTACCCATCCCTTCGAATTTCTCTACCTGTCCCCCTTGATTTACTCTAATTGTCACCTCCCTTTTTAGCCCCACCCCGAGGCGTTCCGTGTGTCGCCCCGAGGCGTTAGCAGAGGGATCTTCTCTCTACTTGTCGCCCCGAATGTCCCCTTTTTGTCGCCCTGAGCTCTTTTTTTGTCGCCCCGAGCCTTTTTTTTTGTCGCCCCGAGCCACCCCTTTTTTGTCGCCCCGAGACGTAAGCCGAGGGGTCTCCTCTCTACCTGTCTCCCCGAGCGTCAGCGAGGGGTCTTCCTAAAGTATGGTGACTTTTTCGAACAGTCCTGCTTCCCCCTTGACTTTTTTGCAAATCGTGTATAATGATTATTATAAGTTATTTGATTTGTAAAACCCCTTTTGCTCTTTGACAACTGAATAGGGTAGTAGGGCAGGGCAGGTTTTAAAAAAATGTCAAATTTTAAATACGGGGATAGTGCGTTCGCGTTAAGGGGTCGTGTAGATATATATATCTATAATTAAACAATTTTGCCGTCCCCTGGAAGGCTGATTTAGAAAGGCTTTGGAGTGTAGAGAAATTCCCCAGTAAATTGCAACTCAATTTCAGCGGAAATCGGCAAAAATGGCTAATTTTTGTCCCTCAAATTAAGTCATTTTTAATTACTTTCCTTTGCTCTGGAGGGCTGAATTAGCAAGCTCTCGGAAGGGGTAATTTTAAAAAAATCCTATTGTGAATAAAAGCACAACACAGAATTTACAAGGCTTACGAGTTTTTAGGGTCGAAACCTGCCCTACTTAAAAAGGGATTGCGACTTGAATATTTATTCTCTTCATTTTTTCTACAATCAATCTTGTCGAAACCTGCCCTACTTAAAAAGGGATTGCGACGCTCAATTTAATTTTTTTAATTTTTGCCCAAATAAAAAGTCGAAACCTGCCCTACTTAAAAAGGGATTGCGACAGCAACTATTTTCATCTCCCAGATCAAACGGTAAATTATGTCGAAACCTGCCCTACTTAAAAAGGGATTGCGACACTTCTCTTCCTCATTATAAAACACCGCTTCTCGATAAGTCGAAACCTGCCCTACTTAAAAAGGGATTGCGACCAAATACTTTTTCCAATCAACAAAACAACTCAGAATTGCGTCGAAACCTGCCCTACTTAAAAAGGGATTGCGACCTAAATCTTCAGGAATATCATAATAATCTCTCTTAAAAAAGTCGAAACCTGCCCTACTTAAAAAGGGATTGCGACCATTCGATAACTCAACCTTCCTCTCCTTACAAAGAGTCGAAACCTGCCCTACTTAAAAAGGGATTGCGACTCGCATCTGCTTCCTTTAATACTATCTCGTAAAATTGTCGAAACCTGCCCTACTTAAAAAGGGATTGCGACCGCACCTCTTCAACTAACTCCTCTACCAAACGCTCTAAGTCGAAACCTGCCCTACTTAAAAAGGGATTGCGACTCTTCTTTAAGCTTTTTTGTCTTAGGATTAACATTCGTCGAAACCTGCCCTACTTAAAAAGGGATTGCGACTAAGCCTTTAAAGCTTCTTTCATGTCTTTTATATCTTCCGTCGAAACCTGCCCTACTTAAAAAGGGATTGCGACAAAAAGGCTTGGGAATACTCCCAAGCCCCCTAAGTAAGCAAGTCGAAACCTGCCCTACTTAAAAAGGGATTGCGACTGATTTAATAGATCCAAACATAAAGATTAACATATCAAGGTCGAAACCTGCCCTACTTAAAAAGGGATTGCGACTTATAAACCCAACACCGCCCCACTCCTTCTTTATTACTAGTCGAAACCTGCCCTACTTAAAAAGGGATTGCGACAGGATTCTGAAGGTAACCCAAACTCGTCTTCAAAAAGTTGTCGAAACCTGCCCTACTTAAAAAGGGATTGCGACAAAGGGGGCTTGGCTTTTAACCAAGCCCCTAATAAGGCGTCGAAACCTGCCCTACTTAAAAAGGGATTGCGACAATAATCCAAATTCTTCTTTAAATAATTTTTCTAATTTTTGTCGAAACCTGCCCTACTTAAAAAGGGATTGCGACTAACTTTCTTAACTTTCTTTCGAGCCCCCCCAAACGGGGTCGAAACCTGCCCTACTTAAAAAGGGATTGCGACTCCTTTTGCTCCATAACCCTTACCTCCTTTTAATTTTGTCGAAACCTGCCCTACTTAAAAAGGGATTGCGACTTTTTCTTTGATTTTTTCTACTATCATTTTTGACCTCGTCGAAACCTGCCCTACTTAAAAAGGGATTGCGACCAGATGGACAGTTAATTTGCGCTTGCGCTACACACTTCCAGTCGAAACCTGCCCTACTTAAAAAGGGATTGCGACAACTTTTTTCTCTCCTTGCACAAAGACTGCCTGAACATTGTAGTCGAAACCTGCCCTACTTAAAAAGGGATTGCGACCCCTAAAACAACTATTTTCATCTCCCAAATCTTCAGGAGTCGAAACCTGCCCTACTTAAAAAGGGATTGCGACTATATTCCAACACCAATAACCCACAACCCTGTCCCAATGTCGAAACCTGCCCTACTTAAAAAGGGATTGCGACCGATCTGGGCGATTAATTCAATATCCACAATTTTGTAGTGTCGAAACCTGCCCTACTTAAAAAGGGATTGCGACAAAAAATTAAACAGCTCTTTTAAATCTCTTTTCATGACTTGTCGAAACCTGCCCTACTTAAAAAGGGATTGCGACTCTTTGTATTCTTGTTTTGCTTTAATACCGTGTTCGTGTCGAAACCTGCCCTACTTAAAAAGGGATTGCGACAAAAAAGGCTTGGGAATACTCCCAAGCCCCTAAGTAAGCAAGTCGAAACCTGCCCTACTTAAAAAGGGATTGCGACACACCTTTAAGGTATTCTTATGCAACGACGACAACGCGTCGAAACCTGCCCTACTTAAAAAGGGATTGCGACGCACCCTCGGGATGTACTATTTTTAAGCGTTTTTTGAAGTGTCGAAACCTGCCCTACTTAAAAAGGGATTGCGACATCTTCTTCCCCTTCACTTAATAATCTCACGAATAAAATGTCGAAACCTGCCCTACTTAAAAAGGGATTGCGACGAAGGTAATAACCCAAACTCCTCTTCGAATAGTTTTACTGTCGAAACCTGCCCTACTTAAAAAGGGATTGCGACCCCTTCCTTCTTACTTCACTTACCCCCAAAAATTCAAAGTCGAAACCTGCCCTACTTAAAAAGGGATTGCGACATCAATTGTTTTCCTAATTCAGCTGATAAAGTCCTTGAAGTGTCGAAACCTGCCCTACTTAAAAAGGGATTGCGACTGTTACAGATTGCCATACTGTCTGTACTGCCCGCTAAGCGTCGAAACCTGCCCTACTTAAAAAGGGATTGCGACACAAAAAACCCAAACAAAAAAAAGGGGCTCAAATAGGGTCGAAACCTGCCCTACTTAAAAAGGGATTGCGACATATATACCCCACTCCATCAATATAATGTGCCTGCTCGGGTCGAAACCTGCCCTACTTAAAAAGGGATTGCGACAGGCAAGGCTTATCGACTTTTAGAGCTTCTTTATGAAGTTGTCGAAACCTGCCCTACTTAAAAAGGGATTGCTGAGGGGTAAGAGGCTTCAAGTCATTCTGATGGTGCGCAAGCACCCGAAGGATTTCCTGTCATTCATATGGGACGCCGTCCCGAACGAAGTGAGGGGTGCCTCGCTAATGCTCGGCAGGACAAAGAGGGGTTACTCGGCAGGACAGATGGGATGGAAAGGGATTGCTGAGGGGTAAGAGGCTTCAAGTCATATTGATGGTGCGCAAGCACCCGAGGGATCTCCTGTCGGGATGCCTCGCTAATGCTCGGCAGGACAAAGAGAGGGAGAAGCGATGAGAAAAGGAAAGGTAGAAAAATGAGGGGGGACCGCCCCCCTTACCTTAAAAATAAACTGAAGAAAGATTACATCCTGTCAAAGTAGTAGATTATAGCTACGGCTTGATCTTGGTCACCAGGCCAGTCTGCGGCATTATCCAACCTTCTTATGCGACCAGCTGTTCCGTTCTCAGAGCCATCAATAGATCTATCAATCATCTTTGCCGCCCAAGCAGGAACATTATAAATAGCAATGGCATTCGCAGTTCCATTGGATCCTATAGCAAAGATTCCATTAAATGGATGCTTAGCAATCTCGGCATTAGCTGCATTTTGAGGAAGGATTCTTGCATACCTTAAGTCATTAAAAGGTGCATCTTGATCTTCAGTCCCATTACAAAGACTACCTGGAGCAGTTGTGGTTGAGGAAAGCGTTGGCGCCGTGCTGCCTAATTGATAATCAATCGTCCCGTTATTATTACAGTCCCCAGGCATTCTTCCTGTCCTATCGTAAAATGTCCAGATTGCGGCTTCAAGTCCCTTCAAGTCGTTTTGCAAACGCTTGACCTTAGCGTTGTTGATGAGCTCAGTCCCCTTCAAAATGGCACCCAAGATGATACCGATGATCACAAGCACGATAGCAAGCTCAACCAAAGTGAAACCTCTTGTTTTACCCATAGCCCACCTCCTTAGGTTTTATTATTAAATTTAATTTTTTATCGGTCTGAGCCGGGTTCATCTCCAGTCATATTCACTTGCCCGTTTCCATTATCATCTAAACAAACTGCCGTGTTGTAGCTAAAGGTTGCCAAAATAGTACCGGAACAAGACCAGGTTGAAGAAGAATAGGCTACTATTTGGGTGCCTGGTGTTAACTGTGATGTTGTAGTAATTTCTGCATTATTATTGACTCTTCTGCAACTTCCATCCGGTAGTCTAAAGTCTCTTCGGGCACCTGTCAAATTCCACACTCTGTATGCTCGGGCGCTATTTTCAACACAGATTTTAGTTATATTAGTTGTGCAACTTCCCGAACCATAATCATTAGCTACATATAAAGTGTAATTACCTGGTGGACTTGAAGCGGGTGGGACATTCCTTGTGTAAAGGGCTGTTTGGCAGGTGCCCCCGTTTGAGTTTGTGCCAGAGGTGCAATTTCCGCTTTGTGGATAAAAGCTATAGTTAGCTGGACCGTTTGTTATAGTCCAATTAAGCGTTAACGGAGTATTGTATGAAAGTATAATTCTCCCCGAACTATCTGGGGTTGGGCTAACGCTTAGAGTGCATGTGGGAGGAGATCCACTACCTCCTCCACCTCCACCTCCGCCGCCACCACCTCCTCCTCCACTCCCGCCTCCGCTATAGGATGGGTTTATGACAACATAATAAGTTCCGCTTGCGGTTTGTCGAGATGAGCCCGTGCAATTATCGGAGGCGGTGATTGTGAAAGAGCAGGTTACTGAGGAGTTGCTTGAGATATTAGCGGTCCCGCTTATGGTGCATCCTGTCGGAGAGCAGGCGCATGTTAAACCAGAACAAGTAGAAGAAGGGCAGTTAAAAGTATATGTTGGCTTACCCCCTGTGGCGGAAATAGTTGCGGTGAAACTTGAGCCGTTGAAGGCATACCAGGTAGTGCCGGGAACTGGGGTCAACCTTAACTGGTCAGGTTGAACATTTATAGTAAATAAACGAGTGGCGTTGCTTTTTGGAGGTATAGTTGAATTATCTTCCACATAGACTGTTAAAGTATAAGAACCTGGGCAGGAAGGTGTCCCATTGCAGTAATAAGCGGTAGAACTACTGTCGGAACTACAACTAAGCCAGGAGGGGATAGTGGGAGAACTCCAATTCAGAGGTTTTACACCTCCTTCGGCGTAGATGGTGGCGTTGTATGGTTGGTTTTGATAAGCAAGAGGGAGCTCTGTGGTGATTATTCTAAGTTGAGCCCCTGGGCAAGCCATCTTTGTCCTTAGCTCGTCAAGGGTCACCCATTTGACGATGTCGTCAAACTCTTCCTGACGATTTGGGTCTGGAACACCTTCGTAAGTTCCAGAATAGGAGTCAACCTGCAAGCCGGGGGTATAGACTCTAATTTCATTTGTCCCGTTCATGATTTGAAGATTATAATTCGGACCTTTGCTTGCTACCACAAAAGCTACATTACTTATAGTTTGGTTGGAAGTGCAAGCGGCATCGTTGCATATTATCACGCGTAAGCCCGTTGATTTTCTATCGCAGATTGTTGCGTTGGATGTTGAACATTGACCTGGCAACAACTCAGGCGCCACTCTGAGAAATAAGGGCTGGTTCCAGGAATCCAAGGTCTTACGAACATTAGCTTGGGTTAGATTATCAGTCAAACACTTGTTACCAGCGGCATAGCTTATCAAAGCTTCAACCGAGGCATCAACTGTCTCCCTACTTTCTATGATCTTTGCCCTTTTGGTGAGCATGCTAATCAATCCAGCCCCAAGCCCGATAAGAAGCCCAAGTATAACGAGGACGATGGCAGCCTCTATTAAGGTTAGCCCTGCACTTCCCTTAGGGTTTGAGCGCCTTTCCAAGATACATCACCAAAAATTAGGATTTTCTGAAATTTATTTTAAAGATATGATTTATAACTTGTCAAGGGCTAAAATGAAGATGTTTAAAAAATGTTTATGTGCAAGCCCTTCTGTTGTCACCGCGAGCCCCCTTTATTGTAACCGCGAGCGGAGCGAGGGGGCTTCTCATGAAGCGTCGTCCCGAACGAAGCGAAGGGGTCCCTCGGCGCTTGCGTGCCTCGGGAAGACAAAAAAGGGAAGCGTGCCTCGGGAAGGCACAGCCGAGAAATGTCGTCCCGAAGGAAGCGAGGGGGTCCCTCGGCACTTGCGTGCCTCGGGAAGACAAAAAAGGGAAGAGCGCCGAGGGAGGACAAAAAGGGAAGCGTGCCGAGGGAGGACATCCCGAAGCGTCATCCCGAAAGAAGTGAGGGGTTTCCTCATGGGGGTGCCTCGCTAACGCTCGGCAGGACAAAAAAGGACGCTCAGCAGGACGGAGTGGGGGACTTTTTTGAAATAGCCCGTGGGCTAAAATTTGGATTGGCTATTATCTTTTTTGCTTGACGAAAGGGCGAAGAGCCGCTTGCCTTACAACATGCGACGGTAGACCTCCTTTTTCTACCACTCAAAGCTTTGGACGACGATTATGCCCTTCTCTTTAGCTTTCTTTAGCATACTCTCTTTCGCAAAATGTGTAACTATCAACGGAACTATTTGGACATCCCCATACACCTTTTTTACCGCTGATATCTTCTTCTCAAGCTGTTTAAACACATCATCCCTCTTCTTCGTATCATCAAGCCTTAACTTTGTTTCTCCTACTATGTAGACAGTTTTCCCGTTCTTCCTTGCGGTTGCAAAGAAGTTTATTTCTTCTCCAGCAACTTCTTTTCTTATTAGCTTGTCTTCTAATTCCAAGCCATACTTTTTTAGAACTTGAGGGAGCATTCTATAAGCTTCGTTTTCAAAGGCATAACTAAAGCTTAAAGAGAGCCCTCCCAAGTCTTGCCTTGTCCTTTTTAGCTCTTGCGCAAGCGTTCTGACTTCTTCTTCGGTTCTTTTCTGAGCTTCAGCAAGCTCAGCCACAGTTTTAGATAAGGCTTTTAATTCTTCTTCAGTCTTCTTTTGAGCCTCGGCAAGCTCAGCTACTCTTTGGTCTGTTCTTTTCTGAGCTTCGGCAAGCTCAGCTAATTTTTGATCTGTTCTTTTCTGAGCCTCAGCAAGCTCAGCTAATCTTTGTTCGGTTCTCTTCTGAGTCTCAGCAAGTTCAGCTAATTTTTGATCTGTTCTTTTCTGAGCCTCGGCAAGCTCAGACACAGTTTTAGATAAGGCTTTTAATTCTTCTTCAGTTCTCTTTTGAGCCTCAGCAAGCTCAGCTAATCTTTGGTCTGTTCTTTTCTGAGCCTCGGCAAGCTCAGACACAGTTTTAGATAAGGCTTTTAATTCTTCTTTGGTGCTTTTCTGAGCTTCGGCGAGCTCGGCTACGATGTCAGCTAATTTTTCTACCTTTTCGGTTAACCTCTGAAAGTCATCTTTCGTCACCCTTTCCTTCATTAAATAATCAAAAAGCTTGAGAAAGACAGATTTGATCCTTGGGTCTAAAGCTTCAAGCTCCTCGTATAGGTCAAGAGGGATAGCTTGCATATAACCTCCAAAGGAGAAAGTTATAAAATAATAATAATCAAAAATTAAGTTTGGGCAAGCGCAAAAAGGGCTGTTCAAAAAAGTTCCATAATCTGCCCTACCGAGGTATAGTGAGGCATCTCTCACTTCGTTCGGGAGGGCATCCCCAGGGGGAGACCCCTCGCTACGCTCGGGGCGACAAAGAGGGGAGGCTCGGGGCGACAATGAGGGGAAGCTCGGGGCGACAAAGAGGGGAGGCTCGGGGTGACAATGAGGGGAAGCTCGGGGCGACAAAGAGGGGAGGCTCGGGGTGACAAAGAGGGGAGGCTCGGGGTGACAAAGAGGGGAGGCTCGGGGTGACAAAAAATTAGGCTTAGGGTGACAGTAGAAGGGCTTGCACAAAAACATTTTTAGAACAGCCACAGCACAAAGAGCTCCAGTTTTGCCGTCCTGAAGAGCAAGGGGGCGCTTGTTAAGCGGAGAATGATAGTGAATACTCTTTCAATACATCCCTTCATAAGGGCTTTCCAGATAATAAAGGGCACGGTTTATTTGAGGTTCTGAGCCGATGAGCACAAGAAGGTCTCCTTCCTTTAAAACAGTTTCGGGCTGAGGATTTACTATTAGCTCATCCCCCCTTTTTATAGCGATAGCGGTTGCCCCAGTCTTTGCCCTTAAATTTAGCGCCCTTAAGGTCATTCCTACAAGGGGATGACCAGGCTTTACGAGATAGTTTTCAAAGGTTAGCTTCTTTAGAAGCTCCTCTGGATGAAATTTCTTTAATTTTGTTATCACTTCTGTTCTTAAAGCTTCGTAGTGTTCGCTTTTTAGGTCTGAAACAAGCTCGTTTATTACATTGAGAGGGATTTTAAAGTAGCGTAATGTTTTTTCAAAGAGGGCGATCGAGGCTTCGTATTCCTCAGGGATTACTTCATCTGCTCCAAGCTTTAAGAGTTCATCAATTTCAGCAACAAACTTAGTCCGGGTAATGATAAATATGCTGGGATTTAATTCCTTGGCAAGCTTTACTACCTTTCTCACGGCAACGGGGTCGGTGATAGTTATTATCAAAAGCTCTGCAGATTTTATCCCGTATCTTATGAGAATTTCTGGGTTTGTGGCATCACCAAAGAATATGTGTTCTCCTTTCTTGCGATAGCGCTTAACAGTGTTTGGGTTTAGTTCTATGACAGCATAGGGCACATCTAAAAGCTTTAGAGCTCGGGCTACATTCCTTCCGCAGATTCCAAACCCAAGGATGATTGCCCGATGAATATGTTTGTGATGTGGCTTTTCATCCTCTTTTCTAACAAGGTCTTTGTGTTTTGCTCGGAAGGTTTTTAAAAATCTATATGTCATTTTGTCTGCTACCCCTATCACAAGGGGAGTTAAAAATAGGGTCAATGCTGATGAGGCTATAAGGATTTGAGAAACATCTGGGCTCAAAAGGTTTAGCTTTTCGCCTTGAAGAAGAAGAACGAAAGAAAACTCCCCGATTTGGAAAAGATAAAAAGAGGATAAAAAGGCTGTGCGGAGGTTTTTGTTAAGAAAATATACCACTAAGAAAACCACTATAGTTTTTAAAACAAAGATAAAAAGGAGTGTAATTAAAGCCTGCAAAGGATTTTGTGAGATAGCAGGAATAGAAAGAAGCATTCCGATAGTGATAAAAAAGAGGGCCATAAACAGATCCTTTAAGGGTTTTACTTCAGCGATGGTTTGATAGGCATATTCCGATTCTGCGATGGCAAGCCCGGCAATGAAGGCACCAAGCGAAAGGGACAACCCGAGTTTATGGCTAAAAACAGCAACTCCAAGGGATGTTAGAAAAATGCTTATCAAAAAGAGCTCCCTTGAGCGGGTTTTTATCACTAATTCCAAAAGGATTGGGATGACCTTTAAGGCAAGTAGAAGAAGGATTGCTAAAACGCCGAAGGCTTTAAAGATTTTAAAAAGGACTTCAGAAAGGGTTAAAGGTTCATCGGCGAGCATCGGCAGAAGGAGCATGGCAAGGACAACGGTTAAATCCTGGAAGATTAAAATCCCAAAGATATACCGTCCGTGAGGAGTGTTAAGCTCCCCTCGGTCTGTCAAGATCTTTAAAACCACAGCGGTGCTGCTAAAGGAGATAAACAACCCAAAGAAGATGGCAACTTTGATGTTAGAAGCTATCAGGGCTAAATACAACAAGCAGGAAAAGATTAAAGTTAGGACTACTTGAAGCAAGCCGGCAATGAATACTTCTCTGCGGTAGGCTAAAAGCTTCTTTACGGAAAACTCAATACCGATAATGAACATAAGGAGGATGATGCCAATCTCGGCAATGCTTTCTACTGCATGTGGGTCTTTGATCAGATTAAAACCCGATGGTCCAACAAGAAGTCCTGCGCATAAAAAGGCGGTCAAAACCGGAAGCCTAAGCTTCAAGAAAAGGAAGGCTAAAATCAAGGCAAAGGCAAAGGCTAAGACTATGGCGTTAAGGGTGTCGACCAGCATGCCCCCTTTTAGTTGAGCCCTAAGCTCTCTCTTATGCCGCTTATGATGTATTCTACCGCAATGCTTGCAAGGATTAGCCCAAGTATTCTCACCAAGGCTTTTGTGCCCGTCTCTCCAAAAAACCTAAAGATGTAGCTTGCAAAGAAGAAGATAATAAGAGTTAAAAAGGAAACAAGGGCAATTACTCCTAACAACCACAGCTTTTTTTCCCAATCTATTCCTTCAGAAAGGATGACCGTGGTCGTTATGGCTCCTGGTCCAGCTAAATAGGGTATCCCAAGGGGCACGATGGATACATCTTCTCTTTCTTTCCATTTTTCGCGCTCTTCAGGCGTTTCTTTTATGGCTCTTGTTCTGGCATAAAGCATGTCGATAGCTGTTAGTATTAGAAGTAAGCCCCCAGCCACCTTGAAGGCAGAGAGTGATATGTGGAATAGCTTAAGAAGATTTTGCCCAAGGAATAAAAAGAGAGCTAAAACGATGAAAAGGGTTAAGCTTGCCCTAAGGGCAATAAGCTTTCTTTCTTTTTCTGATGCCCCTTCAGTTAAGGTTAGAAAAAGTGGAGCACCTCCAATGGGGTCAACCACGGTAAATAGAGCAAGGAAGCTTTTTATTAGAAAGCCTATCTCCATCGTTTAGTAAGGTAAAGCAATATTCCCGGTATGGCAGAAATTAAAATAAGAGAATAACCAAGGAGCCCAAGGGCAACTCCATACTCAAGGGGATAGCCAAGAAGGTGAAGAAAATAGCTTAGCGTTCCTTCCCTTACCCCAAGCCCTGAGATGCTTAAAGGAAGGGCGGAAAGAAAGCTAACTATAGGAATCACTACAAACAAAACCCTCAAAGGAAGGCTAAGGAAAAGGGCTTTGCTTAAAAAAACATACTGGAGCACAAAAAAGACCTGGACAACAAAGCCTAAAACAATGGGTATCAGATTTTGTGGGAAAAAGAGAGGCTTTAGGGTTTCAGGATTTTGTATCTTTGGAAAAAATTTTTTCCCAAGAAGGTTTATTAGGAAAAATCCTAAAATTGCCGAATATATGATTAAGAAAAGGGTCTGTTTGAAGGACTGAGGCAAGAAGTCGCCATACAAAGGGAGGCTTAAGGATAGGATGACGAGTATACCAAACAAACCGTAGCCTCTGTCAAAGAGGAGGCTCATGCTTGCTTTTTTCCAATGTAGCCCCTCTTTGATGAGTAAGCCTGCCCTTAGGGTATCTCCGGCAACGATGCCTGGGAAAACGGTGTTCAAAGAGAGGCTCATGAGATAGCCTTTTAAGTAAAAGCTTAAAGGTTTTTCAAACCCCCAAATTTTGCAGATTTTCTTCCAACGAAGCGCTACCAAGGTTTCAAAACTCAAGACGCAAGTAAAGGCTAAAACATAGTAAATAGGGGAAAGGTTTTTCAAGACGAGAAAAAGTTTATCCCACTCGGTTTTTTTTAATAAGTAAAAGAGCAAACCGAAGCTTATGATGATCCTTGCCAGAAAAAGAATGACTGATTTTATTTTTTTCTTCATTTTGTTAAATTTTAGCTCTTATTCCTTGATGGGAAAACCCTGAAATAGGTAAGGTATGGGTTTGTGGGATGCATAAAGGGGTTTTCGATGATGGCAACGAGCTCATTCTTTGGAGTAGCAAGGCGAATGTATTTTTCAGTTGGGTTAAGGGAAAGTTTTTGGAACCTGACCCAAGATAGAAAGGAAGAAGTTGGGATCCTAATTCCGGCTCTAATCTTTTGGGCAAATTCTTCGTTTACGATTACCTTGGGTAAGAATTCTAATGCCTTCTCAAGAGGAATAATCCTTTTTTGCAAAGAAATTCTATCCTCCTTAGCTATAACCTTTACCTCATCAAGGCTGATAGCTTGGTCAAGTGTAAAAACAGATTTTTTAAGTCTCACTAAACTTTTAAGCACCGCTCCGCATCCAAGCCTTTGCCCAAAGTCATGCACCAAAGTCCTTACATAGGTGCCTTTACTGCAGGCAAGCAAAAATCTAACCTCTGCTCCGTTCATTTCGAGGATCTTAAAATCGTAAATCCTTACTGTCTTGGGGTTCTTCGTTATGATAAGCCCGTTCCTTGCATACCTATAAAGTGGTCTCCCTTTATACTTTGCCGCTGAAAAAGGGGGAGGGGACTGCTGAATTTCCCCGATAAAGTGGGGGATGATCCTTTGAACATCCTCTAAGGTGATTGAGCTTGGGTCGCTTGTTGCTAAGACCTCTCCAGTTATGTCGTAAGTGTCCGTGGTTATCCCAAGCTGCATTACTCCTTCATAGAGCTTATCTCCGTCAAGAAAGATCTGGGCAACTTTCGTAGCTTCATTTAAAAAAATTGGCAATACACCCGTGGCTATTGGGTCAAGGGTTCCGCCGTGCCCAGCCTTCTTTACCCTGAGGACCCTTTTTATCTCTTCAACAACATCCATTGAAGTTAATCCTTGAGGCTTATCGATAACAAGAATACCTGATAAATTCTTAAAATCGTTTGTCCTCATCTAACGACCAAACTCAAGCTGAGAAATCTTTTCCTCTAAAAGCTTTATGACCTCTTCTAAGGATTGAGAACGAACCCTAAACCCGCAGGCATAGGCATGCCCTCCCCCTCTAAACTCCTTAGCCAAAGGTAGGCAGGGATAGGGGGGCTTGCTCCTTAGGCTAACTGATATATGGTCATAATCAAGCTCTTTTACCAGGATGGAAAGCATTACTCCTTCTACATCTCTAAAAAAGCTTGCCAAGTCATCAAGCTCTTTCCCATAGCGCTCAAAATCTTCTTTAGTCAAATAGGTTATAATGACCTTTCCGTCTTTGAGAAGTTTCATGCGATTTAGGGCACTTTTAAGAAGATTGACCTCCCCAAGCGTCCGGTTTGAGTAGATGGCGTTGGCTACTGCGCTTGGGCTTGCCCCAAGCTTGACAAGCTGTGAGGCCATCTCAAAGGTCCTTGCGGAAACATTTTCATATCTAAACCCGCCTGTATCGTAGTATAATCCAAAAAGGAGTAAGGTTGCGACCTCTTGAGTTATGGGCATGTTGGTAAAGGTGAAGAAATCAAAGAGTAAGGCTGTGGTAGAAGGGGAGGAGGGGTCGATTAGCTCTATTTGTTCTTCAGCAAAGGGCTCGCAAGCTTCCCTATGGTGATGGTCAAAAATGATGGCAAACCTTGGTCTGTTAAAAAAAGATAGCACTTTCTCGTTAATCCTTTTCGGACAGTGAGCATCAAACACAATAAGGAGCTCAGGGTGGATGTTAGTTGATAAGTCTTCCACTTTGGTTATAGCTTCAATGCCTGGCAGATAATAAGCCTTGCGAGGTATGTCTTCAAGAAGCAAGATGAAATTTCTTTTCTCCTCATCCTTTGATTCGCTCGGGGTGACGCTTTGCAAAGGAAAATCTTTAAAAGCCTGATAAAAAGCGAGCATGCTTGATATTCCATCGAGGTCAGGGGCAGTATGAGTGATGCAAAGGATGTTTTTGGCTGAATTTAAAAATTGGTAGACCTTTGAAAAGTCCATCAAGATTTTTTAATCCTTGCAAAAAGTTCGTCAAGCCGTTTTTCTTCCTCTTCTCTTAGGTCCTGCTTAAACTCAATGTCCGGAAGAAACTTTATAGTCATTCTCTCGGCCAAGAGCTTCTTAATGTAGCCCTTCGCCTTGGATAAAGCACTCTCTAACTCCGCTGGGTCAGCATCGTAGACCCTAAAGTAAACGGTTGCCTTTTTCAAATCATCGCCAATTTTTATTTCAGTTATGCTTATAAACTTTTTAAAGATTGGGTCATTTAGCTCAAACATGATGATTTCTGACAACAGATCTTGAAGGAGACTTGCAACGCGCTCCGAACGTCTGCTCATTTTTTTCAATATCCTATAAGGTCAATTTCTGCCTTTACGATTTCCAGTTCTGAATTTTTTTTAATAAATTCAATGATTGTCGTTAGCCTACTGTCTACAAACTCTCTATCCTTCCCGACAAGGCTTATTCCAAGGACTGCCTTTTGCCACAGGTCATGCCCGTCAACCTCAGCGATAGATATTCGTTTAAAGTTTGCTTCTATCTTTTGAGTTAGAGCCCGCAAAATCTGCCTTTTTTCTTTTAAGGAGTTAGGGTAGGGGAAGTAAAGCTCTATCCTGGCAATTCCTACAACCATTTAAAAGCTCTAAAGCTTCTGCTCAACCTTTCTGACCTCAAAGGCTTCTATAATATCCCCCACTTTTACATCGTTAAAGTTTTCAATCTTAAGCCCGCATTCATAGCCAGCTTGAACTTCTTTCACATCCTCTTTGAAGCGTTTGAGACTGGCAATTCCACCGGTAAACACTACCACTCCGTCTCGGATCACTCTAACTTTGTTGTTTCTGCTTATAACACCCTCCTTAACATAGCATCCAGCCACAATTCCAACCTTGGGCACTTTAAAGGTAGCTCTAACCTCGGCAACCCCAGTGATAACCTCTTCATAAACAGGCTCAAGCAACCCTTCCATCGCCTTCTTGATGTCTTCCAGAAGATGGTAGATAACATCATAGAAGCGAATGTCTACTCCCTCTTGCTTAGCTGTTTCTTTAGCTTGCGAGGTTGGCTTAACATTAAAACCAATGACGATAGCCTCAGATGCCGAGGCAAGCATTACATCACTTTCGGTTATGGCACCAATGCCCTTCCTGATTATCGTTACTTTAACCTTATCAGTCGAGAGCTTCTGTAATGAGGCATCCAAGGCTTCGAGCGTTCCTTGTGTGTCTGCCTTAAGGACAATCTTAAGCTCTTTGAGCTCACCCTCTTTTAGTTTTTCAAAGATCTTCTCTAAGGATATCTTAGTTTGCTTTGCCGCTTCAGCTTCTCTTGCCTTTCTTTGCCGATACTCGGCGATCTTCCTTGCCTTCTCTTCATCCTCAACGACGATAAAGTCATCCCCTGCCTGTGGCAGCTCCTCAAATCCTAAAATTTCAACCGGAGTAGAAGGGGTTGCTTCCTTTACCCTTTGTCCAAGGCTATCAAACATTGCCCTAACCCTACCAAAGGTTTGCCCCGAGACAAAGACATCTCCTTCTCTAAGCGTTCCTTCTTGAATTAGGACCGTGGCCACTGGTCCCTTGCCTTTGTCAAGCCGACTTTCGATTACCCTTCCTCTTGCTGGTCTATCGTAAGCTGCTTTTAGGTCTAACATTTCAGCCTGAAGTAAAACAAGCTCAAGAAGCTCTTCAATGCCAATCCTGTTTCTGGCTGAAATGTTAGCCATAAGCGTGTCGCCACCCCATTCCTCAGGGACAAGCCCAAGCTCGGCAAGTTGGCTCTTAACCCTTTCGGGATTAGCGTTAGGCTTATCGACCTTGTTTATAGCCACAACTATTGGCACTCCAGCTGCCCTCGCATGCTCAATGGCTTCCTTGGTTTGTTCCATGACGCCATCATCTGCCGCTACCACAAGAATGACAATATCTGTGACCTGAGCCCCCCTTGCTCTCATGGTGGTAAAGGCTTCATGCCCAGGCGTGTCAATAAAAGTTATCTGCCTTCCATCTTCAAGGGTTACTTTATAGGCTCCGATGTGTTGGGTAATTCCGCCAGCTTCTCTGCTTGCCACATCAGTTTTTCGTATGGCGTCAAGAAGAGTGGTTTTCCCATGGTCAACATGACCCATTACTGTGACCACAGGTGGTCTTGGCTTAAGCTCCTCTTCCTTTGGAGGAACATACTGTAGAAGAAGCTCCTCCTCAACAGGAGCTTTTTCTACTTTGAACCCAAACTCATCGGCAAGAATTGCCGCTGTATCAGCATCGATAGATTGATTTATGGTGAGGGGAAGCCCCATCATTAAAGCTTTCTTCAAAAGTTCACCAACCTTAACCCCCATTAATTTAGCAAGCTCACCAACTTGAATGGTCTCATAGACCTTTATCTTCCTTTCCTTTGGGGGTAGGGTTGAAGGTCTTGAGGGCTCTTTGGTTGGCTTTTCCTTTTTGGCTGGGATCCTTGGTTTTTCTTCTTCCTCAGGTCTTTCTTCAAAAAGCTCTGTAGGCTCCTCCTCAAAAAAGAAATCTTCGATGTCCTCTTTTACTTCTCTTTCCCTCTTTAAAGCCGAGGGTTTTTTCTTTGGTTTTTTCTCTTCAGCCTTTATCTTTTCCTTTTTCTTCTTTTCTTCTTTTTCAAGTTTTTCCGGAATGGGCTGAGGGGGAGGTGTTATTTCTGGTTTTTCTTCCCTTTTTCTGTAGCGTTCTCTTCGTGGTTTAAATTCTGTAACTACCCTCTTTGCAGATGGTTCCTCAGGTTTTTCTGTTTCTTTTTTTTCTTCTTCTTTTATCTCCTTTGCTTCTTCTATTTCAACTTCTACCTTTTCACCTTCTACCTTAGCTTCTTCGGAAATGAGCTTTTCTTCGGGCTTTGGTTGAACTTCTTCTGTAGGCTGAACTTTCTTTTTTATGATAAGTTTCCTTTTTTTGGGTTGTTCCTGAGCTACCTCAGCCTCTTCCTTTTTTATTACTATAAATTCTTTCTTAGGTTTAAACATCTCTTTAATCCTTTCCACTTCCTCTTCCGAAAGTAGACTCTGGGCGTTTTTTATGCTAAAACCAGAATCTTTTAACTTCAAAATTAGTTCTTCTACAGGGAGGTTTAGCTCAAGCGCTAAATCAGCAACCTTAATCTTTGGCATCTACTCCGTCCTTTTTCTTTTTTAAATAGCTTAAAAAAATTTGTCCGTTAAATGGTTCCTTAGCAAGGTCTTTTCCAAAAGATTTTCATAATCATAATATTAAAGCTTTAAAAATCAAGGGAGACAAAAGAGCTGTTTAAAAAAGTTCCATCGAGCGATAGCGAGGCATCCCTCACTTTGTTCGGGACGGCATCCCGTGATGTCATCCCGAGGTGCGCAAGCGCCGAGGGACCCCTCGCTACGCTCGGGGCGACAAAAAAGGGGCTCGGGGCGACAAAAAAGGGGCTCGGGGCGACAAAAAAGGGGCTCGGGGCGACAAAAAAGGGGCTCGGGGCGACAAAAAAGGGGCTCGGGGCGACAGCAGGAGGGCTTGCACAAAAACATTTTTAGTACAGCCTCATGGAGACAAATAAGATATAAGAGATACCTTCGCTCGGAAAGAATAGGGTAGGGGAAGTTTTCCTGAAGTTTTTTACTTAACCGACCCATAAGGCAAGGGTTTATGAAACAACCTTTGAGAGTCTTGTTTTTTGACTATATTTAAGTAAAATAGTCAAAGCATGTCCTACTTAGTCCTTGCCAGAAAGTATAGACCACAAAGGTTTTCTGAAGTTGTTGGGCAGTCCGCGGTTGTTAAAACGATTGTCAATGCCCTAAAAAGGAACAAACTTAGTCATGCCCTTCTTTTTGCTGGGATAAAAGGAACAGGCAAGACTACTTTGGCAAGGATTGTAGCCAAGGCTTTAAATTGTCAGAATATCAATCCCGAGGTCTATGAACCCTGCAACCAGTGTCAATCCTGCGTTGAGATAATGAAGGGTATTCATGTTGATGTTTTGGAAATAGATGCAGCCTCAAACCGTGGAATAGACCAGATTAGGGAGATTATCGATGCCCTAAAATATGCTCCCGCAAAGGGTAAAGCCAAAGTTTACATCATCGACGAAGCTCACATGCTAACTAAAGAGGCAAGCAACGCTCTTCTTAAGTCCTTAGAGGAGCCCCCATCTCATGTCTACTTTATCCTTGCCACAACTGAGCCAAACAGGCTTCCCCCTACCATTCTTTCCCGTTGTCAACGCTATGAATTTAGACGGCTTGATTTTAAGCTAATTTTTAACCATTTACAGAGGATATGTGAGCTTGAAAACTATCAAATTGATCAACCTGCTCTTGAACTAATAGCGAGAGAGGCACAAGGAAGCCTAAGAGATGCCCTTTCTCTCCTTGACCAAGCAGTGGCTTACGGTGTTAGGACCAAGGAAGACCTTCTCTATAGCTTTGGCTGGCATGAAGAGATGATCTTTGAGGACCTGGCAAAAGCCTTGATTGAGCGAGACTTAAAAAAAGCTATGGAACTTGTGCAGAATCTTTATGAAAAGGGAGTGGATATTATCTCCTTTACCGAAAGGCTAACCCACCTCTTCCGGGAGCTTTTTTTAGCTAAAATCTTTTCTCAAGAAGTGCTTGCGGATAAAGGAATAGATTTTCGCTTGCTTAAGGACCTTCTTTTCTTGGGAAATAAAGAGGATTTTCTTTTAATCTATCAAGCCCTTTATAAAGGGCTTGAGGCTATAAGGCGTTCTACCTATCCCCAATTTCAGTTTGAGTTGATGATAGCTAAAATATGTGAATACGAAAAGTTTATCTCCATTGACACACTTCTTGAAAAATTACCAACTGAAGCTTTGGTGGCTCCTGAGCTGGAGGATGATAGAAAGGTCGAGCCTAAACTTGAGCCTAAAGTAGAGACTAAAGCAGAGACGAAAAAAGTAGAGACTAAAGTTGAGCTAAAAGCAGAGACTAAAGAGGAAACAAAAGAAGAAAAAAGTAAGAGACCCCTCGCTGACGCTTGGGATGACAACCTCACGCCTAAAAAGGTAGCAAAGGAAGAAAAAAAGGGAGTGGAGTGGGAAGAGTTTCTTGATATTGTAGGAAAGGAGAGTGCTACATTTAGAGCCCTGTTAGAGAGCGTTCCCAAGCCTGAGGAAAGGGATAATAAGATGGTCTTCCTTCTTGAAGAAGATTATCCTCTCTTGACTTCAGCCTATTGGGATAAGCTTAAAGACCTTGTGTTAAAGTTTTTTGGGAAGGAGGTGGAGTTTGAAGTTAAGAAAATGAGGCGAGACCCTGAGGAGGTAAAGAATAGACCAGAGGTTCAAGCCATTATGAACATCTTATCTGCAAAGATAGCTTACATACAACCAGCTAAAGGAGAATAAAAATGGGGTTACCAAAGGAGTTGCAGAAGCTTTTTAAAGAAGTGCAGCGGATGCAGCAAAAGATTGAAGAGATGCAAAAAGAGCTTGAGACGAGGGAGATTGAGGTTCAGGTTGGTGGGGGTATGGTAAAAGTTGTAGCCAATGGAAGGCAGGAGATAATCCGTATAGAAATAGAGAAGGAGTTAATAAACCCAGAAGAAAAAGAGATGCTTGAAGACCTAATCGTAGCAGGAGTAAACGAGGCTCTTCGGAAGGCTAAAGCCATGGTAGAGGAAGAGCTCTCGAAGCTTACCGGTGGACTTCCTCTACCGCCTGGGTTTAAGTTGCCTGGTTTTTAAAATTTAAAAAGGGATGCTAACTGCTTCAAAAAACATCTATCCAAGGGTCTTAAAAAGTCTAATTGAAAAGTTAGCCAAGCTCCCTGGGCTTGGAGAGCGAAGCTCAACAAGGATCGTCTTCTATCTCCTTTCAAAGCCAGAACTTTGCGAAGAGCTCTCTTTTCTTATCTCCGAGCTTCCTAAGAAGGTAAAGCTTTGTAAGAAATGTCGAAACCTTTCTGAAGATGAGCTCTGCTCAATATGTCTTGATAATTCCCGCAACCGGAGATTGCTATGTATAGTCGAAAGCCCAGTCACCTTATACGCCATCGAGAGCCTTAGCCTCTTCAACGGAACCTACTTTGTGCTCCACTATCTTTTATCCCCAAGGGAAGGGATAACAGCTCACGACCTACCTTTAGAGGAACTAAAAGGTCTGATTGAAGAAAATGAAGTAGAAGAGGTTATCCTTGCTTTATCGCCTACGCTATCTGGCAATGCTACCGCTGAATTTTTAAAGGAATTTCTTTCCCCCTTTAAGCTTAAACTTAGCAGGCTTGCCCTTGGCATACCCTATGGTCTTGAGATCCAGTTTGTCGACCCTTTAACCTTAAGAAAATCCTTAACGGATAGAGAGGTCTTAAAGAATGGATAAAGATTTTTGTAGGAAAGCTATCCTTGGAGCCTTTGTTCAGGGCTATTTTCATAATCTACGCGGGTCGCTCCAAGGCGTGTATCTTCCTCTTCAGCGTATCATGCTTAATCCTTCAAAATATTTAACAGAAGAGGGCTTAGCCCTTTTCCAAAAAATGATGTCCTCCCTTGATAAGCTTAACAACCAGCTTAACATTGCCTTAGCTGACCTAATCTGCGAGGATGAGGGACCTTGGGACCTCTTTGAGGTCATGCAAAAAGAGATGCTCTTTTGGGAGGCTGACTTAAGGTTTAAGCATAAAATAAAAAAAGAAGTGATAGAAAAATATAAAGCTACGGTTAAGCTTCCTTACAACATACTCCTTGGCTTACTTTGTCTTGTTGAAGCAGAGCTTTATCATGCTTTAAACGAAGGAAGCGAGTTGAAGATAGCCATTTCCTCAGAACCCAAGCCTTGCGTTACCTTCAGTTGGAGTGGATCCTTGAACCTTCAAAATTTAGAAAAGGTCGCAGAGCTTATCAAGCCTTACGCCACGCTAAATAAGAACGAAAACTCTTTAACCCTATGCTTCAATCAGTAGATGAAGCTCCCCTTGACCTTGAAAAAGAAAAGCTTTTGCTTCTTGGGTTTTATCTCAAGGAAAGGGCAACTTTTAGGCTTTGCAAAATATTTGAGGAAGAAGAAACAAGCCAAATCTTAAAGGGTTTTCCTTATTCTGAAAAGGAGATTTTTAGAATTGCTAAAGAGGAATTAAAAAAATGCGAAAGGTTAAAAATTCGGATTATCTTTTATAAGGAAGAGGACTACCCTGAATTACTTAAAAATATCCCCTACAAACCACCTTTTCTTTATGTTTTAGGTGAGCTTCCTTTTAATTCTACTTTAGCCATCGTGGGGACAAGAAAACCAACCCCTTATGGCAAGGAGATAGTCGAAAAATTTGTGCCTGAACTTATCGAAGCAGGGTTGACCACTGTCTCAGGATTAGCTCGAGGTATAGATACTTTAGTCCACAAAACTACCCTAAAGGAGGGAGGTAAAACAGTTGCCGTCCTTGGAACAGGGCTTGACATCATCTATCCGCCAGAGAATAGAGACCTCTTTTTGAAGATCCTTGATTCCGGCTCGGCTATCGTTTCCGAGTTCCCCTTAGGAACCCGCCCAAAAAGAGAAAACTTTCCCCGAAGAAATAGGGTCATTAGCGGACTTTCTCAGGGTGTTTTGGTTGTGGAAGCTGGAAGAAGAAGCGGTACATTAATCACCGCAAAATGGGCTCAGGACCAGGGGAGGGATGTTTTCGTCTGCCCGGGAAACATCTTTTCCGAGCAGTCCCAAGGAACGCACTACCTCCTCAAAAACGGGGCTATTCCTGTCACCTCAACAGAAGACATCCTCTATCATTTAGGAATAGAGTATAAACCTCTTGAGAAAAGAAAGGAAGATGTCGCATCTTTAGAAGTCTCTCAAGAGGAAAGAAGAATCTTAGAATGTTTAAGTCAATATCCAACGCATCTTGAAAATCTTCTTGCCCAAACAGGTTTTGACCTTCCTCAGCTCTTATCCTTGCTAACCGAGCTTGAGCTTAAGGGGTTAGTGAAGAGCCTCCCTGGAAAGTTTTATCAAAGGTGTAGCTGAGCCTTAACTAAATCCAAGGTGTTATTTACCCGAAGCTTAAGAAAGATCTTCTCAAAATAACCTTCCATGTCGGAAAAGATGCTGTTTAACACATCTTGAGGTAGGTTCCACCAATCCTTTTTAAAGGCTCCAAAGCCCTTTTTCCTTGTTTTGTAGATAAATTGAGCTTCAGTAAGCCCTTCCTTCCATTCCTGAGCAAAGTTATCTTTCAAATAAGCGTATATTCTCTGTCTAAAATCCTCGGGCAAGGCTCTGTGGTCGTAGATAAAGTTCTGCAAGCCTGTTGCCAGATGAACTTCAACGCACTCGTTCTCTGGGAAAAGCTCGAAGTATTCTTCAGGAAGGGTTGAGGCTCCGTGCTGAACCGCTCCTGCTAACCCAAACTCTTCACGGGCAATCCGAGAAAGGGTTCGAAGAACGTTAAAATCTAAAGCAACCTGTGCTATTGACCCATCAGGTAAGACCACTCCTCCATGGCTTGTGCCCGTCTGAACGCTGATCTTTGAGAGACCAACCTCGCCTTTGAAGGTTCGCTTAAAGCCTTTAAGGAAGGCTCTTAGCTCTTCAGGGGTGCTGTTTTTGCCCCCGATCTCTCCGATTTCTCCGCCAAGGTTTACTGTTATCCCCTTAGGCTCTATGCTTCTTACGAACTCAGCAAGCTCAGCGGTAAGCTCGTAGTTTGCCCTTTGCTGTTCCATGATGTCTTCTTTTTCAAGGTCAACAATGGTTGAAGCATCGATGTCAATGTTGTAAAACTGGGCGGATATTGCTTGTTCAATCAAGTTTATAAGGAGCCTTTTTTCAGCGTCTGGGTTAGCGAAGTAGGATTTTCTGTTTGCTTGGAAGTGGTCTCCCTGAAGAAAAACTGGACCAGGATAGGCTTCATCCCGCGCTGCTGCAAGGACACATACTGCATACTCAAGGGGGCTCTGCTTAGTGTAGCCCATCTCCGAGCGGGCAATCTCAAAGATTACCGCGCCTACATTTAGCCTCTTTGCAACTCTAAAGATAGTCCTTGCAAGGTCATAGGTCAAAATCCTAAGGTTAAAGGCTGGCACAGTAAACCCAAGAAAGCCTTCGCTAATTTTCTTGTAAAGAGGATAAATAGACCTTCCTACATATCCTTCATTGTTTAAGCTTACCAAAAGGGCTTTTAGTTTTTCCTGCTTTAAGCTTGCGTTTTCCTCAAACACTGCTTCATAGACTTTTTCTCTGAGAGTTTCCATCAAACACCCCCTAAAATATCTACACTTTGAACTGGTCGGTTAGCTCTTTGATTTGGTTTGCTACCTCTTTTATAGCCTCTGCTTGCCTTTTTAGTCTTTCGGAGAGTTCTTTCAAAGCTTCGGCCTCCCTTTTTATAGCTTGAGCTTGCTCATCAGTTATCATCACCTTGTCTCTAACGCTTGAAATGTGCTCGAACACGGAGTTTACCACGATGGTCTGCTCCTCAACCGCCGAGGCAATGGTTGCTGCCGCATCCTCAACATTCTTAATCAGGCTAACAATTCCTTCAACAGAATTTGAAACATTGCCTGTTGCCTGCACCAAAAAGTCTATCTTTTGTTTTATCTCTTGAGTTGCAGACTGGGTTTGCCTTGCAAGCTCTTTTACTTCGTTTGCAACGACGGCAAAGCCCTTCCCAGCTTCGCCAGCTCTTGCGGCCTCGATCGAGGCGTTTAGGGCAAGGAGATTTGTGCTTTCAGCAATGTTGTTTATAAGGTTTACTATATCTTCTATCTCAAAACTGGCTTCCTTTAGCTTTTCGGCAAGCTCTTTGGTTTCAAACACAGCCTGAGAGGTCTCTTTTACCATTTGACTTGAGAGTTGGGCTTTTTCGCTTATCTCCCGAATAGCCTTGGTAAGCTCTTCCAAGGAGGTTGAAACATCGTTCATGGCAGAAAGAATTTCCGCAGAAGACATGCTTATGTATTCAGCCTTATCAGTAAACTCTGAGACGACCTCGGTTGAGCGGGAAACGTCTTTATAGAGCTCGCCTGAGATGGTAAAGAGGCTCTTAGTGCTTTCAATAAGCCTTTTAACGATGTTTGCTAAACTTTCAAGAAAGTTATTGAATTTAGCGGAAAGTAAGCCGATCTCGGATTCATCATGAGAGGTGAACCTAAAGGTTAGGTCGCCACCCCCCTTTGCCAGCTCATCAACCATTTTGACCGTGGTAATAAGGCTCTGAGAACGACCTTTAAGCTGTCTTGTGATAGTAAAAGCAATAATAAGGAGAAGCGTAACGACCAAGGCAGTTGAAATTAAGGCCGATAGTCTAAACAGGTTGATAATAGTCTTTTGGTCTGTGCCAATCGCGATGTATCCCATAGGGTTTCCTGCATAGTCTTTTAGTTGAAACTTAAAAAAGTATTGTGTGCCAATGTTCAAGCTTTCATCCTTTGCATTTAGGATTTTATCCAAGGTCTTTTCATCGATGTTTTTAGGCTTACCATAGAGAATACCTTGGGGAAGGACTTTGACTTTCCCCTCCTCAATAAACTTTTTATCAAAGATTTTCTCAAACTCTTTATTAAAAACTATGACATACCGATCAACCTGTTTAAAAGTTTGGGTAAAATCTTCCATCATCCGGTCTACAGGGTAGGCAACTTCAACTGAGCCAAGAAGCTCCCCATCCTTAGAGAGAATTGGAACGACGCTCCTAAAAGTTATCTCAAAACGCCCTGCTTCAAAGCCAAGAACTGGCTTTTTTGAACTTTGGGCAGTGACGATGGTTTTTCTAAACCCCGCTAGGTCATCAAGCTTGACATCCGACCCAGGTTTAAGCCAAGTTCTAACAAAGGATCTCGCTTGAGGAAGATGAAATTGAACGGAATATTGAGCGATGTTTGTCCCTTTTACTAAGGCTTCATACTCAGACCTCAGCTCCCTTCCATACTTTTCAAAGATGGGTCTGTTTGATTCATTGACATTCGTTAGCGTGCCAGCTTCCTTTGCTAAGGAAAGGTAGATATTCTGAATGTGCGGGTTGGCTAAAGTCAAAGAGTAGGTTAAAAGTTCAGCCTCTTTTTGTTTTAGAAAACCTGAGAGGGCATCCTCAAAGTTCTTCATCAGGTTGTTAGTTTGTTTTTCAAAAACCCAGCGTGTTGAGAGGTAGAAGCTAACCAAAGAAACAGCAAGGAAAAGGGCAAAGGAGAGAAGAAAGTATTTTTGGATGCTTTTAACTATGGATTTTTTTACCTCCATGCCTAACCTCCGATTTTTTTGGGTTTTTCGCTTGTGATATGCTATGATATCAAGTTTTAATTTTCTGGTCAAGGGAAATTTTTTCAAAATCTTGACCTTTTGCCAAGGCGTGTTATTAGTCAATTAGTGCCAACCTCGACCATGTCCTTTGAAGAGCTTTATTCTGAGATTAAATCAAGGCTTAACATACTTGACCTTGTTTCTCAGTATGTAAAGCTTAAAAGGGTTGGTAAAAACTATGTAGGTCTTTGCCCCTTTCACTCAGAGAGGACCCCTTCGTTTACCGTAAGCCCTGATAGAGGAATCTTTAAATGCTTTGGGTGTGGGGTAGCAGGCGATGTCATCACCTTTTACATGAAGATAAAGGGGCTTGATTTTAAACAAGCAATTCTTGACCTTGCCGAAAGATGCGGAATTTCCGTAGACGAAAGCCTTTTCGCCCAGAAAAGAAAAGAAAAAACTTTAGCCGAGCTAAACTATAAAGTCGCAAGGTTCTACCATGCACAGCTTTTAAGAAGCGAAGAAGCAGAAAAGGCAAGGGCTTACCTAAAAGAAAGAGGGATCTCTGAGGAGACCGTAAGAGACTTCATGCTGGGTTATGCCTCTTCTAACGGGAGGATTTTATCCTCTTTACTTAGAGTTGACGCTAAGGAAATAAAGCAGGCAGAGGAGCTTGGTCTAATAAGAAGGGTTGAAGACGGAGGTTACATCGACCTATTTCGGGATAGGGTGATGATTCCTATTTTTAACGAGGCTGGAGAATGCGTTGGCTTTGCTGGAAGAACCTTAGACCCAAAGGGAGAACCAAAGTATTTGAACAGTCCAGACTCGCAAATATTCAAGAAGTCAGAAATTCTTTATGGTTTATTTCAAACCAAAAAACAGATTAAACAAAAGGGTAAGGCTTACATCGTTGAAGGCTATTTTGACCTTTTAACCCTCTGGCAGAGGGGCTTAGACAATGTAGTAGCAACCTGTGGAACCGCCCTTACCGAAAGACATGTAGCTAAGCTCAAAAATTTAGCTGAAGACATAACTTTACTTTTTGATGGAGACGAGGCGGGAAGAAAAGCAACCCTAAGGGCGATCTCCCTTTTTATTGCCCAAGGCATCCTCCCAAACTGTGTTGTTTTGCCTTATGGCGAGGACCCAGATAGTTTTTTTAGGTCTAAAGGAGAAGTTGAAGGACCCCCTGATGCCATTTTAGCTTCCTTTACCTTTAATGCTTTAGAGTTTATTCAAAAAGAGTATCAAGAAAAGGTTCTCTCAAAGCCAAAGAGCGCCTTTGAGGAGCTTGTGGAGCTTTTTAAATCTTGTCGGGACCCTTTCCTTAAGAAAAGGCTTATCTCTTTTTTAGCAACCCTCTTTGACATCCCTTCTCAAGAGGTTGCCAAAGCTTTATCAACTGGAATTGAAAGAGACGAAGTTAGCGAGGAGTATCGGGAAACCGTTGAAGAGGGGCTTTGCTCCCATCCCTACCGGATAATTGCTCAGTATTTGGTAAACTACCCGAAGGAAGCTCAAACTCTCAAAGAGGCAGGTCTTTTAGAAATCTTGGATGACAGTAGCCCTTACACAGAATTTATAAGGACTCTACTTTCCGCCTACGATGCTGGTGTTGACCCGCAGGAAATCTTAGACCCCTTCTTCCAGGAGATATACAGCGACCTTTTCTTTTCTCCGCCCTTTGAGGACGAAAGGTCTGCCTTTGAGCAAATCTTGCATTTCATCATGAAGGAAAGGGCTCGTTTAAAAATAGAAAGGATAAAAGAGTGCTTAGAAAAAGGTGAAGTATCTTTCGAGAAAGGGAATATCGAACAGTATTTATATCAAATAAAGCATACTTTAAGACTAAAGAGTTGTAAAATAACCTAAGGAGGCGTCCCATGCCTCAGAGGAAGCTGTGTCTCTTTGAAGACGAACAATTTATAGATGAATTCGATGTTGAACCAATAGAAGAAGCTTTAGATGATGAGGAAGGGATAAAGTTTAAAAAGGTCCTTGATGATTCTATAACGCTTTATTTCAAAGAGGTGGCTAACCATCCTCTTCTCACTAGAGAGGAGGAGGTAGCCTTAGGTAGGGCTATCGAGGTAGCTGAAAGAGACATCATTAAAGCCTGTCTACTTTATCCAACTCAAGTTATCAAATTCTACAACCTTCTTGTTAAGCATTCACAAGATAAGACATTAGATAAGCTTTTTAAGGATTATGAAGAGTTGGCAAAAAAAGAACAAGAAGTAGAAACTTGGCTCGACTTGTTAAAAAAAGAATTAAACGATCTATATAATTTATTAACTACAGAGGAAAAACAGTCAAAAGAAGATATAGAAGTTATTATTGAGAAAATCTTAGACCTTATATATAAGGTTCGTCCAACAAAAATTCTTTTAGATGAATTATCTTGTGAAATTAGAGATTTCGCCAAGAGATATAAATCTTTGCATAATCAAAACATTTTGTCGAAATTAAGTATGAAGGAAAAAGACTTTTTTGGTATACCAGCAGAAGAGGTATTGGCTTCAGCAGAGCTTATCGAAAATCGATTTCAAGAGATAAAGAAGGCTAAAGAACAGTTTGCAAAATCAAACCTTAGGCTTATCATTTCTATTGCCAGAAAATATGCATCACATGGGGCACTTCTTGCCGACCTTATACAAGAAGGCAATCTTGGGCTTTTAAAAGCTATAGAAAAGTTTGACTATCGCCGAGGTTTTAAATTTAGCACCTATGCTACTTGGTGGATAAGACAAAGTATTACTAAATACTTAGCTGAACATACCAGGACAATCAGGATTCCAGTGCATATCATTGAAACCATATACAAAATAAGTAAAATTGTCTCTACTAAATTCTATCAAGAGTATGGACGCGACCCAACAATTGAGGATTTAGCAAACATAACTGGTATGAGCATCGAAAGGCTAAACCAAATTTTTAAATATGTGAAGCAGCCCCTCTCTTTGGAGGCAAACATCCATCATGATGAAGATAGAACTTTGCTTGAATTCATAGAGGATGGGAACTCAACCCGTCCTGATGAATACACCTTTAACAATGAGCTGTCAGAAAAGGTAAGGATACTTCTTAGCACCCTTTCCTCACGCGAAGAAAAGGTGATCCGCTTACGGTTTGGTATAGGAGAAAAAGAAGCCTGCACCTTGGAGGAAGTGGGGCAGAAATTTGGGGTTTCCAAAGAAAGGATTAGACAGATCGAAAGCATGGCTTTAAGAAAGCTCAAACATCCAAAAAGAATAAAGTATTTAAAAAACCTCCTTTTCCATGGAACATAAGCTTAACCCTGAAGCTAAAAGATTGCTCTTTAGGCTCTTACAAAAGGAGTTTCCCCTAACCAAAAGACCCTTTTTAGCCATCGCTAAAAGGGTTGGGCTAAAAGAGGTTGAGCTCATCTCTCTTCTTAAAGATTGGGAAAGGGAAGGAAGGCTTCGGCAGATTTCTGCCATCTTTAACCCGGAGTATTTTGGGCATCGATCATCACTTTTTGCCCTTAAAGTTAACGAAAAAAAATTAAGCTTAGCGATAGACCGTATCAATAGCCACCCAGGAGTAAGCCACAACTATCTTCGTAACCATGAATACAACCTTTGGTTTACCTTGGTTGTGCCTGAGGGGAAGGACCTTTTAGAGGAAGCCAAGGCTTTATGCCAGGAATTTACTGAAAACGGATTGTTGTTTCTTCCTATTTTAAAAAAATATAAAATCTCGGTGGTATTTGGAGTTGAGCAAGAAGGGGGAGAGGATTTCCAGAGCCGAAGAACTTTTAATTTTACCAAAGATGATGTTAGGATGGTAAAAGTTTTGCAGGAACCTCTTCCTTTGGTAAAAAAACCTTTTCTTGTTAAAGCCGAGGAACTAAATTGTAAGATTGAAGACATATTCGCTTGGTTAAAGAAGATGAAAAGGGTAGGGGCGTTAAGGAGGTTTGGCGCCCTTTTTAAACACCAACGACTTGGATATAAACACAATGTGATGGTTGTGTGGCAAGTAGAGGAAAAAAGGGTTGACGAGGTTGCTAAAAGCTTATCTAAAATCCCAGAAATTACTCATTGCTATCTTAGGAAAAGCTATCCAGAATTTCCATACAACCTTTACACCATGTGTCATTTTAAAGAAGAAAACTTTCAAGAAAAAATCAAAGCTTGGGCTCATACCTTAGGCGTTAAAAACTATCTTTCTCTTGAAACATTAAAGGAACTAAAAAAGGTTAGACTAAAGCTCTTTTATGATAGAGATTTTTCATACTAAAGCTTAGGATCATTCAAAAAATTTTGATATATATCTAATTGCTATATAAAGAAGAATTATTCCGAGGAAACCTCTTATCACCTTTTGAGGAAAATATCTCTGAAGTTTTGCGCTAAAGTATAGACCAAGCCCCCCTCCAATGCCAAACAGAAGTCCAAGCAAAAAGTCAGGTCCATTTCCAAAGGTCGTGTAAACTATAACTCCGATGACCGAGGTTAGAAAAGTTGCAAAGAGGGTTGCTCCGGCAAACACATAGGCAGGAAGATGAAAGAAGGCTAAAAGAACGGGTGCCATAATAGCGCCACCACCTATCCCGTAAATCCCTCCCACAATCCCTATCACGCAGGCTATGAGAAAGATGAGGATTGAGCTTACTTCATAGGTCCTACTGCTATACTCAAAAGAAAGCTTTGCTACGCTAAAAACCAAAGTTTTTGGGGGGGCATGGGAAAAGGTTGCTTCTTTTTTAGGGGGGAAAATCAGGTCAAAGAAGAGCTTCCCGCCTATGATTAAAAGCACTATGCCTACGAGAAGAAGAAAGTTCTTGAGCTCAAGAAAGTAAGAAACCCTTAGAAAGTAGCCGATAATTACGCCAGGCAAGGTTCCAAGAGAGATGATAAGTGTAAGCGGTGTATAGAGCCTTCCTTCCCTCCAATACTTATAAACTCCCCAAGGAATGGCAACGCAGTTAAACAGATGATTGGTTGCTGAGACCGAGGGGGCTGTGTAGTTAAGGATGCTTACCTGAAAGGGCAAAAGCAAGAAAGCTCCGCTTACTCCGCCTACTCCGCTAACCAAAGAAAGAAAAAAACTAACAAGAGGTGGAAGAAAGACTGGGATGGTAATTCCAGCCTTGGCAAAGTGGTATTGTAAAGGAAGCGATTTTAGAAAGTTCTGGATGAACATTTTTATATCCCCCCTTTCAGGCTTTTAAAAAGGAAGAGGAATTCCTCGAAGCAGTTGATAGCGCCGTTTGCAGTCGGAATACCAAGGGGCATTGCTTGGTCCAAGGTCAAGGGCTTTCTTGTAATTATTCAGAGCTTCTTTTCGATTACCAAGCTCCTCGTTTGCCCTTCCAGCCAAATAATAAGCATAGCCGTTAAAAGGTATCAGCTCTTTTGCCTTTTCAAAATCGATTAGAGCCTGTTGATAGTTCTTGAGATTAAGCTCAGCTATTCCTTCAAGGATGTAGGCTGAGCTTAGGTTCTCATCTAAAACTTTTGCCCGTTTAGCGTATTCTTTTGCCTCATCAAACCTCTTTTGGTTTAAAAGAATTTTCGAAAGACCAAGGAGGGCGGGAATGTTTTTAGGATAGAGTTCTAAAGCCTTCATGAACTTTTCTTTGGCTAAATCAATTTTTTTGTCCTTAAAAAGCTTTTCAGCCTCATCGCTTAACCTAAAGGATTCCGTCGTGGCTAAGATAATAGCCTTTATCCTTTGAAACTCCTCGCGGTCTTTGATCAAAGCGCCCGTTGGTTTATAGGTTTGCATCTTTTCTTGCCATTCTTTGATCCTCGACTCAGGCAAGGGATGAGTAGATAACCACTCAGGCGGGCGTTTCTTTTCCCTCTCTTTAAACTTTTTAAAAAGCTCATACATGCCCTCAGGGCTATAGCCAGCCTTTATAGAGAATTCAAACCCGTAGGCGTCAGCCTCCCGTTCCTGGTCCCGGCTAAATTTAAGGGAAAGAAGCCCTGCTGAGATTTGAGCAAGCTGATACAAAGCCTCTCCTGCCAAATTCTGAGGCAAAAACAAACTTCCAATCTGAAGAAGAAGGCTAAGGGTCATGTTTTTTTCTACAAACTTGATATGATGTCTTGCTGTGATGTGTCCGATTTCATGCCCGAGAACGCAAGCAAGCTCGCTTTCAGTATCTACCATCAAAAACAATCCCCGAGTGACGAAGACTGGTCCACCTGGCAGGGCAAAGGCGTTCTCAATCCCTGAGTTTACCAGGGAAAAAGTATAAGCCACCTTGCGAGGAGATTGCTCGGCAATTTTCTTTCCAAGGCGCTGAAGATAGGCTTGAACCTCTGGCTCAGGGAACCTCCCTCCATACTCGTCAATGGCAACATTTGCATAAACCTTCCCAAGCTCAATCTCATCCTTTTCAGAGATTGAAATTAAAGAGAAAGCATGAGCAACTGAGAGATTAAGAGAATTAAAGATGAGGAAAAAAAAGAAAAAAATAAATATTTTGAGGAAATCCTTGAAATTAGCCTGATTGTTCATATTTTTTTGTGCAGATTATCTTATCTTTTTAGAATGTAGTATACTAATTTTAAACTTTTTGGCAAGGCATAAATGGGGCTGTTTTAAAAATGTTTTTGTATAAGCCCGCTGTCACCCCGAGGCGTCAGCCGAGGGGTCTCCCCGAGCCTATTTTTATGTCGCCGTGAGCGAAGCGAGGGGGGTCCCCGGCACTTGCGTGCCTTGGGATGACACGATGGGAGGCTGCCACCCCGAGGGGTCTCCCCCTGGGGATGCCGTCCCGAACGAAGTGAGGGATGCTTAGCTCACGCTCGGTAGGACAAGGTAGGGAGGGAACTTTTTTGAACAGCCCAAGGTATAAACTAAAATGAAATTGCCATCGCGAGATATAGTTTTCTATCTGGAATCAAGCTTAAGGGGGCTTGCTAAATGGTTGCGTTTTCTGGGGTACAAAGCAGAAATTGCTCAACATAGAATAGACTTAAAGACGATCCTTGAAAATCGAGAAAAATTTTTTCTTATTACAAGCGAGGAGACCGCAAGGGTTTTAGAGAAGGCTGGAGCAGACTTTCTTCTTTTACCAAGGGATAACCTTAAAGCTCAAATAAAACGTCTACTTAATAAGCTAAATTTAGACCCAGAGCTTAAGCTTGACATTTGCACTATTTGTGGGGTTGACCTTATTCCCGTCAATAAAGAAGACTATAAAGAAAAAATCCCGCCCAAGGCTTACGAGCTTTACAATGAGTTTAATCTTTGTCCAAGCTGTGGAAGGGTCTACTGGGAGGGAGACCATGTCCAGAGGATAAAGGAAAAATGGAAAGAACTTACCAGTTAATCTTTCGCCTTAAGTTTTCGCAACAAGGCTTTAAGGAAGGAAGGAGCATCGCAAACGAAGCCTATGTGAGCCATCTTCATCATTGGTGCCTCTTTGTCTATGTTTATCGAGACAATAAATTCTGAGCCCTCCATGCCAACGGTATGTTGAATGGCTCCCGAGATCCCAAAGGCAAGATATAGCTTTGGTCTTACCGAAACTCCGCTTACCCCTATCATCCGGTCTGCCTCAACCCAGCCAGCATGCACCGCAGGTCTTGTCCCCCCAACTTCAGCTTTAAGGATTTTAGCAAGCTCAAAAAGCATCTGAAAGTTTTCTTTGCTTTTTAAACCCATACCCCCAGCTACAACAACTTTAGCAACGCTTAGCCTTGAAGGCTCTTTCTTTGGCGGTTTAAAGTTCTTGATGGTTAGCTTCGTTGACCAGTCAAAACCTTCAGGATGTTTTAACTCTTTTATCAAGGGTTCTTTTTCAGCTTCCTTTATGGGAAAGGCGTTTAAGGCTAAGGTTGCCATGATGGGAAGCCTCTGGGAGGTTAGCTTTGCTATGATGTTTTCGCCGTAGGTTGGACGAAGAAGAAAGAGATTCCCATTCTTTACTTCAAAGGCGTTGACATGGGCGCAAAGTCCAGCTTGTAAGCTTCCAGCAACTCTTGGAGCAACAGAAAGCCCTTTTTTAGTTGCCGGAAAAAATATTCCATATGGCTTATGTTCGCTTGCTAAGTAGACAAGAACCCTCTCGCATAGGTCATCGGGTAAGTGCTTAAGGTTTGGATGGATGATATACCAAACCTCATCGGCAAGCAACTTTTTTAGTTCCGGAATAGCTAAAAATTTTTCCTTGTCATCGGCAAGACCGATAAGGATCAATCTTTTGTTGAGCCGGTCAGCAACCTCTCTTAGGGGAGTTAAGATTTCAAGGCTTGCAGGATGAAGCTTCCCTTCAAAGCACTGCCCAAAGGCAAAGATACATTCAGCCATTGCTTAGCCCCCTTTAGAAGCATTAAGCTAAAAAGCCTTTTTCTTTTAAGACCTCAATAAGCTTTTCAGCAAGCTCATCCGGCTCTCCCTCAAAGATTTCCCCTCGGGAGACAAGGGTTTTCTCAAAGACATCAGCAACTTGAGTTGGAGATCCAGAAAGACCAATAGAAGCTTCATCAAGATTTAGCTCGGCGTTGGTTAAAATTTTAGGAGTTATTTCTTTTAAAGAAAGGAGGCGTTTTAAGGATGGTGGTCTAACATAATCTATCTCAGGAACGATGCTAACCACAGCCGCTGGAGAAAATTCTACTTCCTCTTCGCCAAAATCATCTTCCCGGATAGCAATAAACTTCCCGTCAACAAACCTTAGCTCCTTCACATAGGTTATGGATGGAAGATTAAGAAGGCTTGCTGTTTCTGGGGGGACCTGTCCTGTTTCACCGTCGATTGACCTTGCCCCCATGACGACAAGGTCAAAGGGGGAAAGAAGACTTAAGGCTTTGGCTAAAATTCGAGAGGTTGCTAAGGTGTCTGAGCCAGCAAAGGCTCTGTCAGAGATTAAATAGATGTCATCTACTCCTAAGGCGTAGACCTTTTGCAAAAGGGGAACCATGTTTGGTGGTCCCATGCTTATTGCTATAACCTCAAAGTTTGTTTGATCTTTTAATCTTAGAGCTACTTCTAAGGCTGGTCTATCGGGTGGGTTTAGGATGAGCTCAGCTGATTCCCGGCGAAGAGTATGAGTTTCTTTATCAACCTTTACCGTCCCAGGCTTTGGAACTCCTTTAATACAAACTACGATCCTTCCCATGAAAGAGCCTCCTTTAAGCCTCGAGCGAATTTTATACCTTTATCCATTTGGCAAGCTCCCTGGCAATGACATTTCTTTGGATCTCGTTTGTCCCCTCATAGATCTGGAGACATTTAGCATCTCTAAAGTACTTTTGCACAGGATAGTCCCTCATGTAGCCGTAGCCACCCATCATTTGGATAGCCCTTTCCGTGATCCACATAGCCTGGTCTGTGGCAAAACATTTTGCCATGGCTGAGGCTCCAGAAAAGTCTTTAGCCCCAGAATCGATATACTGGCAAACGCTATAAACTAAAGCCCTTGCCGATGAGAGCCTCATAGCCATTTCGGCAAAAGTATGGCTTACCGCTTGAAACTGGTATACAGGCTGACCAAACTGAACTCTGGTTTTGGCATGCTTAAGGCTTACCTCTAAGGCAGCTTGGGCGATACCCAAGGCTTGAGCTCCGGCTCCACATCTTGCATAATCAAGGGTTTTGAGGGCAACCATAAATCCCATCCCCTCTCTGGCTATGAGCCTATCTTTTGGAATTCGGCAATCGTTAAAAATTAGGTCAGTGGTAACAGAGGCTCGAAGTCCAAGTTTTTTTTCTTTTTTTCCTACCACAAAACCTGGGTCCCCTTTCTCAACAATGAAGGCGCTTGCTCCTCTTGCCCCTTTCGCTGGGTCTGTCAAGGCAATGACAATATAGATGTCGGCAATTCCTCCGTTCGTGATCCACTGTTTTATTCCGTTAAGAATGTAGAAGTCCCCATCTTTCTTGGCAGTGGCTTTTATGGCAAAGGCATCGCTTCCAGCTTGGGGCTCAGTTAAGGCAAAGGCGCAAAGCTTTTCACCCTTTGCAATGGAAGGAAGGTATCGTTCTTTCTGTTCTTTACTGCCAAAGAGGATGATAGGGTAGGCACCAAGAAAGCTTGCGGCATAGGTTGTTGAAACCCCAGCGCAAAAGTAGGAAAGCCACTCTACAGCAAGACACATCTCAAAGGTGCCAAAACCAAGCCCCCCATACTCCTTTGGGATGATGAGACCAAAAAGGTCAGCCTGAGCAAGGGCCTTTATGGGCGTTGCGTCGTAAGCTTCCTTCTCATCCCATTCTAAAGAGTAGGGTTTAATGTAGGTTTCCCCAATTTCTTTTATAAGATCAATCATGATTTTATGCTCTTCTTTTAAGGGAAATTCAATCAGCATGAATAGCCTCCCTTCTAAGGTAGGTGCAAAGGACGTTTATCAATCTTGTATCATCTTTGCCATTATAGCATTTTTGAGTTGTCCTCTCAAGGGAAAGGTGTTAATCTTTTAATATGAAGTATATAAAATGCGGGGCTGAAGTCTTTGAGTTTAAACCAAAACCGCTTTTCAAAACATGTTCATATTGTGAAGAAAGAGCTATCCTTCGTCCGGAGGGCACATCACTATATCTTTGTAAAGATTGTTTCCTAAAGTTTTGTGAGAAACGGGTAAATGAAAACATAATCAAGTATAAAATGTTTAGTGAAGGAGAAAGGGTTGGGGTTTTTCTGTCTGGTGGTAAGGATAGCGCAACCCTTTTAGCCATTCTTAAAAAGCTTTTTCCTACCCAAAATATTATCGGTATCTACTTAAACCTTGGCATTCGCTACTATTCGGAATACGCTCAATCTGCAGTAGAAGAGCTTTGTAAAAAGTTAGAAGTTCCCCTCCACATAATAGACCTTGTGGAAAGGGAGGGTGTTCGGATAGATGACTTTGTCTTCACAAGCTTTAAGGATAAGGTCTGTTCTGTATGTGGTGTAATAAAAAGATACTATTTTACTAAAGCGGTAAAAGAGCTTAACCTTGATGTGATCGCAACTGGGCACCATCTTGATGACACCCTCTCCACCATGCTTAGCCTCTTTTTTAACGGAGATTTTATAAGCCTTTCCCGTTTGAGACCCGTGCTACCTCCCCTTCATGCCGGTCAGGCAAAGAAGGTCAAACCTCTATTTAGCCTCCCTGAGCTTGACATCTTTCACTATGCCGTTCTTTCGGACTTACCCATTGAGGGATGTAGCTGCCCCCATGGGGAGTTAACGCCTGCTAAATTTTGGAAATCCTGGCTTAATGACATGTTAAAAGAGGATAAAACCTTTAAGTTTCGTCTTCTTTCCATCTTTATGAAAAAACTTCTACCCCTTCTTCCTAAAGAGGAACCAGAAAAGGAGGATGGGTTTTACCCCTGTCAGGTTTGCGGTGAGCCTACTCCCTCAAAATCACACATCTGCGTCAAATGTCGAAGGGTTTCCCTTTTACAAAAGGTCGAAGATAAAAGGCTTGAGTGGACTGCCGAAGAATTTTTAACATATTATTCACAAAATAGAGATAAAATATTAGTGTTCGATGTGAGAGAAAAAGAGGATTATGAAAAGGGGACCTTTCCATCAGCCATTTGGGTTGACCCAAACCTTGTTTCAGCTGAGGAAAAGGATTTTTTTAAACATTTTAAAAATTATCGACGAAAGGAGCTAATTTTTTTATGCTATTCTGGTAGGCTAAGCTATCTTTTTGTTTTGAGACTTCGCAAACTTGGTTTTAATGCCTATAATATAAAAAATCCTGAAAAGTTATTACAAAAAATAGATTAGGAGGAAAAAAATGGTTAGGGTATCCCTTGAGAGGGAGCTTCAGATACTTAAAAATTTGCTCGTTGATATGTCAAAGTCTGTTGATGAAATGATAACCGGTGCCTTAAAGGCTATTGAAAATCTTGATCCGGACCTTGCTAATAAAGTTATTAGGTTTGACGAACAGGTGGACTATTACGAACACATGGTTACCCTCTCAGCCGTTGAGATTATAGCTTTACAGCAACCTGTAGCTAAGGATTTAAGGTTTATCATCAGCGCCTTTGACATTGCCAGGAACCTTGAACGTTTGGCTGACCAAGCGGTTAACATCGCTGAAAGGGTTCCTAATCTTGTTGAGCAGAAGGCGCCTCCTATCTACAAGTGTGAAACTTCTATTCAACCCATGGCTAAAGAAGCCCTGTTCATGCTTGAGAGCGCCATAAACGCCTTCATCAGCGAGGATGTGCAAAAGGCTCATGCTGTTATTAAGCATGATGACATTGTTGACTCCTACAAAAGGGAAAACATTAAGATCCTTAAGGAATGTATGAGAAATGACCCAAACCTTATTGACATCGGGATCGAATACCTCATCGTTGTTCAGAATTTGGAAAGGATTGGCGACCATGCCTGCAACATCGCAGAAGCAGTTATCTTTACTGTTGAGGGTAAAATACCAAAGCTTGAAAGGTTAGAGCCTATCTCTATTCAAGAAATTCTTACTAAACAATATCCGTTTTTCAATCTTCTTTTGAAGCATGCAAGGCTTGTATCCGAATGTCTTATCCGTCTACCCCTTGCTTTAGAAGCCTATTTCCATAAAGATAAAGAAAGGCTTGCTGAGATAGCTAAACACATTACCGAGATTGAGAAAGAGGCTGACAAGGTTAAGACTAATATCCGGGGGCATCTACCTAAGGGGCTTATTCTTCCTGTAGAAAAGTTTGAAGTTTTTCTTTATTTGAAAGAACAGGACGGGGTTGCGGACTCGGCAGAAGAGATCATTAACTGGCTTTCCTTTAAAGATATTGATATCCCAGAAGACCTTGCCCAAAAGCTTCAAAGGCTTCTTAACCAAAATTTGGAACCCCTTCGCTACATTGAAGAGCTTGTTCAAAGGGCAACGGATTTCCTTATCACCCGTTCCGAAACAAGCCGAAATGTTGCTAAAGAACTTGTTAGGAAGATCCGCTACGAGGAATATCTTAGCGAAAATTTAGCTACCGATTTAAAAAGGGAGGTCTTTAGCCGGATCTCAGACCCCTTAACCTTGTTCTACCTTTTAAACCTTGTTGAGATGATTACTGATATTTCAGGACATGCGGAAAACGCGGCTGACCTGATGAGGGCTATGATCGCAAAATAAGGGAAAATTTTTGAGCTTGCTTTACTTAATTAATCTTCCGACCCGCTCAAACCTTATCCTTCCATTTTCGCTATCCCAGGAAAAATAGATTATCAATGCACTTCCTTTAAGGTATTTGATGGGCACAAAGCCCCAGAAACGACTATCGTAGCTTTGGTCGCGGTTATCCCCAAGCACGAATAAATGCCCTTCTGGAACTTGCACTGGACCAAAGTTATCCCGTGGGCTAACATCCCTTGGATAAACTTCAGGGTCCGTCCATCTTGCGTAAGGCTCGTTCAGGGGTTTGTCGTTTACATACACCTTTTTATTAATAATTTGAACCTTATCTCCAGGAAGCCCTATGACTCTTTTGATAAAATCAACTTTTTTGTCCACAGGATAAGTAAAGACAACGATCTCTTGCCTTTCCGGTATCCGTCTGAGGTATAAAAAATCATCCTTTATGGGATTTTTCAGCCCAAAAGTTATCTTATTCACCAAAAGGTAGTCCCCTATGAGTAAGGTAGGGATCATAGAGCCAGAGGGGATTTTGTAAGCCTGAATAAAAAAAGCCCTGATGAAAAGGGCTAAAAGCAAGGCGATTAGAATGCTTTTTAGCCAATCAAATGCCTTGTCCTTTAAGTCCATGAAAAGCCTCCTTTAATCCACCTCTAATCTCGAGGAGAGCCTCGTCATCCCGGATAACCTTTTTAGCTATTCCGAGCTACTCAATGCTACCCCAGAGCCTCCTTTCTTTGGCATCCTTGGGACGCCGTCCTGAACGAAGTGAGGAGGGACGCCGTCCCGAACGAAGCAAGGGATGCCTCGCTATCGCTCGGCAGGACAGGGTAGGGTATGTCACTCCGAGCCCCCTTTCTTTGTCACCCCGAGCCGTAAGACGAGGGGTCTCCTCTTCAACCAATATCCAGCTAAGAGATGAGCCCAATCTTTCCGGTCCTCCCCAAAAAGCGTAAATCCTGCTTCGTAAACAGTTTATATTTTTAACACCGCAAGGAAGGCTTCTTGAGGGATCTCCACTTCACCTATGGCCTTCAAGCGTTTTTTACCTTCCTTCTGCTTTTCTAAGAGCTTTTTCTTTCTCGTTACATCCCCACCGTAGCATTTAGCAAGAACATCTTTCCGCAAAGGTGGTATGCGTTCTCGAGCGATGACCTTGCTTCCAATTGCCGCCTGGATAACCACTTCAAAGAGCTGTCTTGGAATGACCTCTTTAAGCTTGCTTGCAAGCTCTCTTCCACGGTAGTAAGCTTTATCCCGATGGACGATAAAGCTAAGGGCATCTACGGGCTGTTTATTGATAAGAATGTCCATCTTAACAAGGTCTCCCGGCTTATAACCGATGAATTGATAATCCAAAGAAGCATAACCTCGGGAATAGCTTTTTAGTTTATCATAAAAATCAAGAACCACTTCACTGAAAGGTAGCTCATACACCAAAACCACTCTCTCCGGGGTTATAAACTTGATCTCCTTTTGGATACCCCGTTTTTCCTCGCAAAGGGTGATAATCTGCCCAAGGTACTCCTTCGGGGTATAGATTTCAGCTCGGATGTAGGGTTCATACACCTCTAAAATTTGCCCAGGGTCTGGCCAGTGGGCTGGGTTTTCTACCTCTATTTCCCTACCATCCCTTAGCTTAACCTTATACTTCACCGAAGGTGCAGTGGTGATGAGATTAAGATTGAACTCCCTTTCAAGTCTTTCTTGCACAATCTCCATGTGAAGTAGTCCCTGAAAACCGCACCTAAAGCCAAAGCCAAGCGCCGCTGAAGTCTCCATTTCATAAGAAAAGGCTGGGTCGTTTAGCCATAGTTTTTGGATAGCCTCTTTTAATGCTTCATAATCATCGCTATCAACCGGGAAAATCCCGGCAAAGACAACGGGTTTTAATTCTTTAAAACCGGGCAATGGAGGAGGATTTGCGTTTGCTTCAGTGATAGTATCTCCAATCCTTGCATCTCTTATCTCTTTTATTCCAGCAGCAATAAAGCCTACCTCACCCGCAACGAGACAATCAACCGAGGTTGCCTCAGGAGCAAAAACGCCAACCTTGGTAACCTCAAAGGCTTTACCCGTAGATAAAAACTTGATCTTTTGCCCTGGGTAAACCATTCCGTCAACCACCCTAACCAAAGCCACTACCCCAAGAAAGGGGTCATACCAGGAATCAAACACCAAGGCTCTGAGTGGGGCGTTTCTATTCCCTCTTGGTGGGGGTATCCTTTTGACGATGGCCTCTAAAACCTCTTCAATACCGATCCCGAGCTTTGCGCTAACAAGAAGGGCATCGTCAGCTGGAAGTCCTATTATTTCTTCAATTTCTTTTTTGGTTTTCTCAATATCAGCCTGAGGTAAGTCAATCTTATTGATAACTGGGATGATCTCTAAATTGTTTTCTAAGGCAAGGTAAACATTAGCCAAGGTTTGAGCCTCTACTCCCTGCGAGGCATCAACCACAAGAAGCGCCCCTTCACAGGCAGATAGAGCCCGGGACACCTCATAGGTAAAATCCACATGTCCTGGAGTATCGATAAGGTTTAGCTGGTAGACCTCCCCATCCTTTGCTTGATAATAAAGCCTTACCGCTTGCGCCTTGATGGTAATGCCCCTCTCTCTTTCTAAGTCAAGCTTATCAAGATACTGGTCTCGCATCTCCCGTTCACATACCGCTCCAGTAAACTCAAGGAGCCTATCTGCAAGCGTAGATTTCCCGTGGTCAATGTGGGCAATGATGCTAAAATTCCTAATCCTCTCTTGAGGTATAGCCTTCTCTACCTTTACCCTACTCATAGCAAAGTATAAAATAACCAAAAAGTATGAAAAAACAAGGCAACCGGGCTATTCACCGACCTTAGTTAGCTTACCCTGAACCTTGCTAAGCTTAAAGGAATAGCTAAATATGAAAACGCTTAGGATTAGGTAGACTAAGATCAAAAGATAGGCTTTAAAAAGAAATAGCAAGGGCACATCCTTTGCTTGAAAAACCATCCTCATACCCTCAAACACATAAGATGTGGGGACAAACTTTGCAATCTCTTGAAAAAGCGGAGGAAGAACGGACACAGGATAGAATACAGCCGAAAAGGGAAGAAAAAGTAAGGCTAAAGCCCAGGCAAAGATTTCAGCTTCCTGCCCAAAATAAAGGACCAAGGCTATAGTGATGAGCCCAACTGACCAAGCAAAAAGAAGAAGGGCAAAGGTAAGGTTAAAAAGGGCTAACCCTTGAGCAAAAAAGTTAAAATCAAAGATCAAGACCCCAAGGCACCCCATCAAAAGAGAGGCTACAGCAGCCTTAAGGATGCTAAAAAACAGAAGCCCTAAAACATAATCAAGAAGCGTTAGGGGCGAGGCAAAGAGATGAAGAAGGTTTCTTGCCCAGACATCTTCAAGAAAGCCAACAGCAAGCCCCTGCTGAGCCCTGATCAAAATGTTCCAAAGAATAAGCGCTCCAAGAAAATGATACACAATTCCGCTACCCTCCCTCTGCTGAATGTAGAGAGAGACAAAACCCCATAGCAAAAGGTCAATGGTTGGCCAGTAGAGAAGGTCAATCCATCTGCTAACGCTATGTTTTAAAAGATAGAGATGTCTAAGAAGAATAGCAAGAATTCGCCTAAAGCTAACCATCACTATTTCCTAAGGAAGCGTTGGAAAAGGCTTTAAAGTAAAGCTCTTCTAAGTTGTCAACTCCATAAAGTTTAAAAAGTTCCTCTAAGCCCCCGAAGGCTAATATTCTACCTCCTTTTATAAGGAGAAGCTTGTTTGCTATCTTCTCAAGCTCTGAGAGTTGATGGGAGGTAAGAATTATGCTTAGCCCCCGTTCTTCAGCCTGCTTCTTTAAAAATTCGGCAACTTCTCGCATGTATTCTGGGTCAAGACCAGCTGTTGGCTCATCAAGGAGGAGGACATCAGGCTCGTGAAGGAAGGCTCGAGCTAAGTTTAACCTCATCATCTCTCCAGTAGAGAGGGCTCTACACAAAGCCTTTTTCTTGTCAGCTAACTTAAAGGTTTGCAAAACCTCATCAATCCTTTTGCGGTAGTCCTTTACCTCATAAAGATGGGCAAAGACCTTTAGGTTTTCTTCCACGGTTAGAGAATAGGGAAGGCTCACATAGTTTGAGGCAAATCCAACGCGCTTTAGAATTTTGCTTCTCTCTTTCTTAAGAGGTTTTCCAAAGTATTTTACTTCCCCAGAGGTTGGTTCGATTATCCCAAGAAGTATGTAAAGAAGGGTCGTTTTACCCGCACCATTAGGTCCGATTATGCCAAGTATATCTCCTTTGAATAGAGAAAAGGAAACATCCTTTAAGACAGACTTTTTCCCATAGCTTTTAAACAATCTAAAAACTTGAACAACTGGCAGCATGAAATAGAATGAAAATGAAAAGGAAGGAGCTTGCTACGAAAGGCAAGCTCCCTTAGTTTGTGCTCTCTTCCTTTTGAGGTTCAACCTTGGCTTTTTCTAAACGGGCTAAGGCTTGGTCTAAGGTCATGATGCCTTTGGCTACGGCATAAGCAACATAAGAGTAAACCGTTGGGTCATATCCTTCAGGACGGGGGAAAAGCCCTTTCCTTCTTAGCTTAGCGAGCTTTTCTCTACGCCTTCTTCTTCTTTCAATCTCCCTTTCCCTTTCTCTCTTCTTGTGGCGTGCCATCTAACCTCTCCCCTAAAATTTTTTGCTAAATATAATCCTTTATTAGGTCTTGTCAACCACAGCTTACCCACTATGTCGTTACTATTTTGAAATGTCACATTTAATTCTAATTTGAAATGGCACATTGAGAGGGTATCCTCCCTGTATCCTCAGGGAGGTGATAGCAATGAAAACATGTCAGATTTCGGTGGTTGAATTGGACAGGCTCAAAATTTTATCCGATGTCCTCAATGGTAAACTTACTTTAAAAGAAGCTTCTCACGCTTTACACCTTAGCTATAGCCAGGCTTTAGATGCAAAGAAAGTTGAAGAGATGGTAAGAGGAGGGGTAAAACAGGAGAGATGGAAGCCAGCAGAGGACAATCCCTAGAGGCGTAGTTTTAGATTAAAGAAAAAGGCCAAAGATGTGACATCCCAAACTGGGAATTATAGGTGACATTACCATTAGTAATAACAGCTTACTTTTTCTTCTTGACTTTTAGGAAGAGTTTCTTATGTTTTATTAAAAGGCTTAAAATTAGGAAAAGAGGTGGTAGCGCATGAAGATAAAGGTTTTTATTCATGGCATAGCGGTAGACCCGGTTTCAAACAGCCCTGTCATGCTTCTTAAGGAAGAGAGGGGCAACAGGATACTTCCTATATGGATTGGGGTCCTTGAGGCTACATCCATCGCTTCAAGGCTTGAAAACATTCAGTTCCCAAGACCGTTAACCCATGACCTTTTGAAAAACATCTTAGACCTTCTCGGCATTAGAGTGCCAAAGGTTGAGATCGTTGACCTCCGGGATAACACCTACTACGCCTTGATCACCTTGGATATCCAAGGACAGCTCGTAGAGATTGACGCAAGACCAAGCGATGCCGTAGCCTTAGCCCTAAGGACAGGGGCTGAGATCTATGTAGCAGAAGAGGTGATGAAGAAAGGGCAAACCTTCACCGAGTCTCCTGTTGAAGAGAAAGAAACCATAGTTGGAGCAACAGAAAAGGACAAGGAAAGGCTTAGCGAAATTCTTGAAGAGCTTGACCCGACCCATTTCAAATACAAGATGTAGGTTGCAAGCTTGTTTGACCTTCACTGTCATTCTGTCTTTAGCGATGGTGAACTAATTCCTGCTGAACTTTGGCGAAGGGTTCAAGCGTTAAACTATGAAGCTATTGCCATAACCGACCATGTAGACCATTCAAACTTTGAGCAGGCTATAAAGTCGCTTCTTAAGTTTAAAAAAGTAGTCCAAGAGAAGCTTCCCTTCTTTATCGTTGGGGTTGAGCTTACCCATGTGTCCCCAGATTTGATCCCTGAGCTTATCAAAGAGTGCCGAAAGGCTGGGGCTGAGCTCGTAGTCGTTCATGGAGAGACAATAGCCGAGCCCGTTGCCGAGGGGACAAACCTTGCGGCAATCGAGGGAGGAGCAGACATCCTTGCCCATCCTGGTCTTATAACTGAAGAAGAAGTAAAGCTTGCCGTTAAAAAAGGGGTATTTCTTGAGGTATCGGCAAGGAAGGGGCATTCTCTAACGAATGGGCATGTGGTGAGCTTAGCTAAAAAGCATGGGGCAAACCTTGTCATCAACTCCGATGCCCATAGTCCAAGCGACCTGATGAGCAAAGATTGGGCGATGAGGGTTGGTTTAGGAGCAGGGTTAACACCTGAGGAAGTTGAAAGGATATGGAATATTGCCCGAGAAAGGTTGATAAAACCCCTCTTGACAAAGAGGTAGCAAAGAATTTAAAAGAGCTCTTTCTGGCAAAGGGCTATCCGGAACATTCTCTTAAAACTTTTGCCCCCTTTACCTTTATTTTTAACGACACAACCTTTAACCTCATCCTGCCTTTAATCGTGGAGCTTAAAGAAAGGTGTATCTTACTTTGCCATTATAAATCATCGGTCAGAGGACTTTTGTCCTTTGAGAGGGAAGCCTTAGCCCTTGCTCGGGTGTTCTCCTCGCCCCCGCCGAGGTATGCCCTATTGACCAACCTTCAAATGTTTACTCTCATAGATGTAAGGTCTGGAAAATATGAGATAGGTGGCGTCGAAAAGATACCCGATTATAATCCAAACATCTTATTAGCCGAACCTTTTGATGATGCATTCTTTGACCCAAATGTTGAAAAAAGACTGCTTTACCTTTATCTCTCAGGTGGTTGACCCACTTAGGAAAGTCTCACCCTGTATGGGGTGTTTTGGAATAATTATTTAGCAAAGCGTCTTTGCCTTTGAACTTCGTAAAGGGCTATGGCTACAGCCTGCGCTACATTTAGGCTTTCCATCCTTGGGCTTATGGGGATTTTAGCTAAAAAATCGCATTCCTTAAGAAGAGAGGGTCTAATGCCTGAGCCTTCGCTTCCTGCAAGGATGATTAAAGGGAGGCAAAGGCCAAGGTCAAAAATATTCGTCTCTGTCTTATGGGTTAGCCCAAGCACATAAACACCAAGCTTTTTAAAATAAGAAAGAGCATGCTTGAGGTTTGTGACCTTAGCTATAGGGATTTTGAAAGCCGCTCCGGATGAGGCTTTGATAACCGTTCCTGTGACTTCGCAAGCCCTATGCTTTGGTATGACAATTCCATGGGCAAACAGGGCAACAGCTGACCTAATGATTGAGCCAAGGTTCTGTGGGTCGGAAACCCCATCAAGAGCAAGAACAAGTGGTGTCTCATGAGATAAAGTCCAAGACATTTCTATTTCTTCAAGGGAAGCATACTGAAATTCAGAGATATAGGCTACTACGCCTTGAGTGTTTGCTTGAGGCGGGACTTTTGGGGGATGAAAATTCGGGTCATCAACTATCTTAACCTGAATTTCATGTTTTTTGGCAAGTTCTAATATCCGGTAGACCTTACCTGAAAGGGCTTTTTTAAAGATGATTATCCTTTCTATGCCTTCAGGATTTTCTTCCAAGGCTTCTAAGACCGGATTTATTCCCCAGACAACCATGGTTTAATTATAGTAGAGCTTTTGATGTTATAAAAGGTATGTCCTAAAAGAAAGCAAAAAGGGCTCAGCAGGTTAGGTTTTCTCTCAAGGCATCTGGGGCTATTCAAAAAGTCCCCTCTACTTTGTCCTGCCG
>WYEG01000003.1 GCA_009903935.1 Caldimicrobium sp. | reverse complement strand
TGCGGGGCAAAGCCTCCTTCATCTCCAACCGAGGTGTTAAGCCCCTTTTCTTTAAGGACGGCTTTCAAGGTTTGATAGGTTTCAACCCCCATCCTAAGGGCACGTTTAAAGCTATCTGCTCCGATGGGTGCGATCATGAACTCTTGGATATCAAGGGGATTGTCCGCATGCACCCCGCCGTTTAGCACATTCATGAAAGGAACGGGAAGAACCTTAGCTCTAACTCCTCCGAGATAGGCAAAGAGTGGCATGCCAAGCTCCTCAGCGCTTGCCCGAGCAACAGCCATTGAGACCCCAAGGATGGCGTTTGCTCCGAGCTTTGACTTGTTTTCCGTTCCGTCAAGCTCGCAAAGGAGCCTGTCTATCTCGGATTGGGCGGTAGAGTCCAATCCCTCAAGCTGAGGGGCAATGATTTCGTTGACATTAAAAACTGCTTTCTGCACACCTTTGCCAAGGTATCTCTTTGGGTCCTTATCCCGAAGTTCTAAAGCCTCATGCTTTCCCGTTGAGGCTCCGGAGGGCACGATAGCTCGCCCAAAGAAGCCAGTATCAAGTATCACCTCTACCTCAACAGTAGGGTTCCCTCTGGAATCAAGCACTTCTCTTGCCCTAACGGTTTGAATTTTGCCCATGCTCCCCTCCTTCCTTGAAGTAGTTTTCAAGTTCATGAAAGTAAACGGGTTGTGTGCCAAGCTTCCCCACCACAATGCCAGCGCAGATGTTGGCAAGCTCAACAGCTTGGTCTAAGGACAGACCAGAAAGCAAAAAGGCGCAAAGGCTTGCTATGGCTGTATCTCCTGCTCCTGAAACATCGTAAACCTCTCGAGCTCGAGCAGGAAACCTCTGGCTACCCTTATCAGGTTGATAGAGAAAGACCCCGTCCTTGCCAAGGGTCACGACGAGAAACTCAAGGTTAAAGCGTTTGACAAGCTCTTGCGATGTTTTTTCTAAATCGTCAGGGTTTAGCCCCTCAAACTTGGCTACAGCTCGAAATTCTTTGAGGTTTGGCGTGATGGTTGTTGCAGATTCATACTTTTTCCAGTTTTCAGACTTTGGGTCGACAAAAACAGGCTTCCCCTTAACCCGCGCTTCACCTATGAGCCAGGCAGTGAACCCTTCAGATAAAAACATTCCCTTTGCATAATCGGAAATTATAACCCCGTCCGAGGTTTCAAGGATGTTCTGATAAATCTTTTGGAGTTTCGCCCTAATCTCAGGAGCCAGGGGTTTTCTTACCTCTCGGTCTATCCTTAGAAGCTGTTGAGCCTGAGCGATGATCCGAGTTTTGATCGTCGTTGGTCTTTGGGGGTCTGGTATGATGCCCGAAGTTCCAATACCTAAGCTCTTAGCAAGCTCAAGGAAGATTTTTCCCTTTTCATCGTCACCTACAACCCCAAGGAGCTCAACTTGGCATCCAAGACAAGCAAGGTTTGCGGCAACATTTCCTGCGCCCCCAAGGGAATGACTAATCTTCTCGATCTCAAAAACGGGGACTGGGGCTTCAGGTGATATTCGCTCAACCTTTCCGAAAAAATACCTATCAAGGATTACATCCCCACAAACAAGAATTTTTAAGCCAGAAAGCCTTTGTTTTAAGCCTTGAAGCACCGCCTGAGAGAGAAAAACCATATCAACTTATCCTTTTTTTGCTTTTGGGCTAACCTCCGGTGTTTCAAGTAAGGTTGAAGAGGCTAAGGTTGGGAGGGGTGGAAGACCAGCAAGCTCTCTAATCTTTGCCTCAAGCTCATCCGCAATGTCTTTTCTCTCTTTAAGATACCTTCTTACATTTTCCCTTCCCTGACCAAGACGCTCTCCTTTGTAGGAAAACCAAGACCCGCTCTTTTCGATGAGGTTGAAGGCAAGTCCAAGGTCGATGAGCTCTGCCTCACGGGAGATGCCCTCACCGTAGTAGATGTCAACCTCTACCTCCTTAAAGGGAGGGGCAAGCTTATTCTTGACTACTTTAATCTTTACACGATGCCCAAGGATTTCGTCGCCTTCTTTTATCTGCTGAACCCTTCTCACATCCAGGCGAAGGGTGGCGTAAAATTTAAGAGCCATTCCGCCAGGGGTTGTCTCAGGTGGTCCACCGAAGCTCATCATTCCGACCTTCATGCGTGTTTGATTGATAAAGATGATGGCGGTGTTTGATTTAGAAAGGATACCGGCAAGCTTTCTCATAGCCTTTGACATCAAGCGAGCTTGGGAGGCTACCTGTTGTTCATCCATCTCGCCTTCAAGCTCAGCCTTTGGGACAAGGGCGGCAACTGAGTCCACAACTATCAGGTCAACCGCGCCACTTCTTGCCAAGCTTTCTACGATTTCAAGGGCTTGTTCTCCATAATCAGGCTGAGAAACTATAAGCTCATCCACCTTTACTCCTAACTTTTCCGCATACTTTACATCGAGGGCATGCTCAGCATCGATGAAGGCTGCGATCCCGCCATACTTCTGCGCTGAAGCAACAGCATGAAGGGCGATGGTAGTCTTTCCTGAAGCTTCAGCACCATAAATCTCCGTTATTCTGCCCCTGGGAATACCCCCTATTCCGGTTGCAATGTCAAGGCTTAAAGACCCTGTGGGTATTACCGAGACCTCGATCTTCTTTTCCGCCTTGCCAAGGATCATGATGCTCCCTTTCCCAAATTGCCGCTCAATCTGGGAAAGAGTGCTCTCAAGAAGCTTTTTCTTATCAGCGCCTTCCATTAAAACCCCCCTTTTTTCTTAGAAGATTTTGTGTTTATTCTAAGTAAAATCAGGATTAAAGTCAAGCTAAAAAATTGGCTTAGGCTTGGGGCTGTTCAAAAAAGTCCCCAGCTCCGTCGTGCCGAGCAATAGCGAGGCATCCCTCACTTCGTTCGGGACGGCGTCTCACAGGGGGAAGGACCCCTCGGCTAACGCCTCGGGGTGACGAAAAAAAGAGGCTCGGGGCGACAGCAGGAGGGCTTGCGCAAAAGCATTTTTAATACAGCACCAGCTAAAAATTGGGCTTACGCTTTACCTTCTTATAAAAATTTGTTATTATAATACTTCAGCCTAAATAAGCTTGCAGGAGGACTGTAGAATGGAAGTTTATAATCTTTTCCTCTGCGGGACGGGTGGGCAGGGTATTGTCCTTGCCGGAAGGATTATTGCCGATGTTGCTTTCAAGAGTGGTTTTGATGTGCGGGAAAGCGAGATCCACGGTATGTCCCAAAGGGGTGGGACGGTAACCGGGCATGTCCGCTTTGGAAAGGTTGTTTATTCTCCCACCATTCCTCTTGGTCAGGCTGATTCTATGCTTGCTCTGGAAGAGCTTGAAGCCTTAAGGTATTGCCATTACTTAAAGAAAAACGCCTTGATAATCCTTAATGCAAGAAGGGTGCTTCCAGCAGCCCTGCCTGAAGAGCAGTATCCGAA
>WYEG01000044.1 GCA_009903935.1 Caldimicrobium sp. | reverse complement strand
CCAGTCCTTAGTAAGGAAGATTTAGTCTCAGCTGGGGTAATAGGTTTGATCGAAGCTTACAAAAGGTATGACCCTTCAAAGAAGGTTAAGTTTCGAACCTATGCTGAGATCCGCATCAAGGGTGCCATCCTTGATGAAATAAGGAAGCTTGATATAATTCCAAGAAGTGTAAGAGATAAGGCAAACGAGTTGGAAGAGACTATAAGAGAGCTCTATAACAAAAAGGGGGAAATGCCAGAAACGGAACAGATAGCCGAAGCCTTGGGGCTTTCTGTGGATGAATATTATAAGTTGCTTGAAAACTTAAAGGGTGTCCAGTTTGTAGACTTAGAAAACTTAAAACAGCTTTACCCTGATTATGACGAAGATGTTTTGGTAAATCTTGTTGCTTCAAACGAGGATGTTGAAAGGGATTATATTTTAAAGGACCTTGTTGAAAGGCTTGAGAAGGCTTTAGAATATTTATCCGAGAAAGAAAGGCTTGTTCTTGCCCTATATTACCATGAAGGGTTAACGATGAAGGAAGTAGCAAAGGTTTTAGGCTACACTGAGAGTAGGATTTCTCAGATACATAATCAAGCTATAATGAAGTTAAGGGCAATCCTAAAACAAGAAAATACATTGAGTCAAGGAGGGGATAAGCATGCCCATAGACCCAAACATCAAAATACTCATCGTTGATGACTTTTCCACCATGAGAAAGATCATCAGAAACATCCTTACTCAGCTTGGCTTTAAAAACATCTTGGAGGCTGACGATGGGACAACCGCCCTTGAGATTTTAAAGAAAGAAAAGGTTGACCTAATAATTTCTGATTGGAACATGCCTAAGATGAGCGGGCTTGAACTTCTTAAGGCCGTGAGAAGCGATGAGAACTTAAAGGATATCCCCTTTGTCATGGTAACCGCCGAAGCTCAAAAGGAAAACATCCTCGAGGCTATCAAGTATAAGGTAAACCAGTACATCGTAAAACCGTTTACTCCGGAAACCTTAAAGGAAAAGCTCGAGAAGGTTTTTGGAGGCTAATTGATTGGAAGGGGAACCAAAAAAAGAGAACATTTCGCAGGGGGAAGACCTCGAAAGAATAGAGGGTATAATCGAAGATTTAGAAAAGGTAAAGCAAGCTGATGAAGAGTTACCAAAGACAAAGAAGCTTTTAGAAAATAAGAAAAAACTTCTTTTTTTTGCTGGTTTAGCAATTCTTTTACTTTTAATTTTTTTAGGAGTTTATTTGATTTATCAATTACTTTATACCCCCAAAAAGGTTGAAATTTCGAGAGAACCTGCAAGCGAAAAAAGGGTAGAACAAAATGTTTCAGAGACAAAGGAAGAATCAACAGAAAAAGGACCTGAAAAGTTAGCTAAGGAGACGATAAACCAAACTGGGGCTACGCAGGGGAACTTTACCTCAGCGCAAAGGTATGCCATTGAGCTTAAGAACTTGCTTTTCTCTTATGGGAAGGGGGGGTTTTTAAGGGTAGATGTTTACTTTTTTTACAATGATTATGAAAATTTTAAGCGAGCCAAGGCTTCGGAGTTGATTTTAAGAGAGGCTGTGTATGAATTTTTTATAAATAAAAAAGATTTGGGCCAGGAAAAGCTTAAGAACCCCCAACTCCTTGAAGAGGAATTGAAGCAATACCTTAAAAAGAAAAACTTAAAAGCCATCCCTCAGAGCCTTGAGATTGAAGGTGTAATTCTTCGGAGTTAATTAGATGGGGAAGGATGTAATAATCTGGCTTTTGTTAACTCTTGACCTAGTTCTTATAGGTTTAATTTTTTGGTTCTATCTTAAGATTAAAAGATTTTTAGAGCTACCTTGGGATGAGGTCAAGGAAAGCATCTTAAGGGCCGAAGAGTTAGTCAGGACTTTGGAAAGGTTGGGAAATCCTTCCCAGGGTCCTCAAAGCTCCTCCCTACCTACAGAAGAGGCGATAGCACTCTTCAAAAAGGGCTTTAGTCCTAAGGAGATTGCCAGAAAGCTTGGGATAAGTCAAGGTGAGGTTGAGCTTCTTTTAAAAAGTAAGGGGTTTAATATAGAATGATCCAGGTTCCTCCTACCTCACCTGTTTACTTTTTACCTGAGAACCTTTTTAGCCTTCTTTCTCGACCAGGAAGAGAGTTAACGGTTCGTGTGCTTCAGATTGAGGGTAAGATGCTCTATCTTGAGCTTGGGGGCGATAAGTTTCAGGCGCAGATTGCCGGAACATTTAATCCTGAGGACTTTAAAGTTGGAGAAACCCTAAGAGTAAGAGTTGAAAGAACGGAGCCAGAGATAGTATTGAAGCTTATAAGCCCCCAGAAGAGGTCAACGGACCTTCTTTTAATGGTTGATGTTTTAAGAAAGGAGGCTTCCGGGGGGTCTTCGGTTGAGATGAAACTTATCCAGGAAAAAGCTAAAGAGGAAGCTGGTAGATTGATTAGCCTTCTTAGGGAGGCTTTAACCTACGCAGAGAAAAAGACGGAGAGGAAAGGTAAAGAGGAAGAGGATTCTATCTTTAGCAAAATTAAAGTCAAGCAACCTGTGTATACGGAGAATAAACTTTTACTCCCCGTCGTTTTCCCCGAAGGGAATGGGTGGGGATACTTTGAGTTTGAAGCCCCTGAAGAAAAGGAGGGCAAAACTAAGCTTTTTGTCATACGGATGTTTTTCCCCTATTTAGGTCTCTTAGAAGCGAGTTTTTATTTGAAGGAAAAAAATCTTCAGATAAGTATTGATTTTGCAAGCAAAGAGAGCCTTGATTTTGCTAAGGATTATTTAGAGGAGTTAAAAGAAGCCTTGTCAATAAGAAAGGGTATCGTTAATATTTTTCTTCAGCATAAACCATTAGAACCGGGCTATTTGTTAGAGAGTAGAGGTTAGGTATGATTAAAAGAGAGGTAATTTATTTTGAAAAGGCTGGCCCGGTAAACACTGAGGCTTGCGTTGAAGTAGTAAAAAGGGTTGTAAGTGAAGAGGGGATAAATCATGTAGTCGTCGCCTCAACCTTTGGTGATACGGGGCTAAAGTTTGCTAAGGCTTTGCGTGAGTTCCCGAATGTAAATTTGGTTATCGTTACTCATAACTATGGGTTTAAAGAGCCCGGGACGAATGAGCTAACTCCTGAAAGAAGAAAGGAGCTTGAATCTCTTGGCGCAAAGGTTTACACCGGGACCCATGTGTTTCGCGGAGTTGGAGCAAGCATAAGAAGCCACTTCCATTATTCCGAGGAAGCTCTTATTGCTCAAACTTTGAGGATTTTGGGGCAGGGGCTTAAGGTTTGTGTGGAGATAACGCTTATGGCTTGCGATGCAGGATTGATCCCACCTGAGGATGTTATTGCGGTAGCTGGAACGGCACGGGGTGCTGACACAGTTGCAATCATTAAGGCCGTGCCTTCGAACATGTTTTTTAACCTAAAGGTAAGAGAAATATTAGCCAAACCGAGGGATTGGTGATGAAGAAGGCGCTTGTTGTTGATGATTCTAAAGCAATTAGACAGATTGAGAGGAAGTATTTAGAAGAGCTTGGGTTTGAAGTGCTTGAAGCCGAAAACGGAAAAGAAGCTCTTGAGGTGCTAAAAGAGCATCCTGACATCTCTCTAATTCTTTTAGATTGGCACATGCCTGTCATGAACGGATATGAATTTCTTAAGACTTTACGAGCCAATCCTCAATACCAAGAAATTAAGGTGATGATGGTTACCACCGAAAATCAGCAAAAAAGCGTAATAGATGCCATCATGGCTGGGGCAAATGAATATCTTATGAAGCCCTTTGACAAGGAGATGCTTGAAACAAAGATCAGATATCTTTTTGAGGGGTTTTAAAGTGAATAAAAAGATTAGGGTCCTTATTGTTGATGATTCAGCCATAATGCGAAAGCTTATAACTGAGATCTTGAAAAAAGACCAAGTGATAGAGATTGTAGGTGAAGCCTCTGATGGTGTGCAAGCTATAGAAAAGGCTAAGGAATTAAGACCCGATGTCATTACCCTTGACATCGAGATGCCTAAGATGGATGGTTTAACAGCTTTAAGATATTTGAAGAAGGAATCTCCAAACTCAAAGATCATAATGTTTTCTTCTTTGACTCAAGAAGGAGCAAAGGCAACTATAGAAGCTTTATCCCTTGGTGCTCATGATTTTGTTCCAAAGCCTTCATCTAAATCTTTTGTGGAAAGTGTGCAGAAGATTGAGAAGGAATTGGTTCCTAAGATCAAGGCCCTTGTTGGCTATGATGTCCCGCTTGTGTCGAAGGTATGTGCCCCAATGCGGGCTTTAAGACCTGGTTTATACAGGGTTTTAGGAATTGGGGTCTCTACCGGTGGACCCCAGACCTTAGCTGAGATTTTGAAGGAGTTGCCCTCAAATTTCCCCGTCCCTATCCTTATCGTTCAGCATATGCCTCCTCTTTTTACAGCCCAGCTTGCAGAAAGGCTTGATAGGGTTTCAAAGCTTAAGGTAAAGGAGGCAGAGGATGGGGAACCCATAAAGGAAGGGGTAGTCTATATAGCACCAGGTGACTATCATATGGAAGTTAGCCTCGATAATAGACAAAAGCACATCAAGCTTCACCAAGGACCTCCAAGAAACAACTGTAGACCCGCGGTTGATGTTCTTTTTGAATCTTTAGCCGGCGTTTACGGAGGGACAACCTTAGGACTTATTCTCACTGGAATGGGAAGGGACGGACTTGAAGGGGCAAAAAAGATTAAAGCCCGGGGAGGAGGGATCATTGCTCAGGATAAGGAAACTTCCGTTGTTTATGGAATGCCAAGAGCGGTGGTTGAGGCTGGCTTAGCCGATGAAATTTTACCTCTTCCTCAAATTCCTCAGAGATTAAAAGAACTCTTCCGGAGTTATTGAGATGAAGCCAGAGATTTTCAACTTTTTTACCACCCTTTTAGAAAAGACAAGCGGAATCTCCTACCGGGAGGGTAAAGAATACCTATTGGAAAGTAGGCTTACCGAGCTTGCCGTATCCTTGGGTTATAAAAGCATAGACGACCTTTACCAAAAGCTTAAGACTTCTCTAACTCCTCAGCTCCTTACTCAACTTATCGATGCCTTGACCACGAACGAAACCTACTTTTTTAGGGATGAGCACCCTTTTGTGGCGCTAAAAAACAATGTATTGCCTGAGCTTTTTAAGCTAAGGCAAAAGGATGGGGTGCTCAACATCTGGTCATCAGCCTGTTCAACGGGACAAGAGCCTTATAGCATTGCCATGTTGATCCTTGAACACTTTTCTGCCTATTTAAACAGCGTTAAGGTTAACATCTATGCAACGGATATTTCCATTTCAGCTATTGAAAAGGCTAAAAAGGGTGTTTATAATCAAATAGAGGTAAACAGGGGGCTTCCTGTGCAATATCTTGTTAAGTATTTCAAACAGAATGGAGCCAACTGGGAGGTCGACCCAAGAGTAAAATCTATGGTTAAATTTGAAGTAGTAAACCTTCTTGAGGCGGATAAAAAAATAAGGATGAAGTTTGACCTAATACTATGTAGGTATGTTTTGATATACTTTGCTAAGGAGACGAAGGAGAAGGTTTTTAGAACTCTATGGAATGCGCTCAATCCTTTAGGCTATCTATTGTTAGGGGCAACGGAGCTTCCGCCTTATACTCCACCTGACATGGAAAAGGTAATGATTGGGAAAACAATCTTTTATAAGAAAAAGGGTTAAACCAAGGGGGTAAGCCATGAACCTTGATGAGGAAATTCTCAAAGATTTTTTGGTTGAAGCTAAAGAAGGGATTAGTAAGCTTGAAGAGGAGTTTGTTGAGTTAGAGAAGGACCCTGAAAATGTAGAAATCTTAAAGAGCCTCTTTCGCACGATGCACTCTCTAAAAGGGGCTTCAGGATTTTTTGGTTTTAAAAGCCTGGAATCTATAGCCCATTTTTCTGAAGATATTTTGGCAAAACTTAGGGATGGTCTTCTTAAACCTGAGCCAGAAATAATTGACATGCTTTTGCAGGCAGTGGATCAGATAAAATACATCGTTGCCCACTTAGAGGAACATAAACAAGAACCGATTGACGATAGGGTCTTGGAGTTTATTGTTTCTCTTTCAAACTTTACGGAGAAGCTTAAAAAGAGGATCGAGGGGAAGGAGGAGAAAAAGGAGCCTGAAGAACCGAAGATAGAAAAAATCGAAGCAGAAAAAACCGCAGAAGAAAAACCTGAACATGAATTTATAAAAGAAGAAGCCAAAGAGGAGATAAAAGAAGAAGCTCCAGAGGTTGTAGCTACACCAGTTAAAGAGGTAGAAAAGGAAGAAAAACCTAAAGATAAACCTCAAGATACTTCTGCAGTTTTACCCACAAAAGAGCTTACAGAGACCCATGTTAAGGTAGATGTTCATCTTTTAGACCAGCTTATGAATTTAGCCGGAGAGCTTGTGCTTGCAAGGAATAGGGTTGTGCAGCTTGCGAGCAAGTTCCATGATGCCGACCTTCAGAGGAGCGTTCAGACCCTATCTATGGTTACCTCGGAGCTTCAAGAAGCCATCATGAAAACAAGGATGCAACCTATCGGCACAGTCTTCAACAAATTTCCAAGGATTGTCCGAGATTTGAGCAGACAGCTTGGGAAAAAGGTCAATCTTAAGCTTGAAGGAACGGAGACCGAGCTTGACCGTTCTATCATAGAAGCCATAAAGGACCCGTTAACCCATCTTGTGCGTAATTCTATCGACCATGGGATCGAACCCCCCGAGGAGAGGGTAAGCCTCGGCAAACCCGAAGAAGGGTTGCTTGTGATGAGGGCTTATCATGAGGGTGGACAGGTTGTCATTGAGATAGAAGATGATGGGCGAGGTATAGATGTTGAGAAGGTTAAGCGTAAGGCCATAGAAAAAGGCTTGCTTGACCCTCGTGAAGCTGAAAGGATGAGCGAAAAAGAAATTCTTTCGTTTATCTTTAAGCCTGGATTTTCAACGGCGGAAAAGGTGACTCAGGTTTCCGGTCGCGGTGTGGGAATGGATGTGGTTAAGACGAACATCGAGAAGCTCGGGGGCACGATCGAGCTAAACACAATGAAGGGTAAAGGAACGACGGTTCGGATAAAAATTCCTTTGACCTTAGCCATTGTTCCAGCTCTAATCGTAACCTCTCAGGGGCAGAGGTTTGCCATTCCACAGGTAAGCTTAAGGGAGCTTGTGGCCATAAACCCGGAAAAGGACCTTTTAAAGATAGGGAACACCGATTTTTATAGACTTAGGGGTGAAATAATCCCGGTCCTCTCGCTATCTAAAGTATTAAACCGTCCACAGCAGTCGCAGGAGAAAAACCTTGTTATCCTCAATGCTGGTGACAGGTTCTTTGGGCTCCTTGTTGACCAGATCTATGACTCGGAAGAAATTGTAGTGAAGCCCCTTGGGAGATGGTTTAAGAACATCCCCCTCTACAGCGGGGCAACTATAATGGGTGATGGGAAGCTTGCCCTTATTCTTGATATCGTGGGGCTGATGAAGATGCTCGGTGTTGCTTTGGAAGAGTTGGAGAAGGGCTTAGCAGAAGAAAAGGTCCTTACCATCGAAGAAACTCAATTTATCCTTATATTTGAAGTTGGTAAAGACAACTTTGCCGTGCCTTTAGCGGTGATTTCAAGGCTTGATAAGGTAAACTCAGACCAGATCACTACAATTGGTGGGAAGGAAGTTCTACTTTACAAGGGTAAGGTTATCCCAATTTTAAGGCTTGAAAATTATCTACCCATTAGCTACCCTGAGTATGGCGAAGAAATAAGCGTTCTTTTCTTTACTGAACGGGAAAAGACAGTAGGTATCATCTGTTCACGAATAGTTGATACCTTGGAAACAACTTTAGAAGTAGACACAACTATCTATCAACAGCCGGGAATAATCGGTCATCGTATCATTCACGATAGAACAGTTCTTTTCCTTGATATCTTTAAGATAATTGAGATGTTTGACCCTGAATGGTTTGTCGTAAAAAGAAAGGAAGAAGAGATTATTGAAGAACCTGTAAGGATATTACTTGCTGAAGATTCCCCCTTCTTCCAAAACTTGATTAAGAATTATCTTATCCAGGCTGGGTTTGAGGTTGATGTAGCTGAAAACGGCAAAGTTGCTTTGGAAAAGCTTATGCAAAATCCAGAGCAATATTCTCTGTTGATTACCGATATTGAGATGCCAGTAATGGATGGGTTTACGCTCGTTGCCGAGGTCCGGAAGACCCCGCAGTTTGCCAACCTTCCCATTCTTGTGCAAACCTCGCTTGCCGGTGAAGATATAAAAAAGAAAGTTATGGAACTTGGCGCTAATGCCTATCAAGTAAAGCTCGATAGAGAAAAGGTCTTAACCACTATCAATGAGCTTCTTGAAACAAGTAAACAAAGGATAAGTCATGCTTAAAGATTTGTCCCCAGGCCAAAACAACAAAGAACTGAAAAGGTTTTACCGGAAAATGTTAAAGGCGCTTCATCCAGACTTAGGCGGCGACAAGGAGGAATTTCTTAAGTTTTTAGCTTGGTATACTGAACAGCATGCAAAGGATAAGAATTTTAAAGCGGAAGTAGTTAAAAGGTTGCCTTCTCAAGGTAACTATGTTTACCGGTGCGAAGAATTTACCTTAGAGGAAATCTTAACGCTTAAACAAAAGACTTTGGTTTTGCCTGTAGAAAAGAAATGTCCAGACTGCGATGGAACAGGGTATGACAGATGCAAAAGTCAGGTTTGTGGGAATTGTTTAGGCACGGGACTGATAGAAACTTTAAGCTCAAGAAGTAAAGATAAGGTTTATGTGCCCTGTCCCTTCTGTGGTGGAAGGGGTAGGGTCCAGAGGGTAATTTGCTCTACCTGTTTAGGTAGAGGAACAATTCGGGATGAGCTAAGAGTGGTTGTTGACCTTCCCCTTGGCTTAGAAGAAGGCGATTATCTTTATCTACCAAGGGATAGGTTTAATCTACCTCAGGATGTTTATGTGGAAGTAGTTATCAAGGATCATCCAAACTTTAAAAGGGTCGGTAAAGATCTGATCCTTGAACATTCCGTAAGCGTGTGGGAACTTTTACTTTCAGACTTTATCGAGGTTCCAACCTTAGAGGGTCGAGAAAGATTAGCAACTTCTGATTTAAGAATAAGTCAGGAGATTGTTCTAAAGTCCCGTGGATTGTATTATTATGAAAGGGGAGACCTTAAAAGAGGTGACCTTATAGTTAAGCTAAGAGTGATCTATCCTATCGACCTTCCTTTAGAAGTTAAAGAATGTTTAAACTTAGCCTATGAAACTTATAAAAGATTACACCAAGGAGGCTAAAAGGTATGGATGAGAAAAAAAATGCCTTAGCTTTGGTGGAGGGGAAAAAGGGTTTACTTAAAGATAAACATTTAACCTTGATCACTTTTTACCTCGGTGACTTTATTTTTGGCATCCCTGCAGAAAAGGTGGTTGAAATTAACAAGGACTTAGAGATAACGCCTGTTCCTTTGGCTGATGAATTCATTCTTGGGATCATGAACTTAAGGGGACATATTGTAACCGTGATGGACCTGCAAAAAAAGATAAAGCTCCAAGGCGACCTAAACTACAGACTAAACCTTATCATCAAGAAGGATAATGAGCTTTTATCTTTTTTAGTTGAAAAAATAGGCGATATTATGGAGGTTCCTGTAGCAAAGCTTGAAGAAACACCAGATAGAATAGAAGGACTTGACCGAGATTACATAGAAAACATCTATCAACTTCCAGATAGACTACTCCTTTTACTTAATGTAAATAAGCTTTTTGAAAATTAAGTATCTTCTTCGAAAAGACCAGCAAATTTAAGGAATTTTTTCCACTTTTCTCTTTTATGTTTTGGAAATTCTTCCAAGATTAGAGCTTGCCACTTTGGAGCCTTAGGTTGCTTCATCAATTTTAAACCTGCTTCCTCAGGGGTTCTGTTCCCTTTTTTGAGGTTGCACTTTTTACAGCAGAGAACCACGTTTGACCAAACGGTTTTTCCTCCTCTGCTCTTTGGGATTACATGGTCAATCGTTCGGTCCTTCGGATTGTTTAAAAGTTTTCCACAGTATTGGCAGGTAAAACTATCCCTTAGAAAGAGGTTTTGCCTGGTAAAGATAACCTCGCTTTGAGGTAGGGATTCGTTCTTAGGAAGGTAGATCACATCAAAAAGAAGGATTTTTAGGGAAGGGCTCCGAATAAAACGCTGTTTTGCCCCGTTTTCTGCGTGAAATTCACTAATTTTAACCCATTCGGTAAAATCATGGGTTGTCCAATCTTCCGTTATAACTAAGGCTGTTCCTTTTACTAAATGACAGATAGCTTTTTGTAGGTTAGTAATGTGGACTGCTTGATAGTATTTATTAAGAACCAAAACCTTCTCAAAGAGTATGCTGGGGTCCATTTAGCTTACTACGGGGCAGGTCATCGTATGATTTATGGCTGGTATATTCTGAATTTTTTCTAACAGGAGTTTAGAGATATTTTCATAGCTTGGGACCTCAACCTCAACTATTATATCATATGGACCCATTATAACATCGAGCTTCTTAATTTCAGGAAAGTTTCTTAACTCCTCAACTACCTTCTGAGTTTTACCTATCTGAGTGTTAATCAGAATGTAGGCTCTAATACCCATGCTTTTACCCTCCTAATTTAAGTTAAATTAATTATAATATTCTGCACCTTTTGCAAATATTCAACCACCTTGTCAACCTTCTCACTGGATAAGCTTCCCATTCCACAAGCAGGAGTGAATAAACTTTGTTTTAACAGGTCATTAATAGAATAAGAAAGCAAGCTTGAAAGGTCTTCTAATTGGCGAAGGATGCGTTTTTCTATTTCGGTAAAGTTTATCCTTTCTAAATTCTCTTTATCCGTTGGCACGCATCCCCAGGCGATAAATCTTCCTTTTTCTTTTAAGAAAAGGCTTAGTTCTTTGGTATAAATGGTAAATTTTTCAAAGAAGTTAAAACTATCAAAGCTTACTATGTCTGGGTCGGATTGGAAGACAAGGTCCCAGTCGGTGTTTGCACAAACATGAATACCAGTAAGAAACCCCTTCTGTCTGAGATTTTGAATAAGCTCTTTTAGCATGCTGATCACTTCTTCTTTAGTGACCGTTAGAAAGCCTGAGCTACCAAATCCGGCTAAGCCTGGTTCATCAAGAAAGATGATGACCCCTTTTCCGGTTTCGGAAAGCAACTTAGCTTGGGCAATAGCTTTTAAGGTTAAAAATTTGACAACGAGCTCTCTAAGGTCGGGGATAAAAATTAGGCTTTGCCCCTCAAGGTCTTTCAAGGCTGAAGAAAGGGTAAATGGACCGGTAATTTGACCTTTAACCCAAGAACCTGGATACAGCCTTGCCTTTTCCACAAAAGGTCTAAGAGCTCGAGCGGATTGTACCGAAGGTAGATAATGGGTTAAAACCTCATCGTCCCCATCTGTAATGACCCTTTGATAATCTTCAAGGGTTTTAAACAAGCCTTCTTCAAAATTAGGATGGGTTAGGTCAATTCTTTCCAGCTCTGGGATAAATCCGGGCAACCCCTCGCAAGCCTGAAGGATCATCCCTTCAGATTTAAATCTTGGAAGCTGTGGCCAAGCAGGGATGTTAAACTTAAAGGCATAGGCTAAAGCAGAGTCGATATCTTCAAAGGGCAAGCTTCCAATATGGGTGGTTTGGCAAGATAATTCAGGGGATGGCACACAAACCTCCTTCTTGGGGGTTCTCAACGCAGGGATTTTGTTTTTTTTCTAAATTGAGCCTGTTTTTAACAGCTTCAAAGCCTGTATAAATTTCAATTTTGTCCTCTTTAAATTCTAACAGGCAGGGTAGGCTTTTAAGATTTAGAGCTTTTACTAAGGGATAAGCTTGATTTAACGAGACCTTTTCAAGCTTTAGGCCCAATCTTTCGCTTTCTGCTATGACTTCTTTACAGGCCGGACAGTGTTGGGAGTAGATGAGGATCAAATTTGCTTTTTTAACATTACCTTCTTTTGAGATAATTGGGGATGGTGATGAAATGTAGAAACCCAGGGCAAGGCTAAACATTCCAAAAGTCAAAGCTACTAAAAAATGGGGTGAGGTAATGGGTTCGTCCCTTAGATAGACCAAGACGGAAATAGCTCCGGCAAGAGTAATAAAAAACACTATTAGACAAAACCAACAGGGCTCAGCAATGTTTATGAAGAGAAAAAAGATCAGATAGGCATCCCCTATTAGACCTGCGGTTAAAAGATATAGAAGTAGGTTCTTAAAAAGACTACCTCCAGTTTTTTGGTATAAGAATAAAAGAAATATTAAAGCTGTATAAAAAAGGAGGGCAAGGATTAGGAGATAGTTTTTCCCAAGGAGAAGGAGCTCGCTAGCTATAAAACAGCCAGAGGTTGGGCATATGCTCGTTTTGTAGTAATTTTTAAGGATATATTCTATGCCTACAAACAGGAGCCCAAGGATAAGGATGAAGTAGGATAGCTTTAGGATAAACGGGCTTTTCCTTTTCATGGTTTAAATCAAAGTTTACTCTAACCTAAGCCAATGTAAAGTCTTGTTATCTTCTTGGGGATGATTTATAATCAAAATGGAGCGATGAAAAAAGTTCCTTTGTTACCCCTGTTGATTGCTTTTTTTGCTCTATTGTCTTTTACCCTTGCTATCTCTGGGGATATTAACATTACTGCAGATAAGATGGAGGTTTTAGAGGATGAAGGGATAGCCATTTTTACCGGAAAGGTCTATGCGGAAGAAAAGGATCTAAAGCTTTGGGCTGATAAGCTCTATGTTTACTACACAAAAAGTGAGAAAGGGCGTGAACTTCAGAGGGGGGTTGCCATTGGTAAGGTCCGTATAGAAAAAGGCAAATGGAAGGCCAGCGCAGGCAAAGCTACTTATTTTAAGGCTGAAGAGAAGCTTATTTTAGAGGACCAGCCGAAGGTTTGGTATGAGAACCACCTCGTAGAAGGTGATATTGTGATAGTTTATTTTAATGAAGACCGAAGCGAGGTTTTATCAAAAGGTGGAAGGGTTAGAGCGGTAATAAGGAGATAGCATGACCCCCATATCTACCTGAGAAAAGCATGGTTTTGGTCCTCCCGAGCGAAGCGAGGGATCTTTAAAGGTTGAGGTAGTGAATAAGGAGATAGCATGCCCCTTTTAGCTAAGAATTTAAAAAAAAGTTTTAAAAAAAGATTGGTGGTTAAAGGGGTTAGCGTGGAAGTCGAGAGGGGTGAAATCGTAGGGCTTCTTGGTCCTAATGGTGCGGGCAAAACTACCACCTTTTACATGATTGCAGGGTTTTTGTATCCTGACGAAGGAAGAATTTATCTTAATGATGAAGACATCACAGACCTTGATGTTGCTGAGCGCGCCAAAAGAGGTATAGTCTATCTCCCTCAGGAATCTTCCGTTTTTAGGAGCCTTACCGTTGAGGAAAACCTCCGTATGGGCTTAGAAGGGGGAAATTCATCCTCTAACGGCTCTAATAAAAGAGAGCTTTTTGAACGCTATGTAGAGCTTTTTGAGCTTAAGGAGCTTCTTAAGCAGAAGGTTCACCATCTATCAGGAGGAGAAAAAAGGAGGGTTGAGGTTGTTCGTGCTCTTCTAACTGAGCCCCTTTTTATCCTTCTTGACGAACCTTTTGCTGGGATAGACCCGATAGGTATCTCACAGCTAAAGAAGCTCTTTAAAACTCTTAAAGAAGCAAACATTGGTCTTATCATTTCTGACCATAATGTTCGTGATACTTTACAGATCTGCGACCGAGCTTATGTTATTGCTGATGGCGAAATAATTGGAAGTGGTGATGCTAAAAGTTTGGTTGAAAATTCCTTGGTCAGGGAAAAATACTTAGGACAGGAATTTAGGATTTAGGGCTATGGAAGTTAAAAATCAGCTCAAGCTTGTTCCGCAGCTTCTTTTGACTCCTCAACTAAAGCTTCTTCTTAAAGTCCTACCCATGAACACCTTAGAGCTTCAAGAATACCTTCTTGAAGAGGTAAACAGCAATCCTTTCTTAGAGGTCGAATTTAAGGACCTCCCTTTAGAACCCAGAAGAAAACAAACAAGAAGCAGCGATGAAGTGCATCTTAATGAAGAGGTCGATTGGGACTACGGTTATACCAGGTACCACTTTGGAGAGGAGGAGCCAGAGGAAGAGGTAAACCTTCTTGAAAGGACAGTTAAAGCTGAAGAATCCTTAGCTGATTATCTTTTATGGCAGTTAAACTTAAAGGATGTTTCGGAGCTTGATAAAAGGATCGCTCAATACATCATTGGCAACCTTGATGACCGGGGCTATCTGATGGTCTCGCCAGAAGATATTTCAAAAGATACTGGTCTACCCGTGGAAAGGATAGAAAAGGTTAGAAATATAATAAAATTTCTTGACCCAGTAGGCGTTGCCTCCCTTAATTTAAGGGAATGCCTTTTAGCTCAACTTGAATCTTTGGGCTTCAAGGAGGATAGCCTTCCTTACAGAATAGTAAAAGAATATTTAGAAGAAATCCCTAAAGGCGTTGAAGCACTTTCTCAGCATTTAAAAAGTTCGCCGGAAGAGGTTGAAGAGGCTTTGTCGGTTATTAAGAGCCTTGAGCCCTACCCGGCTCGCAACTTTCGTTCCGTAAACCACCTTTCAGTCGTTCCGGACCTTAGGTTTTATGAAGAGGATGGCGAGTGGAAGGTTGAGGTGCTTAAAGAAAACCAGTTTGAGCTAAGGCTTAACAGCTATTATACTCAATTGTTAAAAAGAAGGCTAAAGGGTGTGCCGAAGCAAACCCAAGAGTATCTTCGGGAAAAGATGCGGATGGCAGAGACTCTGCTTAAAGCTTTAGACTACAGATACACAACCCTTTATCGCATAGGCAAAGCTATCTTAGACCACCAGAAGGAGTTCTTTGAGAAGGGTCCAAAGTATTTAAAACCCTTAACCTTAAGGATGCTTGCCGAGGAGACAAACCTTCATGAATCAACTGTAAGCAGGGTTGTTTCGCAGAAGTATGTTGATACCCCATTAGGGATTTTACCCCTTAAGTATTTTCTATCCTGGGGCTATGTAAAATCTTCTGGTGAGGGTGTTTCCTCTAAAGCAATCATGAACTATCTAAAAGAGCTGATAGAAAAGGAAGATAAGTCTAAACCTTTAAGCGATGCCGAGCTTGCTAAAGAGCTTCAGAAAAGGCTTGGAGTAAAGATCGCTAGGAGAACTGTCACAAAGTATAGAGAAATGCTAAACATCCCATCCATAAGAGAGCGTAAGAAAAAATAAACTTATTTGAAAGGAGGAGGTGCTATGGAATTTCATTTTACCTTTAAAGGTATGGATTCATCACCAGCCATAGCTGAATACGCAGAAAAGAAGTTTAGCAAGCTTGAGAAGTATTTTTATGGACCAGTGCATGCTCAAGTTATCTTTAAAAGAGAGAAGTTTCGTGAAATCTGCGAGGTGATTTTAACGGGTGATGGGGAAAGGATAGTCGTAAAAGAGGAGACAGATGATATATATTCATCCATTGATTTTGCCTATGAGTCCTTAGAAAAGCAGGTAAAGAAATTAAAAGAAAAGAAAAAGGAGATTAGACCGCCAAGGGGAGGAACTGAAGCAAGACCTGTTGCTTCACCAGGCTATACTGTGCAAGAGGTAGAAGTTTCTCCACTTTCAACGGAAGAAGCCTTTGAGATCTTTCGCAAAGGCAAGGATACGGTTTTTCTCTTTTACAATACCGACTATGATAAAGTATGTTGCCTCTACAGGGCTGGTGATAAAGAAATCATGTTAGTTCCTGTTCTCTCTTAGCATGCAACCCTACTTAGTCATCATCACTGGAGAATCTGGGGCGGGCAAAAGCACCGCCCTTCGCACCTTTGAGGATTTAGATTTTCTTGCTATCGATAACTTTCCCATAAGGCTTTTAAAATCCTACTTGAAGGAGGTTAGCGAATCAAAACTTACGGACAAATTAGCCATGGTTGTTGACCTTAGGGACCCTTACTTTTTGGAGGAGTTCCCTAAGGTGTATAAAGACCTTCGAAGGGAGTATCCAACCTTTGAGCTCTTATATTTAACCGCAAAGACCGAGGTTCTCATCACCAGGTATAACCAGACACGAAGACCCCATCCTCTTTTACGAGAAATGGGAAATATCGAATTAGCGGTAATGAAAGAAAAGGAGCTTTTATCCTTTCTTAAAGATTATGCAACTTACATCATTGAAACAAGCAACTTTACCTATCATCAACTCAGGTCGGAAATTCAAAGGATTTTTGGACGAGGTAAAAACTTACACAAGCCTTTTCTGCACATCATTTCCTTTGGTTTTAAGTATGGGCTTCCTTTTGAGGCAAACTATATCTTTGATGTCCGAGCTCTACCCAATCCTTATTTCGTTCCTGATTTAAAACCTTTACCCGGGACAGACGAGAGAATAATTCGTTACCTTTTATCTGACACGAGAACAGAAAAGTATTTGAAGGGTATGGAAGAATTTTTGAGGATGGTTATAAGTTTTCATCTAACCGAGGGGAGACGATACTTGGCTATAGGTATAGGATGCACTGGCGGGAGACATAGGTCTCCAGCCATCTCTCAACTACTTTATCAACGTTTAAAAGAGGAGTTCGAAGATTTAGAAATAGGTTTAACCCTACGAGACATTGCCCGTGAAGACTAAGCTTAAAGAAGAGGATATTGCAAGGATTGCTGAAATAGAAGCTTCCCTTTTTAAAGACAAAGCCTGGAGCTTAGAACTCATAAGAAGCGAGCTAGAGCGCCCAGAAAATTTGGTCATAGTTGTCAAGGATGACTTTTTAGAAGTTATTGGATATATTATAATCAAAGTTATTCTTGATGAGGCTGAGGTCTTACGGTTAGGAGTAAAAAAGGAAAATCAAGGTAAGGGAATAGGGGAAGGCTTACTGATGGCCGCACTTGATGTGTTAAGAAGAAGCGGGATTAAGAAGGTTTTTCTTGAGGTTTCCGTTGATAATATAAAGGCTCAAAGATTGTATGAAAAGTTTGAATTTAAAAAAGTAGGAGAAAGGCCGGACTATTATTCACCCGGCAAACCTGCTTTTATTATGTGTAAAATATTAGAGGAGGGAAGCCATGTTAAGAGTAGGGATTAACGGTTTTGGAAGGATTGGTAGAGCAGTGCTTAGGGCACGGTTTAAATATCCTGAGTTTAACAATTTTGAAATCGTAGCTATTAACGACCTTGCAAACCCTGAAATGATCGCCCATTTGTTTAAGTATGATACTATCTTCGGGAAGCTTCCATATCAAGTGGAAATTAAGAGCGATTCCATGGTAGTTAATCAAAAGGAGATAAAGATATTTCAAGAAAAGGACCCTGCTAAAATCCCCTGGGAAGAGGTTGGCGTAGACTATGTTATCGAATCTACAGGTTTTTTTACGGACGCCGAATTAGCAAAAGCTCATCTTAGGGGAACTGTTAAAAGGGTGATCATTTCCGCACCAGCTAAAGGTGAAGATGTAACCATTGTGATGGGGGTGAACGAAGAAGTCTACGACCCTAAAAAGCACTTCATCATCTCCAATGCCTCCTGCACGACCAATTGTTTAGCTCCTGTTTTAAAGCTCCTTGATCAGCATTTTACGATCGAAAGGGGGATGATGACCACGGTTCACGCCTACACAAACGACCAAAGACTTCTTGACATGGTTCATAAAAGCGATTTTAGGCGGGCAAGAGCCGCAGCTTTAAACATGGTCCCGACTACTACAGGGGTTGCTAAGGCTTTAAAGAAGGTTTTACCCCACCTTGCTGAAAAAATTGAGGGAATGTCGATAAGGGTCCCAACTCCCGATGTTTCTTTGATAGATTTAGTCTTACAGGTTAAAGAAGAAACCTCTGTAGAGGAAGTGAATAAAATTTTTAAAGAGAACCAAAATCGTTACCTTGCCTACATAGAGGAGCCGTTAGTATCAATGGACCTTGTAGGAGACCCTCATAGCGCGATCGTTGACGGATTGTTAACCAAGGTTGTCGATAAGAAGATGATTAAAGTAATAGCTTGGTATGATAATGAATGGGGTTATTCAGTAAGATTATTAGATTTAATTAATTATATTTCTAAGTTTGAAAGTTAATGCAGACGCAGGAACAGTTTGTTTCTCAGGCTTATTTAGCAAATTTAGCAGAAACTTACATTGAAAAGGTTGAATTTGATAAAAAATATGAGCCTCTTATTCATGCTTTTCAATCCTTTCCAGCCTTAAAGAATCAGTTTGAAAATCTACTAAAAGAGGTATTTCATCCTTACAGAAATACTCACTTAGTTCTTGAAGAGCTTAGGCTCTTTTTGCTTAACAATGTAGGTTATATTTACAAGAATGAATTTTTTGATCAATTTTTGCAATTGCTTTTTGACCTTTTATTTGGATTTTATGGAGAAGAAAAAGATGTCAATACTAAAGTTAGTGAAATTATTCTCTCTCTTTTGAAAAAAACAATAGAAAATGTGACAGACATTATAAAATTAAAGTTTTTATTTAACAATTTGATTGAAAGATTCTTAGGTCTAAATGAAAATCAATTTAAAACTTTTTTTGAAATAGCGATTTCGTTAAAGAAGATATTAGGGTTAATTAATGAAAAAATAGTTGATGAAGATTTAGAATTTTTATCGAGGCAATTATTAATTCGATATTTTTCGAATGTTTACAGTTTGTATAGACAAATTAAAGACAAATTACCATCAAATCAAGAAATAATTGAGAATTTCAATTTAATAGAAAAAACGGATCTGACTTTACTGACTTTAAAGGAATTATTATCTTTGCCAGACCACCTAGAGTTATTAAGAATATTAAAGGAAGTAATATTTAAAATTATCAGTTATAAAGAAACATCACTGGGTGAAGAAGAGAGGGTATCCATTCTGCTTTCTTTATTAGAAATTTCAGATTTAGGTTTATTACATGAAGAGCTTCTTCGTGATGTTAATAAAATATTAGTCTCAATGATTGAGGCAAAACCTCACGAACACATTGAAGAGTTTATCGTTAAATTTTTTGTATTTTTAAAACAGAAGTCTAATCTTTATCCTTGGACAGTTTTTGAATGTATTAAAAGCATAGGAACTGCTATTTTAAGGAAAAGAGCTGTATATTTAACTGAAGTTTTTATTCAAGAGGTTTTAAAATACGGTTTTACACCTCCGGCAATAACTGGGATTGATTTAAATTGGAGAGTTAAAAGAAATCCTTATCATGTTCAAAATATTAAAGTTTGGTTAGAAATTTATAGACAAAATCCTGAATGGTGTAGTAGCTTACTTATAGGTTTGATTATATATATAAAACTTTATGGAGTGTCAATAAACGATACTGACCTTTTCCAAAGAGAAATAAGTAATTTATTAAATTCAGATATAAAGCATACATACAATCAGGTAAAACAATTTTGTAGAAATATTCCTGTTTTTTTTCATGAGATAGGTGCAGAAGGTCTCATCCGCGACCTTTCCACTTATCTTGATGAAATATACGGGAGAAAAAATACTCTATTTCATTTTTTGAGGAAGTTTATTCATGTTGAAAGCTCAAGTTTAGTAGTTAATTTTATGGAAAATATAATGCGCTTTTGGTTTACATTAAATCCTAGTCATATAGCTAAATATGTACCAGATGTTTTGTTAAATAAAATTATTAGTGAAGAATTTAAATATCATTTAGAAATGCAAAACATCCTTTTTTCCATTTTTAAGGTAATTGGAATATACGAAATTGAAAAACTTTTTGAATTTAAGGTTGAACAAATAGAGCGATATATATCATCAATAAACGCGGATAATAACCTTAAAAATGTATTTCTTAATTTTTTGAGACTATATAACTTAATAAGACAAAAGTATTATTTTTCGCTTTCAGACCTTGAAGAATTAATTCGAGAATATTCTGTTCTTGGTTTCAAATTCGTAGAAGAATTACCTAGAGTTTTAAATGAAAAAAAACTTTATGAGCAGATTGACATTATATTAACTTGGTTATTACATTTAAAAGAACATTATATCCTTTCATCTGAAAAGTTTCAAAAAAAAGAGGAGATCATCAAAAAAAGACACATAGCTGCTGATATTCCTTCCATATTTGGACGCTATTCAGAACCTAAGTTTGATGCTTTAGGATTAAGTTTTAGATTAGAATGGATATTAAACTCTTTGTTTGCAAAATTAACTGAGGAATTTAAGTTCCAAATTTTTTCAGAATCAACTATGAAAAAGATTTTAAACATTATGAAGTTATTTAAAACTGCTCTTGAAGTAGATGGAATCAGCTCACAACGTTTTAACCATTATTTACATATTTTAGAGAATTCTTTGTTAAGTTATCCTCTAACCTTTAATCAATATGTTGATATTTTTAAAGGTTTACTTGAAGGGGTCCAACATATCATAAAATCTTATTATATAAACCCTTATTTCAATAACTTTGCTTTAATTTATGAGGTTTTAGATAAGAAAAATTTGCTTGAAAAATACAAAAAAGTTTTGACTGGTAAAAAAACGGAAGAAGCGTTTCATACCTTATTAGAAATACTTTTAAGAGATATTATTTCAGAATCTTTTGTTATAAAACATCTTGATAATTTTCTTAAAAAGGTTTACAATTCTTTAATCCAGCTAAAAAATATGTATACCAAAGATGAGTTAAATATGCTATTAACCTATGATTACGATAAATCTATAAGTTATTTACATAAACCTGACAATGAAGCAACAGATACTATTTATCTTGGCAACAAAGCGTATAATTTATTATTGTTATCCACTGAAGAAAATGTTAAGGTAAAAATTCCATACGGATTTGTGTTGACAACAGAATTATTTAGAATTTATCCATTATTAAAAAAGTATAAGCAAATATGGGCTCTATATGAAGATTTGATTAAAGCTGGGGTTCAATACATTGAAAGTTCTACAGGGAAACAGTTTAATAGTTTGGATAATCCTTTGCTTTTAAGCGTTAGAAGTGGCGCTGTAATTTCCATGCCCGGTATGATGTCTTCAATTTTAAATGTTGGAATCAATCCTACTATAGTGGAAAGCTTAGCTAAAATTAGTGGAAATGAATGGTTTGCCTGGGATACATATAGAAGATTTCTTCAAAGCTGGGCAATGGCAAATGGTATACCTCGAGATGTTTTCAATGCTTTGATGCGAGACCATAAGAGACGATATAATGTGAAAAAGAAACGGGAATTTTCTGGGGAGCAGATGAAGGAGTTAGCCTTTCTTTACCGCAAAAAGATTGAGGAATATGGTGTTCCCGTAATTGATGACCCTTGGGAGCAACTTTTCAAGTGCATTGAACTGATATTCAATTCCTGGTATTTTCAAAAGGCTACCTTTTACAGAGAGATTATGGGCATAGCCGAGGAATGGGGGACAGCAATCCTGGTCCAGGAAATGATTTTTGGAAACCTAAAGCCTGATTCTGGAACGGGCGTTGTTTTTACCACCTCGCCTTACGGGAAGTTCCCTCGGGTTGCCCTTTGGGGCGATTACACTCCGTATAACCAAGGAGAGGATATTGTCTCCGGTCTTGTTAATGCCTATCCGATATCGATTGAGCAAAAAAAGATTGAAGGAAGAGAGGGAGAAGCTTTAGAAGAGGCTTTCCCAGAAATTTACAATGCTCTTCTTGACCTTGCCTATTACTTGGTTTATGAAAAAGGATGGGATCACCAAGAGATAGAGTTTACCTTTGAGGGCCCGAAAAGGGAGGACCTTTATATACTTCAGGTTAGGGATATTCATTTAAGGGAAGAAAAATATATACCTTATTTTAAAATCTCTTTTCTCAAAAACCTTCCTCTTATAGGGAAGGGGATTGGGGTTTCGGGAACTATTCTCTCCGGTAGAGTTGTGTTTTCTTTAGAAGATATAGAAAATCTAAAGCCTACCCAAGACCCGTTAATTTTATTAAGATACGACACCGTTCCAGATAACATAAGAGAAATTTCCTTAGTAGATGGATTGCTAACCGCCCGTGGCGGTCAAACTTCTCATGCGGCTATAGTTGCGAACAGGCTGGGTAAAGTTTGCGTAGTTGGTTGCGAAGAACTTCGAATAGATGACGAAAAAAAGCTCGCCAAGATTAAAGACTTTGAAATTAAGCTTTACGATTGGATAACCCTTAATGGAATGACAGGGGATGTGTATTATGGTAAAATTGCAAGCAAAGTTGTTTAAAAGAATTCACACATAGGGAGGTGCCTATGAAGCTTGGTATAAACGGGCTCGGTAGGATAGGTAAGTTAACCCTTTGGCACCATGTAGCTCGTAAGCATTTTAAAGAAATTGTGGTAAACCTTGGTAGAACGGTAGGAACCTCCTTCCAAGACCTTGCGGAGTACATCGAAAAGGATAGCACCTACGGCTGGCTACCTGTGTGGTTGTATGGGCATAAAGCCAATCGGGTTATTGAAGAACTCAACGAGAAAGAAGGCACGATGGTGATCGATGGGGTTAAGGTGAAGTTTTTGATGAAAAACAGAAATCCTAAGGATATAGAATGGAGAGAGGAGGGGGTAAAGCTTGTAGTAGACTGCACGGGTAAATTTAGAGACCCAAACGCCTCCCCTGATGACCCTAAAGGCGCAGCTCGTGGGCATTTTCAGGCTGGGGCAGAAAAGGTTATCATTTCAGCTCCTTTTAAGGTCAAAGATAAAGAAAAAGGGATCCCTGAGGATGCAATCACAATGGTATACGGAATAAACGAAGAGATGTATAATCCTCAAAAGCATCACCTAATATCATCCGCATCTTGCACCACAACATGCTTAGCCTACATGATGAAACCTCTTTTAGATTATTTTGGTCCCGAAAGGATACTCTCTGCTTCCATGGTCACCGTGCATGCTACAACATCTTCTCAGTCTATCCTTGATAGGGTCCCAAAGGAAGGAGAAAAGGACCTAAGAAGGGCAAGAAGTGTTTTTAACAACATCATCCTTACCTCTACCGGAGCGGCTGAGGCTTTAGGTTTGGTCATCCCTGAGATGCAGAAGGTCGGTTTCATAGCAGAGAGCGTAAGAGTACCTTTAACCACTGGAAGTTTGATAATTTTAACGGTAAACATTCAGGATGAAAGTTTAGAAAATCATATTACCAAAGATTTGATCAATAATATTTATAAGGAGGCAGCTGAAACTAAATACAAAGGATATCTAATATTCTCGATGGAGCAAAACGTGTCGACGGATATCATAGGGTATCCAAAGGCAGCCGCCATCATCGAAGGAAGAGAAACTCACACCAGGACAGCTTTGGCTAAGGTTGATTTATTTAAAGCTTGTCGCGGACTTTCTGAAGAAAAGATAAAAGATATACTTTGTTCTCACATAGAGGTTCCGATTACTCAAGTTGTGGTTTATGGATGGTATGATAATGAATTGGCTTCATATACTCATCTTATGGGAGATTTGACAGTTTATATAGCAGAAAAGATGTTTTAAGTTTATTAGCTTATGACAAGAAGAAAGGGTAGAGAAATAGCTTTACAAGTTTTATACCAAATAGAAATGAGTAATCTACCTGCTAAGGAAGCATTAGCACAGTATAGGAAGCATTTCATTGATGCCTCTTCCGATGAGGAAGAGGCTTCTTCCTTTGAGGATGTAAAGGACTTAGAAGAAGCTTTTAATTTCGCCTCTGACTTGGTATTAGGCATTGAAAAGAATAGGAATTTCATCGACGAAAAGATAAAAGAATATACAAGAAATTGGTCTTTTGATAGGCTTAATACCACTGATAAAAATATTCTTCGTATTGCAATATTTGAGATGTTTTTTCGTCCGGATATACCAGAGGTCGTTAGTATTAATGAGGCTGTAGAATTAGCAAAGCTTTACGGCACGGACGATTCTCCTGCCTTTGTAAACGGCATACTTGACAGTATCTATAAAAAGGAACTGCTAAGTGACAAAAAGGAAGATTGAAGAGATCTTTAAGCCAAAATTCTGGTTAAATCTTTCTAAATCAGAAAGTAAAAAGCATAAGCCATTTTTATCACCTACGGTATGGGATACCATGTCAAAGGATTACGATGACCTTGAAGAAAGTGAGTTCTACAAAAGATTAAAAGCAGATGTCTTATCTGAAATAGAAAAAAGAGGGGCAATAGAATCTAATTTTTCAGTAATAGATGTGTGCTGTGGTACTGGTAGTTATACAGTTGAGTTTGCTAAAAGGGTTAAAGAAGTATTAGCTATAGACATATCTCAAGGGATGCTTGAACAATTAAAGAAGAAGCTTGAAAAACTTAGTTTAAAAAATGTAGAAGTAATATGTGAAGATTGGTATAAGTTTAACACTGATAGAAGCTTTGATACAGTGTTTGTTTCTATGACTCCAGTTCTTGGTGATCTTGAGCAAATAGATAGGTTTTTAAGTATAAGTAAAAGATATTTAGTCATCGTCCATTGGGCAGGTCTAAGAAAAAACGAGCTTTTGGAGGAGATATCCCAGAAATTTTTTAAAAAACCATATAAAGCATCCTCACCAGGTATAGTGTTAATTTTTAACTATCTATTTTCTAAAGGATGGGCTCCTGATTTGAAGTTCTATCATGGATACTTTGAAAGAAAAAGCAGAGTTGAGAGAGTTTGGGAGAGGTTTAAAACAAGGCTAATGGCCAAGGGATATAGAATTTCAGCCAAAAAAGAAAAAGCCGTCCTTAATTTTTTAGAAGATAAAAGCAAGGATGGTATCATAGAATACAAGACTAAAGTTAGAATAGGGGCGTTATTCTTAAACAAGGAGGTATTCTGTGGAAAGAGTGGAAATGATCGTTCAGGGGATGACCTGTGAACATTGCGTAAGGAGGGTTGAAAAGGCTATCCTTTCTACTGGTAAAACAAAGGATGTTTCCGTTGATTTAGCAACTGGTAAAGTTAGCTTTCTTAAAGAGGAGGACTTAGCCCTGAATGAAGTTGTTAAATCCAAAGAACTTTACGGCTATAAAGTTAGTAAAAGCTAAAATAACAAAGTAAATAGTATTAGCGTCCCATGGAAAATGGTGCTTTTATCATAACCATTGATGGACCAGCAGGCTCAGGGAAAACAACAACCGCAAGGATATTAGCTAAAAGACTTGGTTTTGACCTTTTAGAATCAGGAGCTTTTTATCGGTTTGTTACTTATTTTCTTTTAAAACATTCCTCAGAAGTATCCGTGTCAGACTTTCTACTGTTGTCTGAAAAGGAGCAGAGAATAATTCTTCAAAATGTTTTCAAACATCTTGAAGTTAAGCTAAATTCTGAAGGAACAATTTTGTATTTGTACGGCAAACCTTTGAAGGATGAGCTGAGAGAGCCAGAGGTAGAAGAATGGGTTTCACGAGTTTCGGCCTTACCCGTGGTTAGGGAAATGGTAAATGAATATCTAAGAAGCTTGGTTAAGGGGAGGAAGGTTGTTGCTGAAGGTAGGGACATGGGGAGTGTTGTTTTCCCAAAGGCAACCCTTAAATTCTATTTGGATGCTGACGCAGAGGTTAGGGCCAAAAGAAGGGCTAAGGATTTAAAGGGCTTTGATGTCCTTGAGACTAAAAAAATGATCCTTAGACGAGACGAGCTTGATTCCAAAAGAGAGGTTGCTCCCCTTAGCATACCTGAAGGAGCTATAGTTATTGACAATAGCAGCCTAAGCATTGAAGAGGTGGTAAAAATAATGGAAGAAAAGGTAAAAGAGGCTCAAAATATTTCTTAGTAGATTCACGGCGGTGTTATTATGAAAAAAGGCAAGCACATGAAGCATCTTACCAAAGAAGAGTTTATTAAAATTGAGAGGGAGAAAGCAAGAAGGCTTAAAGATACGCGGTGGTGGAGGAGGAGGCTTGAAAAAGGGATTTGCTATTATTGTGGTCGCAAAGTCCCAAGGGAAGAACTAACCATGGACCATAAAATACCCCTTGCCCTTGGTGGAACCTCATCGCGAGAAAATATCGTTCCATCCTGCAAGGAATGCAATACTAAAAAAAAGACTTTACCCCCTTGGGAATGGGAAGAATATCTCGCCAAGCTCAAAGGTAAAAAAGGGGAAGAAGGATTTGAAGGCGGTAATTCAGAGAGTTAAAAGGGCTGAGGTTCGTGTAGAAGGGAAGCCTATTAGTAGCATTGACAAAGGGCTTTTGGTGTTGGTTTGCGTTGAAAAGGGTGATGATGATAGGATAATAAACTGGTTTGCGGATAAGATTGTGAGCTTGCGGGTCTTTAGCGATGAGGCAGGTAAGTTTAACCTTAGTGTGAAGGATGTGGTTGGCGAGGTTTTAATAGTTTCCAACTTTACCGTTTGCGGGACCCTTAAGAAGGGGACAAGACCGAGTTTTCATTTAGCAGAGGAACCAAGGCTTGCCGAAGGTTTAATTCTTAAGCTAAGAGATTTGATCGAAGAAAGAGGAACAAGGGCAAAGCTTGGTGTTTTTGGGGCTCACATGGAAGTTGAGTTGATAAACGATGGTCCGGTCACAGTGGTGTTAGAGCGTTCCAATTCTGCAAATCAGTCTTAGCCTGGAGTTCTCATCACCATGGAAAAAGCTTTATACTATGGACTTCTAACTTTTTTTTTAACTGGTTTAGGTGCAAGCTTAATCTTTTTGACAAGGGGCAATCCTCGTAAGTTTCTCTGTCTTTCTCTTGGCTTTGCCGGAGGTGTAATGGTCTCAGCAAGCTTCTTTTCGTTGATTTTACCTTCTATCAAAATCTTTGGAGAAGGGTCGATAATTTCTGCATTGAAGCTTAGCTTTGGTTTTATCCTCGGAGTAGCAATCCTTAGATTGCTCGATATAATCACACCTCATTTGCATCCTGGCGTGACATCTTTAGAAAAGGAGGGTCCAGCAATACAACTTAAGAAAAGCGTGCTTTTATTTTTAGCGGTTACTATTCATAACATACCAGAGGGATTGGCCGTTGGAGTATCCCTTACTCTTGAGCTTGCTTTAGCGATAGGAATTCAAAACATACCAGAGGGGTTAGCTTTAGCTTTAGCCTTTAGAGCTGCTGGTCTTTCGAAATTTCAAAGCTTTTTCTACGGATTTGTTTCAGCTATCGTTGAGCCTATATTTTCTCTGTTGGGTGCTTTTCTTATAGATATATCAAAGTTTCTTTTACCCTATGCAATGAGCTTAGCTGCGGGAGCTATGATCTTCGTTGTAATAGAAGAAATATTGCCCACAGCCCAAAAATTGGAAAACCCAGATTTTGCAAGCCTTGGCTTCGGGATAGGTTTTCTTAGCATGTTAATCCTTGATGCAGGGCTCGGTTAAGAATGAGGCTCTTTTACTATTATCAAATTAAAGAATATCTATATCATACAATTATAATTTTTTGTCTGCTTCTATTGTTCATTGGCACAATTAGAGCAACTTTAATATTTGCTGAACTTAGTCAGTTTCAACTATCGTTATTTGACATAATTATTATTTTTTTTACATCAATTGGTGAAATATCTGCTTTTTCCTTGTTATTTTCAGGCTATTTAAGCATTCTTTTTGTAGTCCAAAGGATGAAATATGAAAGAGAAATTCTTGCACTTTTCTCTTTAGGTTATAGTTTAAAACACTTTTTAAAAGTAATTTTTCTTTTCAGTTTTAAGATTTTTTTTCTTCTGTTATTTTTGACTATGGTGGTTGTTCCTCTATCAAAAAGATTACAAAAGGATTTGAAAGTAAATTTGTATAAAGGTTTAGTGGAAAGCAGTATTCCAGAGAGGACTCCATTTCCAATAGGGGATACTCTAGTTTTATACGCTAAAAGGACTTTAGAAAATGGTAGCACAAGGTTATACGATACTCTTGTTTTAGAAGATACACAAGAGAAAAAAGGAATATACTTTGCGAAAAGCGGGGTGTTGGCGCTGAAACAAGGGATGCTTGCGTTAGAAAAAGGTAGTGCTTTTTTTAAAGAGGCTAGCGGTAGCATAGAAGTTATGGAATTTAAGTATTATGAAATATCTTTTGATACAGAAGAGTTAAAAAAAGAGGATTTCTACATTAAAAGAGGAGAAATGACACTTTCTGAGCTTAAAGAAACTATTCAAAAAGAAAAAGATAAAAGAAAAATTTATAGATATATGACTGAGTTATACGGTAGAATTTTTTACCCGCTGACCTCTCTTTTTTTGTTGACCCAAGCCTTTTTCTTAGGTCTAATCATATACGCTCCCCAACGAACTCTATTGTTTATTATCGGTTCTCTTTTCTATTTATTATTCTTTGGATTTTATAATTTCTGCACCTCCTTTTCTGAAACTGGCAAATTTCATCCTTTAGTTGGGTTCTTTCTCTTTTTCATAAGCATATCCTTAGTAATCTGGATTTCCTATGTTTATATTAAGAAAAAAGGTGCTACTTATCTATGAAAGTTTCAACTAAATTTTTATTTAAAGAGCTATTAAAAATTAATTTATTTCTTCTACCTATAACTTTTATCTTTTTTAATGTTATAGATTTTTTTGAGCGTTATTCAACTTTTTCGGTATATAGAAAACCGTTCATAATCTTTTTAGAGTATCTCTTTTGGAAAGGTATAGTTAATTTTTATCAAGTATTCCCTTATTTATTAGCTTTTTCTACCATTCTGACCATGTTTTATTTAACTAGGACAAAAGAGCTTTTGGCTTTGCTTTCCTTAGGCTATTCAAGGAGAACTGTCTATAAGATTCTCTTTCTATCCCTCTTCTTGATTAATTTTTTCTCTGGAATATTATTAAACTATATTTCACCCATAGCCTTTCAGAATGCAGTTGATGTATGGGAAAGAAAAGTTTTGGGCAAAAAAAAGGAATTAGTTTTTTTAAAAAAGAAATTGTTTTTCGAGGGTGAAAATTACTTTTTAATCGCTCAACCTCTTGAGCCTAATGCAGAGTATCTTGGGGATGTTTTATACCTTACTATAGATCAAAAAGGAGAAATAGAAGAGGTAATCTGGGCAGGGACGATGTTGTATTCTAACGGAAGCTGGGTTCTTGAAAAACTTGTTGTTCAAAAAAGAAGTGAAAATTTTGTGCCCAAAAAGTATGATAAGCAGGAAAGACCTTTACCATTCAATCCATCTACTTTAGTCGTGACTGAAAAAACATTAAAATTTTTAACTATCGAAGAGCTCTATCAGAGATTACAATTTTTATCAAAGGTAGGAAAATCAACTAAAGAGGTTATGTTAGAATTTTTGTTTAGATTTTACTATCTTTTTGCTGGTTTTTTTATAAGTTTATGGTGTATACATATATATCTGAAATTTTACTCCCCTGTTAATCAAACAAAGGCCATAGGAACCTCATTGATAGCGTATATTTTTATTTCTTTGATTAATTTGATGATTTTTAGCCTTATATATAAAGCTACACCATTTTGTTTAGTAATCTTAGCATTATTTGTATTGCTTTCTGTCTTCCTTATAGCCAAGTAAAATTTAGTATAATCGTTTTGTGCGGTAACGATACCGAGGGACCTCTCGGTTTGCGCGGTGTGATATTTCCTGATCATTCTCGGTGGTCAAAGCGGAAAATTTTTTATTATTTTTGAAACGAAGAAAGAAGCTCCTCCTTTAGTTCATGGTGATAAAGGGGGCTCGAGGTGACCGTAAGTGAGCCCATGGGCCAGCTTGACTAAATAAAAAATAAAATGTTATAATTACCCTTACCAAAGAAGGGGGGAAGACAATTATGGTAAAGGAGCTTTCCGTGTTCAAAGCAAAGTCAATTTTAACTTCGCTTGGATTTGTCATTCTTCTTGCCCTGTTAAGCCAAGTCAAGGTTCCGCTACCATTTACCCCTGTCCCATTAACACTTCAAACTCTTGGTTTACTTTTTATAGCCTACTATCTTCCCTTGCCTTTAGCCTTGGGGACCGTAGCTCTTTATTTAATGCTTGGCGCGATAGGGCTTCCCCTTTTTTCAGGTGGAAAAGGCGGGCTTTTAATCCTTTCTGGTCCAACTGGAGGATATCTAATCGGCTTCTTCTTTATGGTTTATTTTGTATCCTTTGCAAAAGAACGCGGTTTACTAAACAACCCTGCATCTACCTTTTTTGTAGCTCTACTTGGACACCTCCTCGTTTATTTCTTTGGAACCCTTTGGTTTTTAGCGGGATATTCTCAGCAAGGATTCGTAAATAATTTGAAAGAGCTTTTAATCCTTACGGTTATTCCTTTTGTTCCTTCAGACCTTATGAAATGTGCTTTGTTCTCAGTTTTTGTCTTCACCGAAAAGAAGCTGAAAAGGGGCTAATCTATGAGGGTTCTTATCCTTGGAGGAGGCGGAAGAGAGCATGCCCTTTGCTGGGCTTTAAAGAAAAGTAAGAGGATTGAAAAGCTTTACTGCATTCCGGGTAACGGTGGCATAACCGAGGTCGCAGAAGTACCTCAAGGTATTGATTTAAAGGATTTTGAAAAGTTAGCCCAATTCTGTAAGGCTGAAGGCATAGACCTTGTTGTCCCCGGTCCAGAGGAGCCATTAGTTAAAGGAGTAGCTGATTTTCTACAAGAAAAGGGTATTAAAGTTTTCGGACCAAGTATGACTGCTTCTCAACTTGAGGGGAGTAAAGCCTTTGCTAAGGAGATAATGAAAAAGGCTTGCGTCCCTACCGCAAACTTTGCTGTGTTTGATGACCCGGAAAAGGCAAGGGCTTATGTTGAGAAAAAGGGTGCTCCAATAGTGGTTAAGGCTGATGGTTTATGCGCTGGAAAAGGGGTCTTTGTTTGTGATACCTTGGATGAAGCCTATCAAGCTATCGAAAAGATTATGGAGGAGCGTATCTTTGGCGATGCTGGGAAGATGATTGTTATAGAAGAAAAGCTAAGCGGTGAGGAGGCTTCTTTTATAGTTATTACCGACGGAGAAACCTTCAAGGCTTTACCTACCTCTCAGGACCATAAAAGGCTTCTTGATAATGATGAGGGACCAAACACAGGGGGTATGGGAGCTTACTCCCCTGCACCCTTGATCACACCAAGGTTACGGGAAGCCATATCAGATAAGGTCATAGCCCCTATTCTTAAGACCCTTAAAAAGGAAGGACATCTTTATTTTGGTTTTCTCTATGCAGGGCTCATGATCGCAAACGATACCCCCTACGTTCTTGAGTTTAACTGCAGACTTGGTGACCCTGAAGCTCAAGCCATCCTTCCAAGAATTGAAAACGACCTGCTTGAAGTTATAGAGTGGACATTTGAGGGCAAACTGGCTGAAGTAGAACTAAAAGAAAGTAAAGATTGGGCGGTCTGCGTTGTGATGGCAAGCAAAGGCTATCCAGGGTCATATGAAAAAGGAAAGCTCATCACTGGGCTTGATAAAGCAAAGGAGATACCCGGAGTCATAGTTTTTCATGCGGGCACTAAAAAAGAGGGAGGCTCTTTTTACACAAATGGGGGTAGGGTTCTTGGAGTCACAGCGCTTGGAGAGACCTTGAGCTCAGCCATTGATAAAGCTTATCAAGCTTGCGCACTTATCCATTTTGAGGGAGCGTTCTACCGCAGAGATATTGGGCAAAAGGCTTTCAAGCATCTTTCTAAGAGTTAGCCTATAAAAACCACCTTTTTAAAATCAACCATCCCTGATAGGTATAAATCTGTGCCTCCTCTCTTTCCTACCTTTAGCTTATCCTCAAGCTGATAATATTTTAAACAGGTTCCACAGGAAAAGATCTCAACCCCTTTTTCTTCAAGTTTTTTTAAGATCTCTACCGCATAATCAACCTCAGTGGTGAGCTTAACCCCGGTGTTCATAAAAAACATCCTTTGCGGTAGTTCCTCGCTTACAAGCAGGGTTTCAAGAAACCCTTTCATAAGGACCTTGCCCAACTCCTCATCCCTACCTATCACATCGGTAGCAATGATAAAAAATAGCTCTTTTGGCTTTTCTTCAACGCTAACCGGGCAGGTTATTTCGTAGGATACGCCTGGGCTTGTTCCTTTTTCAATTTTTAGCTCGTATACATCGCCTTTCCTCTTTACTTCAAGAAGCTTATGCCCCTGGGCTGAAAGAAATTTTTTAATGTTTTCTAAGGAAACCTCGCTATCGATTAGGACTGTTATAGTTTCTCCTTGATTTATTTCATCCAGGGCTTCTTTGGTGCGGATTACAGGTTGAGGACATGGCAAAGATCTTGCGTCTACGATTTTCATTAGGCTCAAACCTCCTCTTTTTTTAAAATTTATCAGCTAACTACCCTAAAAACCAATAGATTTTTTCAATGAGTAGAGACGAATTGATTGATAAAACTTTAAAAAATTGCCAAATACTCGCCTCTTTGGGCTTCGAACAAACTTAGAGGGGGTTTGCTACGCTCGGGATAATACGCTTAAGTAATTCTTGCACATTCTTCTATTACCTTTGATAAAAAGTCTCGTTTCTCCTTGTGAAATTTTCGAAATATATTAAATTAATCTTCTCTAATAAACTGGGAAGGAGGGGTAAAATGCTGGTGAAGAACTTTCTTTTTACTTCAGAGTCTGTAACAGAGGGGCATCCAGATAAGGTAGCAGACCAGATATCTGATGCCATCCTTGATGCCATCTTAGAGAAAGACCCATACGCTCGAGTAGCCTGCGAGACTTTAGTAAACACTGGTATGATCTTAATCGCCGGAGAGATAACAACAGAAGCAAGGATAGATTATCCTACGGTGGCTCGTGGCGTGGTCAAAGAGATAGGATACAACCATTCAGACCTTGGGTTTGATTGGCAGACCTGTGCTGTGCTCATAAGCATAGATAGGCAGAGCCCTGACATTGCTATGGGAATTGAACGGGATGGTGAAATTGGAGCAGGAGACCAGGGGTTGATGTTTGGTTACGCCTGCGACGAAACGCCAGATTACATGCCCATGCCCATCTGGTATGCTCATAGATTAGCGATGAGGCTTGCTGAAGTAAGAAAAAAGGGTATTTTACCCTTCCTTAGACCAGATGGTAAAACTCAGGTCACTATTAGATACGAAGATAGAAGACCCGTTGATGTGCATACCATAGTTATTGCTGCTCAGCATGAGCCTACGGTAACTCTAAAGGAGCTCCGCGAAGCCATTTATGAAGAGGTTATAAAAAAGGTGATTGCCCCAGAGCATTTAAAGCCTGATACTCGGATTATCATCAACGGGACGGGAAGGTTCGTCATCGGAGGACCGCTTGCTGATTGTGGCATGACGGGAAGGAAGATCATCGTTGACACCTATGGTGGAAGAGGGCATCATGGCGGTGGTGCCTTCTCTGGTAAGGATCCAACAAAGGTTGATAGAACCCCTTCTTATTATGCCAGGTATGTAGCCAAAAACCTTGTTGCCGCAGGAGTTGCTCGTGAGCTTGAGGTGCAGGTTGCCTATGCTATTGGGATACCAGAGCCTTTAGCCATAAATGTCAACACCTACGGAACTGAAACCATACCCGTTGAGAAGATTTTGGACATCATCAACAAACTATTCAACTTTAAGCCTAAGCACATGATCGAATACTTAGACCTAAGAAGACCAATCTTCCGAAAAACAGCCTGCTACGGTCACTTTGGAAGGAACGAGCTTGAATTTACCTGGGAAAGGCTTGATATGGTAGAAAAGATAAAAGAGCTTGCTGGGTTTGATAAATAAAGGAGGCTAAAATGGAGTTTCATGTTAAAGACCTTTCTTTGGCTGATGAAGGGCTGAGGCTTATTGAATGGGCAGAGATGGACATGCCAGTTTTACGGCAGATTAGGGAGAGGTTTGCTGCTGAAAAGCCTTTGAAAGGTGTGAGGATTGGAGCATGTCTTCATGTTACGACGGAGACGGCAAACCTTGTTAGGACCCTTAAAGAAGGAGGGGCAGAGGTTTATCTTTGCGCCTCAAACCCTCTTTCAACTAAGGATGAGGTAGCAGCTGCCTTGGTTAAGCATTTTGAAGTGCCAGTCTTTGCCATAAGGGGGGAGGACAGGGATACTTACTATAAGCATATCAAAGCGGTTCTTGATGCAAAGCCCCACATAACCATCGATGATGGAGCAGACCTTGTTTCAACCCTTCATAAAGAAAGACCAGAGCAGGCAGCCGAAATCATCGGAGGGACAGAGGAAACTACAACGGGAGTTATAAGGCTTAGGGCATTAGCTACTGAGGGAAAGCTTCTTTATCCTATCATAGCCGTAAACGATGCTTTAACGAAGCATCTTTTTGATAATCGGTATGGCACTGGGCAATCAACGATCGACGGAATACTTAGGGCGACAAATAGGCTTCTTGCCGGCTCATACTTTGTGGTCTGCGGATACGGCTGGTGCGGGAAGGGGTTAGCCATGAGGGCAAGAGGTATGGGGGCAAGGGTAATTGTTACTGAGGTTGACCCTCTTAAAGCCCTTGAGGCAGTGATGGATGGTTATTTAGTTATGCCGATGGATGAGGCTGCTAAGCTTGGCGATTTTTTTGTCACTGTAACTGGAAACAAATCAGTCATTAGGCGCGAACATTTTCTTAAGATGAAAGACGGCGCTATCGTTGCTAACTCTGGGCATTTTGATGTGGAGATAGATATCCCAGCCTTAAGAGAGTTGGCAAAAAGCGTAAGAACCATAAGGCCTGAGGTCGAGGAGTATACCTTACAGGACGGAAGAAAGGTCTATCTTCTTGCGCAGGGTAGACTTGTCAACCTTGCCTGTGCCGAAGGGCATCCCTCCGCAGTCATGGACATGAGCTTTGCCAACCAAGCTCTCTCCGTTGAATACCTAATAAAGAATAGAGGAAAGCTAAAAAGGGAGGTCTATCCAGTGCCCCCCGAGATAGATAGAATGGTTGCAAGACTAAAACTGTCATCCATGGGGATAAAGATCGATGAGCTAACCCCAGAACAGGTAAGATACCTTTCTTCATGGGAAGAGGGAACTTAGGGAAATAGCCATGCCAAAGGTCACCTTTGAGCCCTATCAAGTTACCGCTGATGCCTATCCCTACGAGACCATCCTTGAGCTTGCCATGAGGCTTGGTATCCACATCAACGCAAGCTGCGGCGGTTTAGGTGCCTGCGGGAAATGTAAGGTTATCCTTGAGAAGGGAGAGGTTCAGGGCGAAAAGGTTGATGGGATATATTATAAGGCTTGCACAACTGTTCCTTTGACTGATGTTGTAATTCGCATCCCCGTTGAGAGTAAATACGACCGGAAAGCCCTTTTAAGGAAGGATAGGGTCCTTGCTAAAGCCATAGAAAGGAAAGAAAGCTTTCCTTTATATTCTCCTCTCAACTGGGCATCTCTTTCTCTAAAACCACCATCCCTTGAAGACAACATGCCAGACCTATCTCGCGTCCTTCTTGCTCTAAAGCCTTTTGTAGGTGATAATTTTAAGGTTGAGCTTGAATTCTTAAGGAAGCTCCCCCATGTTCTTAGGGCTCAAGCCTTTCGGGCTACCTTTTTTTGGTATGAAGACCCTTTTACAGGATATAAACTTCTTTTTGATTTAGATAAACCTGAAATTAGTCCCCTTGGTGTAGCCATAGACCTTGGGACAACAACTTTGCAGCTTGAGCTTGTAGACCTTTCAACCGGCGAGGTTTTAGCTCAAACGTCTGATTATAACCCTCAGATAAGTTTTGGCGAAGATGTGATAAGCCGAATTGAGTTTTGCAAGAAAAAGGATGGACTAAAACTTCTTTCTGAACGGGTTAAGGAAAAGATCCATGTGCTTACTGAAGAGCTTTTAAAGCAGGCAGGGAGGTCCTTATCAGAAGTTAAGCTTTTTTCCCTTGCTGGAAACACGGTTATGACCCATCTATTTTTAGAGCTTGAGCCTCGGTATTTAAGGGAACATCCTTATGTGCCCGTAGCTCAATTCTATCCACCGCTTTTAGCCAAAGAAATTGGCTTTAGCCCCTATTCAGCGGTCTTTCAATTTTCACCTTCAGTGGCAAGCTATGTTGGAGGAGATATTACCGCCGGGGTCTTAGCAAGTCTTATCGCCGCTGAGGAGGATCTAACCCTTTTTATTGACCTTGGGACTAATGGAGAGATTGTCGTCGGAAACAGGGACTTTTTGATGTGTGCTGCCTGCTCAGCAGGTCCTGCCTTTGAAGGTGGGGGAATAAAGCATGGAATGCGGGCAACATCAGGGGCTATAGAGGGGGTCCACATCGACCCTGAGACCTTTGAGCCGATGATCCTAACCATTGGTAAGCAAAGACCAAAGGGGATCTGCGGTTCAGGGATAATCTCCCTTTTAGCTCAGCTTTTCAAGGTAGGCTTGATCGACCGGTCTGGGAAATTCCGTAGAGACATTGCCCATCCTCGCCTAAGGAAGGGAGATGAGGGCTACGAGTATGTGCTTGTGTTTAAAGAAGAATCAGCCCTTGAGCATGATATAGTCTTTACCGAAGCAGATATTGATAATCTCATGCGGGCCAAGGGGGCGATGTTTGCCGGCTATCAGATCTTGCTGGAATCAGCTGGGCTAAGCATATTTGACCTGAAAAGAGTGTTCTTAGCCGGGACCTTTGGTAGCTACATCGACCTTGAGGATGCCATAACCATCGGTCTTTTGCCAGACCTTCCTCGTGATAGGTTTTTCTTCCTTGGTAATACAAGCCTCCAAGGGGCAAAGAAAGCCCTGCTTTCTAAAGAAAAGCTACTTGAGTTGAATAGGATTGCTCAGATGATGACCCATGTTGAGCTCTCCGGGCATCCGCAGTATATGGATTACTATATGGCGGCTCTCTTTTTACCCCATACCAACGAAGAGCTATTCCCCTCGGTTAAAAAGTCATGATCCACAAAGAAGGCTATCCTTATGTTTTTGCCCCAGCCCTACTAGGTGGGCTCCTCTTCGGAGCTGGTAAGAAGCGTTTAGGACTCGCTTGTCTTTCCTTATCAATGCTTAACGCCTTTTTCTTTCGCAATCCTGATAGGCAGGGTATCCTAAACCCGGATTATCTACTCTCTCCAGCTGACGGAAAGGTTGTGAAGGTTGATGTGGAGAAAAGGCCTGAATGGTGGGATGAACCCCTTTATCGAGTGGGAATTTTTATGAGGCTATGGGATGTTCATGTAAACCGTAGTCCGGTCCAAGGTCGGGTTATAAACACTATCTATCTTAAAGGAGAAAAAAAGCCAGTTTTTTCAGATTCTGCCTTTCAAAGGAACGAAAAGCAGGTCTATCTGATCGAAAGAGACGATGGAGTGCCCGTTTGGGTTGTGCAAGTGGCAGGGCTTGTTGCAAGAAGGATTAAAAGCTTTGTTTTGCCAGGAGATGAGCTTGTAGCCGGTGACATCATAGGCTTGATCAAGTTTAGCTCAAGGGTTGAAGTTTTCTTTCCTGCTGTCAATGCGGAAATCCTGGTTAAAGAGGGGCATAAGGTCTTGGCCGGGGAAACGCCGATCGCTCGACTTCCGCAGAGAAGATGAAGTATCTTCCGAGCATCTTTACCCTTTTAAACCTTTTCTGTGGGTACTATGCCCTCTATTCAGCCTATGAAGGTGAATTTCAAGCTGGAGCTATTGCCATCTTCCTTGCCATTTTTTTCGATATTTTAGACGGAAGGCTTGCCCGCTTGAGCGGACAAGTTACTAAATTTGGCAAAGAACTTGATTCCTTAGCCGATATGGTGTCCTTCGGAGTATCTCCAGCCTTTTTCATCTACCAATTTTCTCTTTCAGCCTTTGGAAGAGAAGGATTCTTTGTTTCTTTTCTCTATGCAGCCTGCACAGCTCTTAGGCTTGCGAGGTTTAATGTAAAAACATCCTCTTTATCTCATTTTGAGGGGCTTCCTTCCCCTGCTGGAGGGGCTCTTATCGCCTCAACCGTTCTTCTTCTATTATTTCTTGGGATTGAGCCAGAAGAATGTAGCTATCCCCTTCTTTTACTGGTCTGCATAGTGTCCTTTCTTATGGTTTCCCCCCTTCGATATCCAAGCCTTAAAGATTTTCGTCTGAAGGGGTTGAGCACCTTTTACTTTCTTGTTTTATTTCTTTTTCTTTTCATCCTAACGGCAAGCAAACCGCCGGTTATACTTTTTGTTTTAGTGCTAATTTACATCCTCCTTGGTCCTTTTCTTTTTGTTAAGGATTTTGGTTTAAAAATTTTAGGTAAGCGTAAAAAAGGATTAAAAAAAGATAACCTTTGACAAAAAGCTTAAACTTTGTTACAATTATTAAAAAATTTACAAAAATTTGCAGGAGGAAAGGATGGAAAGGACGGGTAAGCTTGTTAACATTGGCTTTGGTAACTTCGTTGTGGCGGACAGGATTATTGCTATCGTAAACCCCAATTCAGCTCCCATGAAAAGGCTAAAGGAGGAAGCAAAGGAAGGGCATCGGTTGATCGACGCTACCCAGGGGCGTAAGACCCGCTCCATCATCATCACCGATAGCAATCATGTTATCCTTACCGCTATTCAAACTGAGACGATTGCCCAAAGGTTCTTAAGCGATATAACAAAGCTTAAAGACGAGGAGAATGAGTAGCCATCTTTTGACCATAATCGTTTCCGGACCATCTGGGGTCGGGAAAAGCACCCTTCTTTCTTTTTTACCCAAGGAAGAATTTTATTTTTCAGTTTCTCACACCACCAGACCCCCAAGGAATAACGAGAAGGACGGAGAAGACTATTATTTTGTGGAGGAGAAGACCTTTCTTGAGATGATAGAACGAGGAGATTTTTTAGAATGGGTAAAAGTTCATTCTTATTATTATGGGACTTCAAAGGGAGAGATTACTAAGGCTAAAACCTTAGGCAAGCACCTTGTGTTTGATGTAGAGGTTATAGGGGCAGGGAAGCTAAAATCTTACTTTGGAGAAAAGGCTGTCACTATTTTCATCGCCCCACCTGATTTTGAAACCCTTAAAAAGAGGCTCATCTCCCGTGGGACAGAAAGTGAAGAAAAGATAAAGGAAAGGCTTGAGCGGGCAAGGTTTGAGCTATCCTTTGCTGGCTTTTATGACTATGTGGTTATAAACGATGACCTTGAGAGGGCAAAAGAGCGCCTTTTTTCTATCATTAAAGCTGAGCTTTGTAAACCATCTAAAGTATTCGCCAAATTAAAAGATTTATTTTAAATGGCAAACTCCTTTGGCGAACTCTTGCCAATCTATACTATCATCCCTTTCTTAGGGATGTTAGCCTCGATCGCTATTTTCCCCCTCCTTTGTCCAAGGATTTGGCATCATCATTTTGGGAAGATAACTCTTTTTTGGGCAACTTTTGGGGTTTTAGTGATACTTTACTACCTGCGATTAGAGGGTGTTTATCTTGTCGTTCATGTGCTGCTCGAGGAGTATCTCCCTTTCATCATCCTGCTTTCTGCTCTTTATGTTGTTTCTTGCGGAATCTATGTGAGTAACTTCCTTTCAGGGACCCCATTAACAAACACCCTTTACTTAGCCTTTGGCACGCCTTTAGCAAGTCTGATGGGGACAACCGGTGCTTCGATGGTGCTTATTGGTCCTTTTCTTAGGGCAAACGCTTGGAGAGAGAAAAGGGATTTTATGGTAGTTTTTTATATCTTCCTTGTTTCGAACATCGGGGGCTCTTTAACTCCCCTTGGCGACCCACCGCTATTCCTCGGCTATCTAAAAGGTGTCCCCTTTTTTTGGACTTTGAAGCTTCTTTTCCCTATGCTTTTTCTTTGTCTACCTCTACTTTTGATATACTATCTGTTGGACAGACGCTTTCATTTAAATGAAAGAAAACAGAATATCCCTTTACAGAAAGACCCATTTCATATCGAAGGCTTATACAATCTTTTTCTCATCTTTTTGATCATAGCAGTTCTTCTTTTTTCCGGGAAGGCCAACCTACCAAAGGTTAATTTTTTCGGCATAGATCTAAGCCTTAACTCCTTAATTAGAGATCTTTTACTTTTGAGTATTCTTGGGATATCTCACTTTATTACTCCTTACGAGATAAAAGCTAAGAATGAGTTTTCATGGTATCCTATCAAAGAGGTTATTATAATCTTTTTTGGACTTTTTATTACAATGATCCCAGCGGTACAGATCCTTCTTTCTGGTGAAAAAGGAGCATTTGGTCCTCTAATTCATGGAATGGATAAGCCATATCACTATTTTTATGGGGCTGGGGTGTTTTCTGCTTTTTTAGATAATGCACCCACCTATTTAACCTTCCTTTCTGCCCTTCTTGGTAAATTCTATCCAGGACTACCTGAGGGGACAGCTCTTTCTCTTCTCATAAAGGAGCATCCAAAGTATTTGCTTGCCATCTCTTGTGGGGCGGTCTTCTGGGGAGCTATGACCTATATTGGTAATGCTCCAAACTTTATGGTAAAATCAATCGCTGAAGAAAGAGGAATACCTATGCCAAGCTTTTTTGGCTATGTGTTTAAATATTCCCTTCCCATTCTTTTCCCTTTGTTTGTCTTATTGAGCTTAATATTTTTTAGAGGTTGAGAGATGAGTATAAAACGCCTACTTTACTGCACAAAGTTTCGTGACCTATCTCTTCAAGCTTTAAAAGAGCTTTTCGTTCTGAAGAAGGTAGGGCTTGAAGAGATTATACTTCTTCATATCATCCCTCGTGAGGATGTTTCCTATGTCTTTCCCTTTGGCTATTTAGAGGAAGAAGCCAATCGATTGAAGGAAGAGGCTGAGCTAAGGTTTGAGGTCTGGGGAAAGGAGATAAGGGCATCCGATCTTAATTACCGAACCATAATCAAGGTGGGAGACCCTGTTTACGATATTCCTGCGGTTTGCGAGGAAGAAAAGGTTGACCTTTTAGTCCTTGGGAAAAAGAAAAGGGAGACCCTTTTTGTGGGCTCAAGGACAAAAGAAATTTTAAAGCAGGTAAAGGTGCCAACCCTTGTTTTTAAATACAAACTTAAAGAAGAGGATTTAGAAATAGAAAACAAGAACCTCTTCGAGAGACCACTTGTGGCTATAGATTTTTCTCCGCCATCTCTTAGAGCTTTAGAATTTTTTTACAAGCTTAAGGATATGTTTGAACGGGGTATGGTTGTGCATGTTATCCCATCAGCAAAGGTTGAGGGCTTAGACAAAATGCGAATGAAGGCTTTGGAAGAGGATGCGTCCCAAAAGCTTGATAATTTATTAAAAAATTATTTTGAAAACACAGAAAAAGTTGAAAGGCTTATCCTTCTTGGTGAGCCGCAAGAAATTGTTTTAGACTTAGCCTTGGAGAAAGAGGCAACCCTTATAATCCTTGGTAGGTCGGAGAAAACCTTTATTGATAGGCTCTTCTTAGGAAGCGTTGCAAACTATGTGTTAGATAGAGCCAGAACACCCGTCCTCATCGTCCCCTAAAATTATTGCTGATGGGAATTCTTCTTTGATAAGACTAACGAAGATTTTAAGTTCCGTTGGATGGATAAGGAGTTTAATTTCTGCCTTTTTACCATCTACCACGACAGGCAAAGCAAGATGGTCGTAACCCTCGAGTAAAAACTTAAAGTAAACAATTTGAGAGGGAGGAACCTGAACTCGTAGGGTTCTACTTCGGAGCATATAGGATAGGAGGGGGTGCCCCCTCCTTTGGTTTTCTTGTTGAGAATTAGGCTGATTCTTTGACGACTCTAACTTTTGAAGCCTGTTCGCCCTTTGGACCCTGAACAACTTCAAACTCTACGGTTTGACCTTCCTTCAGGGTCTTGAAGCCAGGCATGTCGATGGCAGTGTAGTGAACAAACACATCACCGCCATCCTCCTTGGAGATGAAACCATACCCCTTCTTCTCATCGAACCACTTCACCTTACCTCTAAACATGATACACTAACCTCCTTTAAAATTTCTTGAATGACAGGATAACCCTAAATTAAATTTTGTAAAGAGGGGGGATAAAAATTCCTTTTGAAGTTTTTAAAATTAAAAATTTTAGACTTTTTCTCTTAGGACATTTTCTTTCCTTTTTGGGTTCTTGGGTTCAGAATACAGCTGTCCATTGGCTGGTGTATATAAATACAGGGTCATCTGCAAAGCTCGGTTTTTTTTCCCTTCTAACTACCATGCCCGGAGTTGTTTTTACGCTCTTTTCCGGCTCGATCATCGATAGGCTAGATCGCTGGAGGCTCTTTCGTATCATTCTATTACTCTCCATTTTACCTCCCCTTTTTCTGGGAATTTTCTTTAGCCTTTTGGGGTTTAATCTTTATATTGTGGTTTTGTTAACTTTGATTGGTCAAATTTTATCAGCCGTTGACATGCCTTTAAGGCAGGTCTGCATTTCAAACATCGTTCCTCCAGAATATCTAACCCAGGCCTTATCCTTTCAAGCCCTTTCCTTTCACACCTCAAGAATTTTAGGCTCATCCCTTGGAGGCTATCTTATGGCCCTTTTTTCTCCCGAGGTTAATTTTTGGTTGAATGCCCTCTCTTACTTACCCTTCATTGTCTTTTTAAGAAGGATAAAGCCTGAAAATACAGAAGTTTATAACCTGGAGAAAAGGTCCTTAAAGAAGGATTTTTCTGAGCTTTATAAGTTTTTACGGCAGGTAAAGCTTACCTATTTTCTTATTCTGCAAGTTGCTGTCTTTTCTTTTCTGGGTGTTTCTTTTCCCATAGTTTTACCAAGATTGGCTGTTGAAGCCTTTTCAGGCAAAGCTTTGGAGTATGGTTTAGTATCGAGCATCCTTGGTTGTGGTGCTATGTTTGGCGCCTTAAGCCTTGGTTTTAGAGCTTCAGAAAGTCAAAATGTCTGTAAAAGGGTCTGGCTTACCCAACTTCTTTTTTCTTTATCTCTCCTTTTGATAGCCTTAAGCCAACATAAAGTCTTTACCCTTTTGGGTATATTTTTGATGGGCTTTAGTTTCACCAACTTTTTTCCGATAATAAATTCAAGCTTGCAGAGATCAACTCCTGAGGGTCTCAGGGGTAGGGTAATGAGCCTTTTTACCTTTGCCTTCACTGGGACCGTCCCTATAGGTCAGCTCTTTTCGGGTTTTTTGGTTGATATCTTAGGTATAAAAGTCCTTTCCTTTGCCTTAAGTTTGAGTATAATGTTTATTAGCTCACTATTTTATTTAAAAACGCAAAGATTAGAGAAGGTTTGTGGATAGTTTAAACTTAAAAGACCTTACTTCTGTTTTCCCTTACATTGTAGACCTGTTGCCCATCCTTGTTTTTTTGATTGAGGACGGAGAGATAGTTTATGTGAACCGAGCTTGCGAGGAGCTCCTTGGATATACCCGTTCGGAGTTAATCGGAAAATCGATTATTCAAGACTTAGTGCCAGAAGAAGAAAGACCAAAAGCTTTTCTTCATTGTCAAAGGGTTGTGTCTGGAATTAGAGAGGAGGGGGTGGCTTTTAGCTTAAAATGCAAGGATGGAAGCACAAGGAAGTTTTTCTGGAGATGTCTGCGGGTCCCTGATGAACCTCAAGGTAAGGTTCGTATTGTTTCCATAGCCCTTGATGCCACAGAATTTTGCTCCTTAGCTGAAAGGGTCGAAAGCCTGCATAAAACAGCTAACTTTTCTGAATTTCTAAGGGGGCTTGTCCATGACTTTAACAACATTTTAAATAACGTCTTAATTGGGCTTAAAAAGCTTAAAAACGAGCTTGATGATAGAGAAAAAGCCTTAGCTACCGTTAAAAACCTCGAGTATACTCTCAACAGCTGGGTAGACCTAAATAGGCTTTTGCTTGATTATTCAAAGGTTTCTAAGCAGGCTTTTAAGTCTCAGATTGACCTAATTAAGTTTTTGCTTGATAATTTGGAAGTTTTTCAAGTCCTTCTTGGTGAGGGTATAAGGTTAAATTTAGACCTTGACTATCTGAAGGGAGCGGTAGTTCCAGGAGATTCTGTTTTATGGCGTTATATCTTTCTCAATCTGTTGGTTAATGCCAAGGACGCCATGGGGGGAGAAGGAGAAATTTTCATAAGGCTTAGTAAAGAATGGGACCCTCAAAGAAAGGTGCAAACCCTAAGGATAGCTGTTAAAGACAATGGTCCAGGCATTCCTCCTGATATTTTGCCTCATATCTTCAAACCCTTCTTTACTACAAAAGAAAAAGGAAGCGGTTTAGGGCTTTATCTTGTAAAGCATCATATCACAACCTTAGGAGGAAAGATAGAGGTTGAATCTTCTCCTAAACTGGGGACAACATTCTATATCTATGTCCCCCTTATGAACTCCATAGACTTCCCATACATAAAAAAGCCCCTCAAAGCTTCTCTTCAAGGTATGGTAGTATTTCTTTTTGAGGACGAAGAGGAAATCAGACAAGGTTTAAAAGAGCTTTTGAGCGAGCTTGGCGCAAAGGTTTATGCCTTCTCTCAATTTAAGGAGTTTGTTGAAATGAGGCCTGAAGAGGCACCCCAAGTTCTGCTTGTCGATTATTATCTACCCGATGCCAAAGGGGACGAAGTTTATGGTTTTATTTCAAGGCTTTATCCCGAGGTAAAGGTTCTTTTCTTGACCGGAGACCCTTACGCCTTAGCTGATATTCCATCAGAGATGGTTTTACTTAAACCTTTTAAGGCTGAGGAACTTCTGGCAAAGCTTTCTTCCTTAGCATGAAGGAATACATAGAGGAATTTTTGTTCTATCTGGAAAAACAAAAAGGATATTCTCTTGAAACTATAAGGGCTTATAGAGTAGACCTTGAGGAATTTTTTAGTTTCTGTGATTCAAAGGTCAGCGCTTTAACCATTCGGAGCTTTATTTTAGACCTTAAGAGAAAGGGATTAAAGCCAACAACCATTCTACGGAAGGTTAGCACCCTAAAAAGCTTTTTCAAGTTTTTAACAAAGAAAGGACTACCCATCGACCCAAGGGTCTTAGCCATATCCTACGGTGGTGTTAAAATAAACATTCCCAGCGTTCCAACGGAAGAGGAGCTCTCTGCCCTTTTTTCCCATAAAAATGAGGGGGATTTTCTTAGCTTACGAGATAAAGCTTTGCTTGAATTTCTTTATGCAACTGGTGTTCGAGTTTCTGAAGCTTGTGCTCTTAAGCTATCACAGATCAACTTTGAGCTAAGGATGATAAGGGTTATTGGCAAGGGGGGGAAAGAAAGGCTTATTCCCTTTGGGAGTAAGGCTTATTTTGCCTTAAAAAGGTACCTACAAGCAAGGGAGGAGCTACTAAAAAGGCTCGGTGAGAAGACAGATTTTGTATTTATAAACAGCAAAGGCAAACCTTTATCCGCAAGGGGTGTTCGATATTTACTTAAAAAAGCCTCAAAGGTGTTGAATAAAAGGGTTCACCCCCATCTCCTAAGGCATGCCTTTGCCACCCATCTTCTAAACGCTGGCTGCGACTTAAGGAGTATTCAAGAAATGCTTGGTCATTCAAGCCTTGCCACAACGGAGCGATACATAAGCGTAAGCTACGAGCATCTACTTAAAGTCTACTTAAAAGCCCATCCCCGAGCAAAAGAAGGTTCCTAACTTTATTGCTAAGTCAAACCCTCTGGAATAAAATAAGACAAAATCTTAAAGCAAAAATTCCCAGTCTGGAGGCGCAGATGAGCGAAGAAAGTCAGCTAATCAAGGTCCGTTTAGAAAAGTTAAACAAGCTGTGGGAGCTTGGGATAAATCCTTATCCAAACGATTTCAAGCCTAAAGATCGTGCAAAGTATCTAAAAGAGAGATTTCAGGATGTGAGCGCTGAAGAGCTTGAAAGGATGAACATAGAAGTTTCAGTTGCCGGAAGATTAATGACAAGAAGGGAGATGGGGAAGCTCATCTTTGCCCATATCCAAGACTCCACGGATAAAATTCAGATAATGGTTGCTAAAAGCGAGGTGGCTGGGGAGACCTTTGACTTCTTTAGAAAGCTTGTAGACCTTGGGGATGTCATTGGAGTTACCGGGGGGCTTATCAAAACCAAAACCGGAGAGTTAACAGTTTTAGCTAAAGACCTTCGTCTTCTTACCAAGTCCATTCGTCCCCTTCCAGAGAAGTATCATGGTTTAAAAGATGTAGAGTTGAGGTATAGGAGGCGCTATCTTGACCTTATGATGAACCCTGAGGTTAGGGAGCTTTTCCGGAAACGGACAAGGATCATCCAGTTCATACGGGAATACTTCATCTCTGAAGGCTTTTTAGAGGTTGAAACACCCATGATGCATCCTATAGCTGGAGGAGCAGCAGCCAAACCTTTTATCACCTATCACAACGCCTTGGACATGAACCTTTATCTTCGTATAGCTCCAGAGCTTTATCTAAAAAGGCTCATCGTCGGAGGGTTTGAGCGGGTGTTTGAGCTTAATCGCAACTTTCGGAATGAGGGGGTTTCAAGCAGGCATAATCCTGAGTTTACCATGTTAGAATTTTACGAAGCCTACGCCACCTTTGAAGATTTGATAAAAAGAACGGAAGAGCTTTTCTATCAGCTTGCCCTGGAGATTAACGGTTCGCCTAAAGTTATCTACCAGGGGCAGGAGATAGACTTTACCCCACCTTTTAAGAGGATAGACTTTCTTAATTCCCTCGTGGAAATAGGGGGCGTGCCTTCTGAAATTTTAAGGGATAGAGCAAAGCTTCTTTCTTTTGCCAAAGAAAGGGGGATAGAGCTAAACGAGAAGGACCCAAGGATAGGCAAATGGTGGACCAAGCTTTTTGAGGAGCTTGTTGAGCCAAAGCTTATCCAACCTACTTTTGTGGTAGGCTTCCCCGTTGAAGTCTCCCCTTTAGCTCGAAGAAACGACCAAAACCCTGAGATTGCAGATAGGTTCGAGTTTTATGTTGCTTCCCAGGAGGTCGCAAACGCCTTCTCTGAGCTTAACGACCCCTTAGACCAAAGGGCACGCTTTGAGGAACAGCTACGCCTTCGGGAAGTGGACGAAGAAATTCCTCCAGAGATAGATGAGGATTTTCTCCTTGCCTTAGAGCATGGGATGCCACCTTGCGCTGGAGAGGGGATAGGAATTGATAGGGTGGTGATGATCTTTACCAATTCTTCTTCCATAAGGGAAGTCCTCCTATTCCCTCATCTTAGACGAAAAGAAGAGCTTTGAAATGTCAAAAAGATTATTACCTTGGACGCTTTGGCTTGCTCTACGCTTTGTCCTTTCTCCTAAAAGGGAAAGATGGACGGGTTTTATCTCCCTTATCGCCCTCCTCGGCGTAGCTATTAGCGTTACCGCCTTAACCACGGTAAACGCGGTAATGACCGGATTTAAAAGGGTAATCTATGAAAAGGTTTTAAGCTTGAACCCCCACCTCATGATCACCTACCTTCCCGAAGACAAGGAGGAGGTGTTAAGGGTAATAAAGACCGAAATTCCGGAAAAAGAAATAGTTAGCCTTCAAGAGGTTTCAATCCTTCAAGGTCTTTTGCTTAAACAGGGAAGGTCTCTCGGGGTAATCGTTAAAGGGGTTGACCTCAATCAGACAGCGAAGGAAGTTGCCTTTAGACGGTTTGAATACCAAAAAACAAGCCCACCGGATGTCCTCCCTATCATCGTGGGCGCACGGTTAAAACAAAAGTTAGGTTTAACCTCAGGTGAGGAATTGAGCCTTCTTACTTCAGAGGGCATTCATACGCCCTTCGGTTTTTTTCCTAAGGTCTATTCCGTCTGGGTTGCGGGTTTTTTTGAAAGCGGTGTCTACGACTACGACCTAAGCTTGGTGTTTACTCCTCATTCTCAGCTTAAAGGAAAAGTGGAACCCAAAGAGAGGGTGCTAGAAGTAAAACTGCGGGACCCCTTTTTGTCTTCAGAGTTAAAGAACCGTTTGATAAAAGACTTTGGGCTTAAGGCCAGGGTTGTTGATTGGCAAGAGCTAAACAGGAACCTTTTTTCAGCGCTAAAGCTTGAAAAGTTTGGGCTATTTGTGGTCTTATCCTTAATGGTTGGAGTTTCTCTGTTTACGGTTATCTCAGCCATGGTTATGCTAGTTTCTGAAAAGAGGCTTGACCTCGGGATCCTTAGAGCTCTTGGAGCTAAAAAGAAGGAAGTAGAAAGATTGTTTTTCTTTTGCGGGTTTATCCTTTCTTTTTTCGGTGTGGTTCTTGGGTTAGCTTTAGGGAGCATCCTTTGTTTAGTCCTTTCTAAGTATCCGGTGATAAAACTTCCCGAGGAGGTCTACCCAGTTGAGTATCTACCCATTAGCCTTGAGGTTTCGGACCTAATTCTCATCTCAGCCGTGACTTTAGTCTTAGGGGTTTTATCAGCCCTTTATCCAGCAAGAAAGGCAAGCGCTCTTAATCCTGCAGAAATCCTGAGGAAGGAAGGATGAGCCTTCTTAGTTTAAAAGATGTGCAAAAGAGCTATAAGGTCGGTGAGGAGGTTGTTTGCGTTCTTCGTCAGGTAAACCTTGAGGTTTATCAAGGGGAAAAGGTCGCTGTCCTTGGTCCGTCAGGCTCAGGTAAAACAACTCTTTTAAACTTAATATCTGCCCTTGATAGACCAGATGCGGGAAAGGTTTTTTATCTTGGTAAGGATGTCCACGCCTTAACCGAGGATGAGCAGGCAGAATACCGTTTGCACGAAGTAGGCTTTATCTTCCAATTTTATCATCTACTACCCGAGCTAACTGTTTTAGAAAACGTTCTTCTACCAGGAATTATCGCTAAAAAAGATTTAGCGGCTTTAAAAGAAAGAGCCTTTGAGCTTTTAGCGCATCTTTCCCTTGAGGGAAAAGCTCACTACAAAGTTTATCCCCTTTCAGGTGGCGAGAGGCAAAAGGTAGCCATCGCTCGAGCCCTTCTCCTTAAGCCAAAGCTTGTCCTTGCCGATGAACCAACAGGGAACTTGGACCCTCACAGCGCAGAAACTGTAATAAACCTTCTTTTTTCCCTTTGTGAAAGAGAAGGCTCAACCCTGATCTTAGTGACCCATAACCACGAGTTGGCAAAAAGGTGTGAAAAAAGGTATTTACTAAGAGAGGGACATCTTGTAGAATGTTAAAAATGGCTAAAGAGAATTTCGCCTCTCGGCTTCTTATATTCATAGTAGTTTTAATCCTTTCCCATCTATCATTAGCAAGTTTAGTCTTCTCAGCTCAAAAGGTATTAGTCTATCAAGTAAAGGCTTTGGGTGATGTAGGAAGCGAGGAGTTGTTGCAAAAGTATCTCTCAGAGCTAAAAGCAAAGCTAATCGGTCAATACGAAGTAGATGTTAAGAGGCTCACGACAAAAGAGGTTGAGCTCCTTTTAAAGAGCGGTGAAGTCTACCTTGCGGGAAGGCTTACCTTTACTTTGATTAGGGATTCTATTAGCGCGGATTGGGTCTTTTACAAGGTTGGGAAATCGGAACCTTTTATGGTCTATGCTATAGCAACTAAGGATAGGCTTGATGTTTTAGTGGAAGAAACCGTAAAAAGTTTAAAGGTATTTTTGGAAGAAAAGACCTTGGTTGAAAAGGTCGAATTTGAGGGAGCAAAGAGGGTAGGGGAGGACTTACTTCGTCCTAAGCTTAAGCTTAAAGAAGGGGACATCTTAGACCTTGCTCTTCTTAACGAAGACCTAAAGAACCTCTACCGAACTGGCTACTTTGAAAACATTGAGGTTGAAGTCAAGGAGGGGGACCGAGGGGTAACCATTGTCTATAAGCTAAAAGAAAGGGAGACGCTTAAGGAAATTCAGTATAAAGGGATAAAGAGCGCGAAAGCTGAAGACTTAACAAAGATATCAGGGCTGAAGATAGGTGAAATCTTGACCCCAGAAAACATTGATAAAGCTTTAGAAAACATCAAAGCGTATTACGAACAACTTGGTTTTCTTGGAACGGAAATAAAGGTCAAAACCGAAAGGGTGACTCCCACGCAAGTAAGGCTTGTTTTTGACATCAAGGAGGGGAAGAAAAAGTATATTTCCAAGATCGAGTTTCTTGGAGCTAAGGCTATTCCTGAAAAGGAGCTAAAGGATCAACTATCCGTTTCAGAAAAGTCCGTATTTTCTCCGGTAAAAAAGTATGTCGGATATATCGCTTCCTTTTTAACGCAAGAACCAAAGGCTGAGCCTGGGGTTTACAACCTTGCCTATTTATACAGAGACTTGGCTAAGATCGAAAACCTTTATAAAAACAGAGGCTACCTTGATGTCAAAGTTGGTGAACCCATCGTTGAAGAAAAGGAGGATGAGGTCTACATAAAAATTCCCATCGAAGAGGGTCCTCAATATCGAGTGGCAGAGATAAGGGTAATTCAGGACCTATTTCCTGCTGAAGAAATTTTAAAAAGGATAAACACTAAAGCCGGTAAAGTGGTCAATCTCTCTGAGTTAAAGTTTGATGAATCCGTCGTTACTCATCTCTTTTCGGATTATGGATATGCCTATGCAAAGGTAACAACAGACATTGATAAAGTTGGGGCAAATCAAGTAAAGGTCACCTTTAAGGTAGATAAAGGACCGGTTGTTTTTATAAACCGTATAGAGATTGAGGGGAATACCAAGACAAGGGATAAGGTGATAAGAAGGGAGATCCTTTTGTCTGAAGGATGGCCTTACAGTGCAAAAAGGCTTGAGAAAAGCGAAGAGAGATTGCAAAGGCTTGGCTTCTTTGAAGAGGTAAAGGTAGAAAAGGAGAAGGGAACAAAGGAAGAGGAGTTAAACCTTCGAGTTAAAGTTAAGGAAGCTTTAACCGGGACTTTTAGCGTAGGAGCTGCCTACAGCTCTTCAGAAAAGTTGGTGTTTATAACCGAGATTACCCAAAGAAACTGGCTTGGTAAAGGGCAAAGGGTGAGTATCTCTGCAAAGATTGGCACAAAATCAAGCAGATACTCCCTTAACTTCTTTGACCCCTACTTTATGGACTCCCGCTACTTTTTAGGATGGTCCCTATATAACTATGAAATTGAGTACGAAGACTTTACCAAGGATGCTAAGGGAGGAAGCATCAGAGTTGGTTATTTCTTTACCCCGGAATTTTCAACCTACCTTGGGTATAGGTATGATGACTCAAAATTGAAGGACGTTAAGGATAACTCCTCTGTGATAATCCAAGAATCTATGAAGATCCATGTAACCAGTGCTGTAGAAGCTGGAATAAACTACGATTCTCGGAATAGGTTTTTCCTTCCAACCAAGGGGTGGGTCCATGGACTTGCCCTTTCCTATGCTGGTAGTTTTCTCGGTGGTGATAGTGAGTTTCTTAAGTTCACAGGCGAGCATCAGGTGTATTTTACTCCTTGGAAAAACTTAACCACCCATTTAAAGTTCGGCTATGGCTACATTACTGAGGGTTCTGGGAAAAGGGTTCCGGTCTTTGAAAGGTTTTATTTGGGTGGTATCGATTCCGTGAGGGGTTATAAATACGGAGATATTTCTCCAAGGGACCCAAAGACCGGTGAAAGGATTGGCGGAACAAAGATGTTTTACTTTCAAGGCGAAGGCATATTCCCCTTGATAAAAAGCATCAACCTTCATGGAGTTCTCTTTTATGATATGGGGTCTGTATGGAGTAAAGACTACCCCTTTAAATCCTCAGAGATTAGAAAGAGCGTAGGAGTTGGAGTAAGGTGGCTTTCACCCCTTGGACCACTTCGCATAGAATGGGGCTACAACATCGATAAAAAACCAAAAGAGGATAGTAGCAATCTAAACTTCCAAATCGGCGGTGGCTTTTAAGTTGATATAATCAAAAATTGATGCTATAATATTATATCTACCTATTCTTGGAATTTTTTTTAACACAGGAGGGGTGAAGATGGCTCGGAGGTGCGAAATCTGCGGTAAAGGTCCAACATGTGGGAACCAGGTTAGCCATTCCGGAAAAAGGGCAAGCAGGTGGTGGTATCCTAACATTCAAAGGGTTAAGGTAAAGCTGCCCGATGGAGAGATCAAAAGAATGAAGGTCTGCACAAGGTGTATCAAGGCTGGGAAAATTCAGAAAGCTGTAAGTTAAAAGACCTTCCTTTCTACCTTTAGCACGCCCTCAACCTTCAGGATATTAGCTATTACTTTATCTAAATGTCCTTTATCTGTAACCTCAATGTTGATATCAAAATAAGCCTTTTTATCAGGTGTAGTTTTGACCTCGGCCTTAAGGATGTTGCTTTCTGCGGAGGATATGGCTGAGGAAACCTCAGCTAAAAGACCCTTTCTGTCAAAGGAGACTACATGAAGCCTAACTGGATAAACTTTTCCGTCTGGTTTGTCCCATTTTACTTCGATCATCCTTTCAGGTTCTAAATCCTTAAGATTTGGACAATCTGTTCTGTGGACCGAGACCCCTTTTCCTCGGGTGATATAGCCTACAACCTCATCTCCAGGTATGGGATGACAACATTTAGCAAGATGGAATAAAAGGTCGCTTTCACCAAGAGCGGAAAGCGAAGTTGGATAACTTTCGGATGTCTTTTCTTCATGGTAAGAAATAATTTCTTCTTTGGGTTCGGGCTTGAATAAATTAGAAACTTCTTGATAGCTCTTTAAGAATTGTTTTAGTTGTAATTTCCCGCCTGCAATTTGGATAAAGAGCTCATCGATGTTTCCGAGGTTTAAATTTTTAAGAAGTTGAGGTAGGGATGGGTCTTTTAAAAATTCTTGAAAGCTAAAGGAATGTTTTTTTAATTCCTTGGCTACTATCTCTTTTCCGAGCTCCTTTAGTTTTTCCTTTTCTTCCTGTTTGAACCATTGTTTAATCCTTGCCCTGGCTCGGCTTGTCTTAACGAATTTTAACCAGTCTCTGCTTGGTTTTTGATGCGGTGAAGTTTCAATCTTAACCACATCACCCGTTTGGAGCTGATAGTCAAGCGGCACAAGCTTATCGTTTACAAATGCTCTTACACAACGATGCCCCACCTCAGTATGGATTGCGTAAGCAAAATCAACGGGGGTTGCCCCGGCTGGTAAAACGATTACATCTCCTTTAGGGGTGAAAACATAGATTTCCTCTGGAAATAGGTCAAGCTTTAGGGATTCCAAAAACTCTCGAGGATGCTTAAGCTCTTTCTGAAGTTCGATCAGCTTATTCAACCATTCAAGCTGTTTATACTTAGAATAATCTATCCCTGTCCCTTCTTTATATAAGAAGTGGGCAGCAATTCCTTCGTTAGCCACCTTATCCATCTCTTCGGTGCGGATTTGAATTTCGATCTTCTTGCCTTTTGGTCCAAGAACCGTGGTATGTAAGCTCTGGTAGCCGTTGGGTTTGGGAAGGCTGATGTAGTCTTTAAACCTTCTAGGAATGGGTTTCCAAAGAGCATGGATTATCCCAAGGGTTTTGTAACAATCTTCTACCGTTTCCACTATGACTCTAAAACCTATGATATCGTAGATTTGGTCTAGGTCTCCTATGGTTAAATTATACTTCTGGAGCTTGCGATAGATGCTATACAGGTGTTTTACTCTACCGAGGACCCTTGCTTTTATACCGTTTTTTTCTAAAACCTCTTGAAGGGTGGACTTGACTTCGTTAACAAAGTCTTCAGCTTGAGCTACTCTTTTTTCAACTTCAACTTTCAATCTTTCGTATTCTTCAGGATAGAGGTGTTTAAAAGAAAGGTCTTCCAGCTCTACCTTTATCCAATCGATACCGAGCCTTGCCGCTAAAGGGGCATAAATTTCTAAGGTTTCTCGAGCTATAGCTTGCCTTTTATGTAAGGGCATAGAATCTAAGGTTCGCATGTTATGCAACCTATCCGCGAGCTTAACCAAGATAACTCGTAGGTCTTTAGACATGGCAAGAATGATCTTTCTTAGGTTCTCAGCCTGTTTAGAAATCTTGTCAGGACTTCCTGGGATCTGTTTAAGTTTGGTTACGCCTTCCACGATGTAGGCAACGCTTTCTCCGAATTCTTTCTTGATGACCTCAATAGGGACCTTACAATCTTCAACCACATCGTGTAAAAAACCGGCAGTAATCGTTGGCAAGTCTGCTTTCATCTGAGCTAAGATATAGGCTACGTTCATAGGATGGGAAAGATAGGGCTCACCAGACCTTCTAACTTGCCCATCATGCCACTTTGCCGCAAATTCAAAAGCCTTCTCTACCATCTTAGTGTTTACTCCAGGAAGATAGCTCTGAATTTGGTCAAGGATTTTTCCAAGGGTTACGGTATTACTATCCATATCCTTTTTTAAAAGGGCTCCTTTTTAATTTTTTTGTTAATATTAAATTTAATACTTACTCTTTCAGTTTACAATGAACGCTTAGTTCTGACAGACCCAGGATTTTGGGTTGCTTTTACAGAAGGTTTGAAGGTTTTCAATGAGCCTTCCTTTTAACTCAAGCTCTTTGTGTTTCCAAGCCTTCCATTCTTGGCATTTCGGAGAATATTTATTGTACCTTGAGCAGTAAAGAGTGATGCTTGAGGCGCCTTTTATCCGACAAAGAGTTTTTACATTGTTTTTTTTGCAGAAATCTTCTATTTCTGTGAGAAGCTCCCCTTTAATTTCCAGGCGTTTTTTTATAGTGAATAGGTATTCTTGGCAGAGAGTTTCATTGCCTTTTATCTCTTCGCAGAAGATTTCAAGCTTCTGTTGAAGGCTAAGCCTTTTTTGCGTAGATGATGTGGAAAAGGCAAGAGAGATAAAAAAGGTGGTTAAACAAAAAATCATTAGGGTCGATAAGGCTATTCTCATCCACATTATTAAATCAAAAAGTATGCCTAATTTAGGATAAAAGGCTTTTTACTGTGTCATACAAGGCTTTTTCTGAAAGCCCATATATTTCTCTAAGTGTTTTTTGGTCTCCGTGTTCGACAAATTTGTCAGGAAGAGCAATCCTCTTAAATTTTACCGAGAGCCCATTTTCTAAAAGAAGTTCGGCAACAGCCGACCCAAGCCCTCCGTATAAACTATTTTCTTCTATAGTTATAACTAAAGGCACCTTGCTTGCCTGCCCTAAAATTAACTCCTCATCGAGGGGCTTTAAAAATCTTGCATTTATAACACCTACCTTAAAACCCTCTTTTTCAAGCTCCTTGCTTACTCTAAAAGCGCTCCATACATGATTACCTATGGCTATAATTAGGGCGTCTTTTCCCTCCTTAAGAAGCTCTCCCTTACCAAGGGGAATTTCTTGAAATTGCCAATCAAGGCTTACTCCTTCACCCGAGCCGCGAGGATATCTTATAGCAACGGGCAAGCTATATCTTGTTGCGCTGTAAAGCATGTGTTGAAGTTCATTTTCATCTTTTGGAGCCATGATTATAAGATTGGGCACAGGTCTCAAATAGCTTAAATCAAAGGCTCCGTGATGGGTTGGTCCGTCTTCACCCACAAGACCTGCCCTATCGATAGCAAAGATAACTTTAGCCCTGTTTAAGGCAACATCATGAATTATCTGGTCGTAAGCCCTTTGAAGAAAGGTAGAATAAATGGCACAGACGGGCATTAACCCCTCTAAGGCTAAGCCTACCGCAAAGGTGACAGCATGCTGTTCACAAATCCCCACATCAAAGAACCTTTCAGGGAACCTTTCCGCAAACTCTTTAAGCCCTGTTCCAGTTTTCATGGCTGCCGTTATGGCTACAATCCTTGGGTCTGTCTCGGCCAACCTAACCAGGGTTTTACCGAAGATTTCTGTATAGGTTGGCGGAAGGTTGCTCGGTTTATAGATCTTTCCGGTTTTTTTATCAAAGGGGGAGACACCGTGAAATGTTTCTGGGTCTGCCTCAGCTGGAGGATACCCCTTTCCTTTTTTGGTGATGATATGGAGTATAGTAGGTCCTTTGGTGGATTTAAGGTTTCTAAGGATAGTTATTAAATCTTCGAGGTTATGTCCGTCAACCGGTCCTACATACTCGAAGTTTAAGGCTGTGAAAAGAGCACCTGGAGTAATTGCCATCTTAAAGAGGTCTTCTCCTTTTTTTAAGATTTGAAGAAAATTTTCTCCTCCAGGTAGATGGTGAAAAAGTTTTTCCATTTCCTTTCGCACAAACCTTGCAAGATTACCAGTCATCCTTTTTGAGATAAAGGTTGAAAGAGCCCCAACGTTTGGGGAAATGGACATTTCGTTATCGTTTAGGATGATAAGAAGGTCTTCTTTCATGTAGCCTGCGTTGTTTAGCCCCTCAAAGGCTAAACCAGCGGTGATCGACCCATCACCGATGACAACCACTACCTTCCCCTTTTCTTCCTTCTTTAATCTTTTCGCTACAGCCATCCCGAGTCCGGCTGAAATGGAGGTGCTGCTATGTCCTGTATCCAGAACATCATGAGGGCTCTCTTCCCTTTTTGGAAAACCAGCTATCCCCCCATAGGTTCTTAAGGTGTGAAAATTTTCTCTTCTTCCTGTGATTAACTTGTGGGCATAGCATTGATGCCCAACATCCCAGATGATCTTGTCTTGGGGGGAATCAAAAACATAATGAAGAGCAAGGGTTAATTCTACTACTCCAAGATTTGGAGCAAGATGTCCACCGTTCTTGGCTACAGTATCAATGATTACTTCTCTAATCTCTTCGGCAAGGACTTTAAGCTGAGATATTTTTAATTTTTTCAGATCTTTGGGACTGTTTACCTGCATTAAATATTTCACAGTTCTCCCCCCATTCTCATCCCATTCTCATAATTTCAATTTACTCTTTGGTAAATGAACTCTGAAAGGAGTAGTAGATTTTCTGCCCTTTCCCCATAAGATTTAAGCATGCTTTTTGCCTTTTCTACTTCTTTTCTTGCCAGTTCTTGCGAGGCTTTAACCCCATACAGGGCAGGGTAGGTAAGCTTTTTCTTTTTTAGGTCTGATTTTACCGGTTTCCCAAGCTTTTTTTCATCACCTAATAGGTCAAGAAGGTCGTCAACGATCTGGAAGGCAAGCCCGAGTGCCCTTCCGACCCGCTCCAAAGTCTTTATATCTTTTCTCTTTGCGTTAGCAAGAATAGCTCCGCTGATAAGAGAGGCTGTAAAAAGCCTACCCGTTTTTCTCTCATGTATCCATTTCAAAACCTTTTTATCTCCCTTCTTACCCTCCATAAGAAGGTCCCCCATCTGCCCGCCAACCATCCCGTTAAAGGAAACGGCATCAGCAATTAGATTTATCGCTTTAAGCAGTCTCTTAGAATTAACAGTTTTCACAAGCTCTTTATGAGAAAAAAAATAAAAAGCTAAGGCTTGAAGTCCATCTCCTGCTAAGATAGCTGTTCCCTCGTCAAAGGCTTTGTGACAAGAAGGTTTACCTCTACGGAAATCATCATCATCCATAGCTGGAAGGTCATCATGGATTAGCGAATAGGTATGGAGGCATTCGATACCACAGGCAAAAAGAAGGACCCTTTCTGAATCCTCTTGGAATAGCTCGTATCCAAGAAGACAAAGGATTGGTCTTATCCTTTTACCACCAGAAAAAAGACTATACTTAGCGGCTGAGATGACCCGTTCTGAAAGAGCCTCAGGCTTTGGAAAATACTTCTCAAGGGTTTCCTCAATGAGCTTCTTTTTTTCCTCAAGATAGGAAAGAAGTTTATCAAGGTCTTTCGCCTTCATTCTTAAACAATTCCTTTGCCAGGTCTAAATTTGCCAATTCAAACTTTTCTCCCTTTTTGAGGATTACTTCAACCTTCAAGCGTGCTTGTTTAAGCCTTTCTTCACAAAGATGTATAAGCTCTAAACCTTGTTCAAAAAGTTTTAAAGCTTCATCTAAAGGTAGGTCCTTTCTTTCAAGTTCTTTTATGATCCTTTCAACCTCTTTTATAGCCCTCTCAAGGTCAAGTTCTCTTTCTTCATTCATTTGAGCCCCCCGAGTTTGTATCCACGCTAAGCACTTGAACAACGATTTTTCCATCGGCAAAAAGGATTTCTAACCTGTCTTCGGTAGAAACCTCTTTAGCTTTTCGAACAACCTTCCCTTCAGGATAGCTTTTGATCAAAGCATAGCCTCTTTCTAAGGGTTTTAAAGGGGATAGTGAAAGAAGTAACAGCCGAAGACTTCTTACCCGCTCCTCAAGAAGCTTAAGCCTTGTTTGCGGACTGTTTACCCAAAGCCTTCGTTTCAATTCTTCAGCTTTTTTCTCTAAACTATTCAACCTTTGCATAAGGGTTAGCCTTAAGGCAGACTTTAAAGCTTCAATATGGGTCTCTAATTTTTGGAGATTATGCTGTGGACTCCTTTTTATTAGCTCAACCTTGGTCTTTGCTAATTCCCGTTCATAAGCTGTGAGATGAATATCAACAGACTTTTTAAGCTTTCGTTTTAGTAAATCCAAATGTTGAAGGATCCTATCTTTTTCTGGAAATAGCTCTTTAGCAGCTGAGGTGGGAGTTGAGCATCTTTTATCCGCAATGAGGTCGCATAGAGTAACATCTATTTCATGACCAACTGCTGAAACGATAGGAACATAAGATTGGGAAAGTCCTAAGATAAGCTCTTCGGAGTAGAAAGGAGCAAGGTCTTCAAAGGACCCGCCACCTCGTGCAATGACGATCACCTCAACTTCAGGAAAATGTTCATTTATATCTCTTACTGCCTGCAGTATCTCTTTTTCTGCACCTTCGCCCTGAATTTTTACAGGATAAACAAGAACTTTAGCCCCGTAGCTTTCCCTTGCTACCTTTAAGAAATCTTCGATTGCTGCCCCAAACAGAGAGGTAACCAGTCCAACAACTCTCGGAAAAGTTGGAATAGGCTTCTTTTCTCTCGCAAAGAGGTCTCGATATTTTTTTAACAAAGCCTCCTTTTTTGCAATTAACCTTCCAATACCAAGGAGCTCTACTTTTTTTACGATGAAGTGGACTTCACCTGAACGGGGATAGAAGTTTACTTTACCGAAGGCTAAAACCTTCTGCCCGTTTTTGAGCTCAAAATCACCAAGGGCAGAACGCTTATCCGTTTTAAAAATTAGAGCTTTGATAGTTGCCTCTTCCTCTACTAAAGAAAAGTAAAGATTGCCGTTTTGACTATGGCTAAGGTTTGCTACCTCCCCCTCAATCCAAACATAAGGTAGTCCAAAGTCTAATATCTGCTTAATCTTTTGCGTAAATTCTTTTACAGTAAATCTTAACGGTTGAATGTCAAACGAAAGGATCTGCCTTTCTTCTCTTGACCCGAAAAGCTCCATACTTTAAAGTATTATACAACATGAATTTAATTTCTACAGACATAGTTAAGAGGGACAACAACAGACATCTAACTTGGTTTGGAACCGCAAAAAGGAAGCATTGAGAAGGACCGATAGTAATGGAGCATTTTATGGAAGCCAAAAGAAGAATCATCTTTCCTCTTGATTTTCAAGACCTTGAGACCGCCCTTTCCTGGGTAGAATTATTAAAAGAGTATGTGGGAATGTTTAAAATAGGGCTTGAGTTGTTTGTAAAGTATGGACCAAAGGCTATCGAAGAGGTAAGAAAAAAAACGGACCTCCCCATATTTCTTGACCTAAAGCTTTGTGATATACCTAATACAGTTTCGCAGGCTGTAAAATCCGCTAAAGCTCTTGATGTCGATTTTATAACTATCCATACCCTTTCAGGAAGGCACGCTTTAAAGTCTGCAGTTGAAGCAGCTCAAGAAAAGCCCAAGATCCTTGCCGTTACCATCCTTACTTCTTTAGACAAGGCTGACCTTCTTGAGCTTGGTTTTAACGGAGAATACATTCGAGAAACAGAAGAGCTAGTCTTGAGATATGCTCTCCTTGCCTCTCAATGTGGTTGCGCTGGTGTAGTAGTCTCAGGAAAAGAGATTAAAAGAATAAAAGAGAATTTGCCGAAGCTTCTTACTGTAGTCCCTGGCATAAGACTTGAGTCCCAAGATACTCAGGATCAACTTCGCACGGCAACCCCAGCTGAAGCGATCCTCAGTGGGGCAGACTATTTAGTTATTGGAAGACCTATACGGTTAAGTGAAGAGCCGGTCAAGACTTGTAATATCATAATCCAAGAAATTGAAAGGGCTTTAGGGCTTTTAAGATGCTCCAAAAAAGCGTAGTCGACCTCCCTTTGCATAGCGGGAAATGCCCTCCCTGGCTTTTTGAAAGAATGGTTAGGCTTTCTCGAGCTATCTTCATTGTTATCCTTGAAGAATTTGGGAAAAAAGAGCTTTTAAAACGGTTGGCTGACCCCTTTTGGTTTCAAGCCTTGGGGTGTTTGCTTGGGTTTGATTGGCACTCATCAGGGCTTACCACAACGGTTGGCGGAGCCGTCAAGGAAGCCTTAGCCCCTTTTTTCAAAGAGATTGGTTTATTTATCTGCGGTGGCAAAGGAAAAAGGGCTCTTCAAACTCCTTCAGAAATCGAAACCTATGCTGAAAAGAGCGGACTATCTGAAGCCTCACAGAATTTGATTACCATCAGCAGGCTTGTAGCCAGGGTTGATAACAACGCCATCCAGGATGGGTTTCAGCTTTATTTTCATCTTTTTATCTTTACTGATGATGGCTCGTGGGCTGTCATTCAACAGGGTATGGACGAAAAAAGCCTCTATGCACGGAGATATCATTGGTATTCCGAAAAGATTCTTAGCTTTACGATTGAGCCTCATTCAGGAATTCTTTCTAATGTAAAGAAAGATGAGGTTTTAAATCTTGTAGCCAAGGAAAGTGAGAGTGTTCAGCAAGCGATGCTCAATCTCTTACATCAACCGCTTCTAAATGTGTTAAAGGAAGTAAAGGTAGGAGAAAGATTGCTCTTTACAAGGGACCATGCTATAAGACCGGAATTTTTGCCTGCTGAAGTTTTACCAAAGATCTGGCTTAAGATTTACGAGAATCCTCCTCAAACCTTTGAAGATTTACTATTGGTTAAGGGTATGGGGGCAAAGCATCTTCGAGCCCTAACTCTAACAGCAGAGCTTATATACGGGGTTTCAGCTTCGAGGAAGGACCCAGTTCATTATGCCTATGCCCACGGAGGAAAGGACGGGCATCCTTACAGAATAAATAAAAGGCTCTACGACGCAACCATTCAGGAATTAGAAAGTATTATCGAAAGGATTAAACTTGGGGACCAAGAAAAGCTTAACCTTTTAAGAAAGCTTCCCACCCTTTTTAATAGAATTTTTTAAAAAGTTGAGAGTAAAAATAAAAAAATTAAAAAATTTGGTTTAAGAATGAGCCTGTGGTCAATAATTTCTTTTTTTACTCATTGACAATCTTTTAATTAGCCGTTATACATTAACTTGGATTCAGGAGGGGGGAGTGAGGGGTTCAGTTTATTCAATAATTGAGGAAAATCATTCTAAAATTTTAAAACTTTGGAAAGAGCGTTTTTTTTCAGATATTTTTGAAGAAGAAGCTAAGTCCTATTTTCTCAAAGAAGTAGACCCTTTTCAAAATCCTTTAGCTTCAAGAATAGATGAAATATTTGCTTCCATTTTAAAAGAGATAAAGCCTGAATTTTCTTTAGATGCGCTTTTACCTTATTTAGAAAGATTGGCTCAGCTTTTGGCAGTGCATGCCCCCTCTGCTAAGAGGGCGATGGGCACTTTTCTCAAGCTTAAAGGGATAATTCGTGAGAATTTCGGTGATGAAATTCTTGAGCGTTTTGGGGTAGAGGGTTTACTCCTAATGGAAGATTTGATAAATTCCTTGATGGTCCTTACCTTTGATTTTTACATGAAGTATAGAGAAAGGCTTTTTGAAATTAGATACGAAGAATGGAAAAGAAACAACTACTTGCTTTTAAAGAGAGCAGGGCTAGTTTACGACCCTATGGAGGGGATGCCTTTGGTTAAAGAATTTGACCCTGAGAAACATTGAAAATAATAAGACTGGGAGGGAAGCGGGATGAATGTCTTTTTTAGTTTTATAATAACTTTGATCCTTGTTCTTATTCCAGTTGTAGGGGTAGGTCTTTTGGGTTTAGATCCTCTTTTTGGTATAGTAATTCCTTATGTTGCCTTCTTAATCTTCTTTTTTGGGTTGATTTACCGAATTATAGACTGGGCAAGGTCACCCCAGCCTTTCAAGATTCCAACAACCTGCGGTCAACAAAAAAGTCTTCCTTGGATAAAGCATAGTAGGCTTGAATCCCCATTTACGATGAAGGAAGTTTACCTAAGGATGTTCTTTGAAGTCTTTCTTTTTAGAAGTTTATTCAGAAATTTGAGAGCAGATTTAGTAGGTAAGAGGTTGATCTATGGTTCTGCCAAGTGGCTTTGGTTAGGGGCAATCCTTTTTCATCTATCTTTTTTGGTAATCATGCTTAGGCATTTACGGTTCTTTATCCATCCTGTTCCCTCTTTAGTAGATATCATTGCAAAGGTTGATGGATTTTTCCAACTTGGAATTCCGCCGATTTATCATACAGACCTTTTTATCCTTGCCGGTTTATTTTTGCTTTTATTGCGTAGACTTGTTGATTCTAAGGTAAACTATCTTTCCCATGCTTCGGATTATTTTCCGCTCTTTCTAATATTAGGTATTGTAATTAGTGGAATCTTAATGAGAACAATCTTTAAGGTTGATGTCCAGGCCGTGAAAGAGTTAGCTTATGGCTTAGCTACCTTTAGCCCAGTTCTTCCCTCTCATAAGATTGGTGTTCTATTCTACATTCACCTCTTTTTAGTATCTGTTCTTGCTGCCTATTTTCCATTTAGCAAACTTGTCCATATGGTTGGCGTTTTCTTCTCACCAACAAGAAATTTACCCAACAACAACCGGGCCGAAAGATATATCAATCCATGGGATTATCCTGTGAAGTATACAACCTACTGTGAATGGCAAGAGAGATTTAGGGATGTAATGGAAGAGGCTGGCATTCCTATCGATGACGAATGGTGTAAAGAGACTGCTGAAGCTCAAAAACAGGCTTAGTGGAGGGAAGGTATATGAGCAAGCTACCTAAACCAGATGAGCTTTTATCAGATGTAAAGCTTCATGATATGCCATCCAAGCATTGGATGGACTTAAAGCCTGAATTTAAGCCTGGGAGTTATCTATACGCTGTTGAACCCCAGGTAATGGAAGATTTAGGGCGTCCTCATCTTGGTAAATGGCAACCTCATGATGAAAAATGGCCCTTACCAGAAAATTGGAAAGAGATTGTTAGAGAAGCCATCAAAAAAAGGCTTGAAAGAAATAGAGCTTTCAAGCTTTTTATGGATATCTGCGTAAGATGCGGAGCCTGCGCTGATAAATGTCACTTTTTTCTAGGAACTGGAGACCCAAAGAACATGCCTGTTCTTAGGGCTGAGCTTATAAGGTCAATAATAAAAGGTGAATTTAGCACCTTTGGGAAGCTTTTTGGTAGGTTATCTGGTGGCAGGCCATTGACTGAAGATGTGATAAAAGAATGGTTTTTGTATTTTTATCAATGCACAGAGTGCAGACGTTGTTCCGTTTTCTGTCCTTACGGAATAGATACTGCTGAAGTAACAATTATGATGAGAGAAATCTTGCATGAGCTTGGTATAGCCGTTGACTGGGCGATGAAGCCCGTTCGGTTTTCTCATTTCGTAGGCAACCATATAGGGCTTCAACCACACACTATTAAAGAAAACATTGAATATCTACTTTATGACATTGAACAGATCACTGGGATTCAGATTGAGGTCCCTATAAACAGAAAGGGAGCTGAAATCCTTTTTGTTACTCCTTCGGCAGACTTTTTTGCGGACCCTGGTATCTATACCTTCATGGGATACGTTCTATTGTTTCACCACATAGGGCTTGATTATACGATAAGCACCTACGCCTCGGAAGGAGGTAACTTTGGCTTTTTCAACACTTTAGAGTTTGCCAAAAAACTTCATGGAAAAATCTACGAAGAGGCAAAAAGGCTTAAGGTCAAATGGATCCTTGGTGGAGAATGTGGGCACATGTGGAGAGTCTGGCATCAGTATCATAATACCTGGTTTGGTCCTTTTGATTATTTGGAGGTTCCGAAGTCACCGATTACCGGAACCGTGTTTGAACATGCTAAAGATAACAAGATTGTTCATATTTGCGAGTTTACAGCCGACCTCATCGCCCATGGAAAGTTAAAGATCGACCCTTCAAGGAATGACCATTTAGTTGTTACTTTCCATGATTCTTGTAATACCTCAAGAGCTATGGGGATCTTTGAGGAACCAAGATTTATCATCAAGAATGTTTGCAATAACTTTGTAGAAATGCCCGAAAATACCATAAGGGAAAAGACTTTCTGTTGTGGGAGCGGTTCAGGTTTGAACGCCGATGAATTTATGGAGATGAGGATGAGAGGAGGATTTCCGCGGGCTAACGCCGTTGAGTATGTCCATAAAAAGTATGGAGTTAATACGCTGGCTTGCATCTGCGCAATCGATAGAGCAGTGTTACCTACGCTTATGAATTATTGGGTGCCTGGGGTTGAGGTATCTGGTGTTCATGAACTGGTAGGGAACGCCCTTATCATGGAAGGTGAAAAGGAAAGAACGACTGACCTTAGATACAGACCTTTGAAAGGAAAAGAAGGGGAGGTCTAAGCCATGTACAACAGCGATAAGGTTATTGTAGGGATTATAATTTTTATTTTATTCTTTGCTATGCCCTTTTGGTTGAATTTTGGAAAAGCAAAAGCCCTTCCAAAGCCTGAACTTCCTTCAGATACTAAGGAATGTGTGGAATCTAGGGAATACATGAGAGCTTTTCATATGAAGATGTTACTTGATTGGCGTGATAAAAAGGTTCGAGAAGGGCAAGTTTATTACATCAACAGCCAAGGAAAATTTTTTAAGATGAGCTTGCAAAATACCTGTATGAAATGTCATAAAAGTATGGAAAAATTCTGCGATAGATGTCATACCACCATATCAGCTCACCCTGATTGTTGGAGATGTCATATTGCTCCAGAGGAGGTTAAAAAATGGCAATAAGCAGAAGAGATTTTCTAAAAGTTATTGGGTTTACAGGAGTAACCAGTGCAGTTGCAACCATCGGTGGAGTTTTGATTGGAAGAGGTGAGGATATTCTAAAAGAGATAAAACCTGCTAGCAAAGTCCGTTGGGCAATGGCTATAGACACACGGCAGTTTAAAACCGATGAAGACTTTCAAAAAGTTATAGAAGCTTGCCATAAAGCACATAATGTTCCAAATATCCCAGACCCAATTAGACAGGTTAAATGGATTTGGGTTGATACCTTTGAGAAAGCCTTCCCTACCATTGAGCATGAATATATTTCAGAAGAGATTAAAAAAAGGAAGTTTCTATTGCTATGTAATCACTGCGATAATCCACCTTGTGTGAGAGTTTGTCCAGTTAAGGCTACCTTTAGAAGACCTGACGGGGTTGTAGTTCAAGATATGCATAGATGCATAGGCTGTAAATTCTGTATGGCAGCTTGCCCTTATGGGTCTCGTAACTATAACTTCTACCCGCCTCGGGAATTTTTATCACAGGTAAACCCTGAGTATCCAACAAGAACAACAGGAGTAGTTGAGAAGTGCATTCTCTGCTACGAGAGATTGGATGAAGGTAAGCAACCCTACTGCGTTGAAGCCTCGGAAGGTAAGATGTTTTTTGGTAATTTAAACGACCCAAATTCACCAGTTCGTAAAGCAATTTCAGAAAACATAGTTATCGTTAGAAAACCTGAATTAACCACAAAGCCGATGGTATTTTACATCATTTAAGGGAGGTAGGTATATGTTTGAATATGCCTTGAAAGGTAAACCCCGGTACTGGATATGGTTAGGTTTTTTAGCAACTCTTATACTTATAGCGTTTTATTTTTGGAATTTAGAACATCACATAGGCGCTGGTAGATTGTTAGGATTGCATAGAGATTTAACTTGGGGACTTCACATCGGGCAATTAGCCTTTTTTGTTGGAGCAGCTGCTGGAGCAGTGATGATTGTATTGCCATATTATTTCCATAACTACAAAGAATTCTCTAAAATAACAGTTTTAGCAGAATTTTTTGCAGTCGGGATGGTTCTTGTTGCAATGCTTTCTGTTTTTGTTGTTATGGGTCAGCCCCCAAGAGTATTCTTTGTTTTGCTACATCCTACACCAAATTCTATAATCTTTTACGATTTAATAGTTCTATCTGGATACTTAATTTTAAATTTGATTTGTGGATGGACGGTTTTGCATGCTGAGTACAAAGGAGTGAAATATCCTGCCTGGTTAAAACCAATTATTTATTTAGCTATACTTTGGGGTCCATCCATCCACATTGTTACCGCATTTTTACTTCAGGGTCTACCCGGAAGGGACTATTGGTTAACCGCTATAATGGCTCCGAGGTTTTTAGCAACAGCTTTTTCAGCTGGTCCAGCACTTTTAATAGTTCTTGCTCTGCTAGCTAAAAAATTAACCGGATTTGATGTTGGGCAAAAAGCAATTGATACCATAGCCAAGATTATAACTTATGCTTTCATCATTAATTTACTCTTTTTTGGGTTTGAAGTCTTTACAGCTTTTTACAGCGGGATTGAACATCATAAGGCACCAATTCTTTACCTATTTTTTGGTTATGAGGGACATACGGAATATGTGGGGTTAATGTGGTTATCAATGATTTTAGCCCTAATTGCAGTAGTATTGCTTGTTATTCCTCCACTAAGACGTAATGAAACAGCATTAGTTTTAGCCTGTTTAGCGGTAATTGCTTCTGTATGGATTGAAAAGGGGTTTGCCTTGATGATAGGTGGCTTCACACCTAATCCTTTCCATACTGTAACCCCATACATACCAACTTTTCCGGAGTTTATGATCGCTATAGGGACTTGGGCGGTAGGTTTTACCATTGTAACTATTCTTTGGAAAATAGCTATCTCTGTTTATCAGTCAAAAGAAAAAGGCGTTTTTATCAAATCATAAAGTTTAATTAAACAATGGAAATTCTAAATCTTCCAAGATTAATGGTCGCCTCCCATCGGGGAGGCGCTGGTAAAACTATCGTCTCCTTAGGTCTACTATTTTCCTTAAAAACAAGAAACTTTAAAGTAGCTAGTTTTAAAAAGGGACCAGATTATATCGACGCCGGATGGCTTTCCTCAATTGCCGGGAGACCTTGCCGGAACTTAGACCTTTTTATCTTAAATGAAGAACAAAATTTATACACCTTTTACCTTGGTGTAAAAGATGGGGCTGATGTTGCCCTAATCGAGGGGAATCGAGGTCTTTATGATGGTGTTGATTGGCAGGGAAGCTGTAGCTCCGCTCAATTAGCAAGAATTTTAAAGACACCAGTCATTTTTGTGCTTGATTGCACCAAAGCTACAAGGTCAATGGCTGCATTACTCAAAGGGTTCGTTGAATTTGAAAAGGATGTAAACATTGCCGGCGTGATTTTAAACAACATCGCAAGACCCCGCCATGAAAATATTATTAGAACAGCTATTGAAAATTATGTTGGTATTAAAGTATTAGGAAGCATCCCAAAATTAAAACATTTGCCGAATGAGAGACATTTGGGTTTAATTACATCTTATGAGTTCCATTTTAAGTTTCTGCCAATCTTAAAAGAAACTTTTGAAAAAAACGTCGATTTAGATACGATTCTTGAAATAGCACAAAATGTTGAACCACTACTCATACCCGATCATTATTTGACTGAAGAAAAGAACCTTTATAAAGGGTTAAGGATAGCAGTTTTTTACGATAAAGCTTTTCAGTTTTACTACCCAGAAAACTTAGAAATTTTGCAATATTTAGGCGCAGAGTTGGTTTATGTTAATGCTTTACAGGATAGAACTTTACCTGAAGTAGATGGAATTTATCTTGGAGGTGGATTCCCCGAAGTTTATGCCGAGGCTTTAGCTGAGAATGGATCGCTGAGAAAGGATGTTTACATTGCTGGTGAAGAGGGAATACCCATATTTGCCGAATGCGGTGGGTTGATGTATCTTGGTAAAGAGATTTTCTGGAAGGACAAATCTTATCCTATGGTTGGTTTATTACCCATT
>WYEG01000045.1 GCA_009903935.1 Caldimicrobium sp. | reverse complement strand
CAAAAAAAGCAGGAACTTTTAGATAAATGGGAAGCCGAGTTTAAAAGCCTAATAAAAAGGCTTGAAAGGGAGGGCAAGGGCTACAAATCTGCTGTTGAGGAGTATGCAAACTTACTAAATGTTTTCTCGAAAGCCTCATCCATCCCTCAAGAGAAATCCCTCTTGCCCGGGGATGTAGTTATGGTCAAAAGTCTTCGCAAAACCGGGAAAATAGCGAAGGTCCGGGATGGGATGGCTGAGGTAATGGTGGGCTCAATGAGGTTTAAGGTTCCAACAACTGAACTTTCCCCAATTTCCCAAGAAGAAAAAGCCTATTCTTTCTCAAATGAAGCCGAAGCTTATGCTCAAAGTCAACCATCAAGAGGAGAAGAGAGAATTCACATCCTGGGCTTTGATGTGGAAACTGCTTTAACAGAAGTGGAAAAACAGATCAACTCCTGTTTTCTTCAAGGAAAAACAAAGCTCCTTATCGTGCACGGGCATGGAACAGGTAGGCTCCGCCAAGCCCTGTGGGATTATCTTAAGGACCATCCATTAGTAGAAAGGTTTGAGCCTGCACCTACAGAAAAGGGAGGGACCGGGGCAACCGTAGTTTACATCGTGCCCCGGTGATCCTCATTTAGCAAGTGATCTTAGCAAGTGGTATAGCCACAATTTTCGCAGGTCATACAGTTTCCTTCTCGCATAAGGGAAAGATTCCCACAAACAGGACAAAGGTCGCCTATACTTCTTACCTCTTCTGTCCTCTTCGCTATGCTTCCCTTAGCTACAATTTGAGCCCCCTCGGCTAAGGCTTCAAGGGTAAAAGCCTTCCCTCTGACTTTGTTTATGGCATCTTCCATGATTTTTGCTATCATATCCGGCAAACTCTTTGAATGAAGGTCGTTACAACTGTAAAAATCTCCCGATTCAATACCTTTCAAAGTCTGAATAAACCTCTCTGCCAGGTCTGGATAGCGTCTAAGCCCAACCGAAATAATCCTTCCCACCGCTTGGAACATGGAGTTTAGAGTTGTTCCTGCCTTCCCAACATTTATAAAGACCTCTCTCAAGTTCTTTTCCTCGTCAAAGGTTGTGGTTATGTAAGCGTTAACCGTTCCTCTTACTTCATACACTAAAGCAAAACGAACAGGGCTCAATTCCTCTGACTTATCCCTCTGAGAAATATCACTTTGAGGGGAACTACAAGGCTTTGCCTTGACAAGCACGGTATCTTCTCTACAGCCCTCTCTAAAAATGGTAAAGCCCTTTAAACGGAAATCTGCGGAACGCTTTATCAGGTCTTTAATCTCCTCAACGGAGGTGTCATAACGGCAGTTTATAGTTTTTGAGATGCCTGTATGAATAAACTTCTGAAAACTTGCAAGGATTGCAAGCTGATTGATAGGCTTTACTTCATGGGCAAGCTGAGCCTCTACCTTTTCCCTAAAATCCTTATCAAGTATCTTCGGCATGAGATACTCGGTTAGGATCTCTACTTCTCGCCAGCTTCCGCTTTCAAAATCCCTAACGCGTCTTTTTAGCTCAATGGCAAACATTGGCTCAATTCCTGTATCTCCTGCCACCCGAGCAAAAAGGGAAACAGAGCCTGTTGGAGGCTGAGAGGTGGTAACGGAATGATAAAAACCGCCATACTTCTTAGCAACGGATTCCATAAGCTTAAAATCGTTCTTGAAAGGAAGCTTATCTTTATCGATTATCTCTTTTAGCTCCGAGAGATGAAGCTCAAGGTAAGATTTTTTCCAGGGGTAGAAAACTTGAGTTGCTTCTACCAGCTCAGAAGAAAGCTTCAAAGTCCCAAGGGTTAAAGAAGCCTGCGTTCTCTTGGCAAAATGCAAACTCTCCTCATCATAGCCATACTTTACATCTCCATCGTAAGCAAGAAGTAGAGCGGTGTGGAAGCCTGTCATGCCAACGCCAACCGGTCTAATCCTTTGCGTTGCCTCCCTAATTTGTTCTAAAGGATAGCCTTCGTCTAAATGGATTAGCACCGTGCCAAGGAAGCAAGCTAAGTAGGCTGTCTCAAAGACTGACCTATAAAATTTTTGAAAATCAAAGGATCCGTCTTTTAAGGAAAGGCTGGCAAGCTTAGCCACATTTACGGTGATTAGATTGCAGGCTGTGTAAGCCGGGGCAAGATACTCACCGCAGGGGTTGCTAAAGCCCGGGAAATCTCTTTCATCATGCTCAGGGTTAAAAGGCGAATACCGGACCATGTTGTGAAGGAAAAGAAGACCAGGGTCTCCGCTTTTCCAAGCTTGATGAGCTATAAGGGAAAAGAGGTCTTCGTTTTCTGGGTTAAAAAATTCCTCATCAACAACAACGGAGATGTTCATGTTGGAAAGGGGCACATCGAGCTTTTCGTCATCTGGGGCTGACATAACTATGCTTGAGATGGCTGGAACAAGGGACTTTGCTTTAATAAACCGTTTGATATCAGGATGCTTCCAGTGCATCTGAACAAGCAAAGCTCCTCTTCTTCTGCCACCTTGGTTAGTCGTTCCAGTAACTGCATCAAAGAGGGTGAGGAAGCCCACAGGTCCTGAGGCTACGCCCTGAGCTTGGTCAACAGGAGAATTCTTGGGGCGAAGCTTTGATAGGTCAACCCCGCATCCGCCGCCCCTTATGTAGATCTCCATCATGTGCCTACAAGTTTCATAGATACCATCCATGGAGTCCGGCACATAACCTAAAGGGTAACAAGAAAAGTAGCCTTTTCTTCTGGTGTAGGGGTTCCCAAAACTCATGAGAAAAGGCGTTGCCGGAATTATTAGCCGGTTCCTAATGGCAAGGATCAAATCCTGCACAAGCTTATCCCCTTTTTCTCCCTCGGGAAAACACCCTTTAACTACTCTTTGCACCTTTTCGCTTTTGAAGTAGTTTTCAAACCTTTGGACTAAGTCTTCCCAGGTTGCCTCAATCGGAGTTCCATCCTCTACAGACCTTACCGCATACCTTGTGGTTATAAGATAACGCTCGAGGTCTTCCCATAAGGCTTGAACTTTAGCGATATCCATACCCTACCCCCCAACTTAAAAGAATTTTGTTTTAGTGTTCAACAGACCCTTGATAAAGGAAAAATTATACATTAGCTTTTGGAATTAAAAAGGGTATTTCTTTCATCGGAAAATAAAGGAGGGGAAGAGCATGCCGATATTTGAGTTTAAGTGCCTTGAGTGTGGACAGGAGTTTGAAATTCTTCTTAAGAATAGGGAGGAAGCAAATTCTGTTAAATGCAAGTTTTGCGGAGGAAGAGTTGAGCGCCTAATGAGCGTTGTCAACTCTATCATCAAGGGTGAGGCCGGAGGTCCTGCTTCAACCGATAAGCCTCGCCTTGCGGAAACGCATACCTGTCCAACAGGCACTTGCTCCCACTTAGAACTACCTGGTTATAAAAGATAAAGCTCTCATGAAACCTACGGTCAAGCTTGTGATCTTTGACGCCGAGGGGACTTTCATCAAGATCCATCCACCAGTCGGAGAATACTACGCTCAACTTTTCAGGGAGGTAGGGATTAACCTAAACCCAGTTGAACTTCAATCAAGGGTTAAAGAAGTTTATCGGTTGGTTTTTAACGAGAATGGAGCTAATCATCGCTGGAACCAAGCGCTTTGTTTTAAAGCCTGGCGTTCCTTCTTTGAAATCCTTTTCAAGGACTATCGGTTTGAGCCCTGGTTTGATAGCCTTTTCGAAAAGGCTTATGCTCATTTTGGAAGCAAAGACTGCGTAATGCTTATACCAGGTTTTCCAGAATTTGCCAAAGGACTTCGAGCTAAAGGACTAAAGCTTTGCGTGCTTTCAAACTGGGATGGGAGGCTTCATTCTGTCCTTTCTGGCTTAGGGCTTGATAAGCTTTTTGATAGGGTCTACACAGGCTGTGAAATCGGCTACCTAAAACCAAACCTTGCAAGCTTTCTTCATGTGCTTTCTGATTTTAAAGTAAAGCCAGAAGAAGCAGTCATGATAGGCGATAGCTTAAAGGATGATATTGAGCCTGCCCTAAAGCTTGGAATGAAGACTATTCACTATCAAGGGGAGGATTATCAAGACCTTTTTCTAACCTTTCAAGAGCAGCTTCTAAGACCTTAGTTTGCTCAATAGCCCCCATACCCCTAAAGATCTTTAAGGCTAACTGAAGGGCATCCTTTGCCTGCTCAAACCGGTTAAGCTTTAGGCAACATTCTCCAATGCCAGCAAGAGCTCTGCCTGCTCGATGTGGGTCCTTATACTTTTCTGCAATCTCAAGTATCCTGTAAAAGTAAGGCAAGCATCTTTCATACTCTCCCTTATCCCGTAAAACATAAGCAATCTTTTCGGCAATGATGCAGGTGCTGATTTCGTCCTCAAAGTTCTCACAGATATCAAGACAGGCTTTGTAAGCCCTTAAGGCTTTCTCAAAATTTTGCCTTAAGTAGTAAATATCCCCAAGCTTTTCAAGAACGTTTGCCATCTCCTCCATGCGCCCAAGCTCAGAATAAATTTCAAGAGAAGACTTAAAGCTTTGAATAGCATCAAGAATTTGTCCCTTGACCCAAGCTGAATTTCCCTTTTCGACAAGCTCCTGAGCTATCCTCAATTTTTCGCTTTCTTCTGCACTGTCATTCTGAGCGATGCGAGGCATCCCGTCTTTCCCTTGCTTCTCTTCTTTGTGCTCCATGGGCTCTCCCTATAACTTTATAGCAGCATTTTATTCCAGAATTAAAGAAGTGTAAACTTATTACAGTTTTATGATGGTAAAAAGGTTTTTATCATTTAAAAAAGTTTTATGACCTAAAATACTTTAAAAGCATCAGGGTATTTTGACTCCAGGATTGAGGATGCCGGAAGGGTCAAAAAGGGCTTTTAGGCTTCGCATTAGATTAAGCTCTTCCTCGGATAGCTCCATGGCAAAGTAGACTTTTTTAGTAAAGCCTATACCATGCTCTCCTGAGACCGTGCCCGAAAGTTCTAACACCTTTTTGATCAAGCTTTCCCTAATGTTTCTTGCTTTTTCCTCATCTCCTTCTTCAAAGTAGATGTTCACATGAAAGTTACCATCTCCCACATGCCCAAAGGCGGTTATATGAATTCCTGAGCCTTCTTCATGAGAGCGCAGATAGCTCAAAAACTCTACATTATACCTTCGTGGAATGGTTAGGTCGTCTGATAGCTTCTTACTTCCAAGTATTCTTAGGCTTGGGCTCAAAGACCGCCTAACCTCCCAGAGACTTTCCATCTCCGAAGCATCCGAAGAAAACTCAAAGGAAACCCCAAACTCTCCTAAAGCCTTCTCTATAGCTTGAGCCTCCTTCTCAACGCAGCAAGCTTTTCCGTCAACCTCAAGGAGAAGAAGCGCCTTATCTTCAGTCCTAACCAAAGGATGATTGGAAAGCTTTAAGGCTAAGAGTGAGGTTTGGTCTATAAACTCAGCAGAAGAGGGAGTTATACCCATCCTTAAAACCTGATTTATAAAACCTAAAAGCTTGGCCTCATCCTTTGAGCGAACCAAAAAAAGGACTCGTTTTTCAGGCAAGGGAATTAGCCTAAGCCAAGCCGAAAGTATCACCCCTAAGGTTCCTTCTGAGCCTATAAAAAGAGGGGTAAGGTTGTAGTGGGAAGACTTTTTTAGGGTTTTTGGACCGGTGCGGATAAGCCTTCCACCTGGCAAGCCTACCTCTAAAGCCAGCACATAGTCTTTGGTTGTCCCATACTTTAAGCCTCTTGGTCCACCTGCACCGGTTGCGATGTTTCCTCCTATGGTTGAGAAGGCGTAGCTTGAGGGGTCTGGTGGATAAAAGAGATTATACTTTTCCACAAAGCGCTTAAGATCTCCCGTGATTACTCCGGGCTCACAATGAACAACTCTTTCCTCTTCGTTAAAATCAAGGATTCTGTTTAGCCGAGTAAGAGATAAAACAATACCGCCTCCCAGAGGGACAGAGCTTCCGGTTGTTGAAGTCCCCGACCCACGGGTAATGATAGGGCATTTATAACGGTTTGCAAGCTTTAAAACCTCAAGCACCTCCTCTTTAGTATCTGGAAGAAGGACCGCCCAAGGTCTACCTCGAAGGGAGCTTGCGTCGAAAGAATAGGCTAAAAGCGCATCTTCCTTGGTGAGAACCTTACCAGGGAGAAGTTTCTCAAGCTCCTTAAGAACCCTATCAAGCATAGGATTCCCGGTTTAAATCTTCTTCACCTGAGGAATTTTCAAAAGATATTCCTTGGTATTCTTCAAGGATTTCGCGCGTAAGCAGCTCTACTTTAAACTTTAAAGCCCTATCCTCTGAGAGCTTCTTTTCTATGCTCTTCAAGTGATAGATGATGGTTGAATGTTCTTTTTTGAATATCTCGGCTAATTCTTTTAGGGACCTTTGAGTGTGCTTCTTCAGAAGATAGATTAAAACCTGCCTTGCAAGCATCAACTCTTTCTTTCTGGAGTTGGAAAAGAGAGAGCTTCTTTCAATCCCGAAGAACTTGCAAACCCTTTCCACAAAAACCTCAAGGTCCTGAGCCTCTTCCTTAGCTTCAGAGACCTCGCTTAAGAGCTCCTTTGCAAGGAGAACGGTTATGGGTTCGTTTAAAAGCTTTGCCCTGGCTATAAGCCCGTTGACAACGCTCTCAATCTGTCTTATGTCTCCTCGAACCATCCTTGCTAAATACTCTACCACATCGTAAGGGAAGTTATATCCGAGCTTTTTTGCCTTGAAACGGATGATCTTTTTCCTGGTTTCAAAATCTGGTTGATTTAGCCTTAAAATAAGCCCTGCATTAAGGCGGGACTTCAAAGTGCTATCAAAATCTACCATGTCTTTCGGAAGCTTAAGGGAGGTGAAGATGACATTTTTGCCGTAGTCAAGAAGATAGTCTAAAAGGAAGGCAAGCTCAACTTGCGTAAACTCTTTCCCAGAAAGAAAATGAACGCCGTCTATGATCAAAAGGTCGCATCCCTCTTGAACTTTGGTCTTAAAAACATCAAGGCTTCCTGATTTAAGATACTTCATAAGGTAGGTCAAAAAATCTTGAGCTGTAAAATAAAAAACTCGATGAAAACCCCTTTGATAGAGGGCGTTTGCTATCGCCTGAGAAAGATGGGTCTTCCCAAGCCCAAAGGTGCCACAAAAGTAGACTAAACCCCCTTTAGGTGGCTCCTCAACAAACCTAAGGCTTACCTTGTAGGCAAGCTCATTACATTTGCCAACTACGAAGTCCTCAAAGGTATACCTGGGGCAAAGTTTTCTTCCAATGACCTCAAGGGGAGAATAGGGAATGACCATTTGCTCTGGTTTTCCCTTTGGCACAACCTGAAAATCCCATTCATGAAAGCCAAAATCTTGAGCAACAGCCGAGATAAGCTCTTGATAGTTCTCCTTAATCCAATTTTTAGCAAACTCGTTTGCTACCTCAAGGATTAATTTTCTGTCTTTTACATTTACGCCGACCTCTGAAAACCAAACCCTGTAGACTGCTTCCGGAAGCCTCTCTTTTAATGCCCCTTTAAAAGCATCCTCTAAATTAGAAAGACCTCTCCCCACCTTTCAATCCCCTCCCGTTGGTTACTAGGAATAACTAAACTTTTAATGATTTTGTACTGATTAAGACCGCTTAAAGAACTTATTTTTTCTCCTAAACTGATAATAAAAGCTTACACTATCTTCCCTTCCTTTTCAAAGTTAAGGAGAAATCTTTAGAAGAAAAAAAGAACCTACAATCCCTGTTTAAAAAAGGACATAATTTCAAGAAAATTATAAATGGTAAACCTTTACCATTGTCAGGAGATAAAGTCTTTTGGACAATCGGAGCTGGTGAACTTACATAAGAAGGCAGAGAGGGCTTTATCATTTTAAGTCTTTTTAATTTTTTCTTTAATTTTCTAATTTCAAAAATATGACAAGATTCGAAGGGGATTTTTAAATCCTTTCAAAGCAAGAAATAAAATGCCCTGGTGAGACCTCTACAAGCTCAGGACTTAGAGTTTGGCAATTTGTTTTTTTGTATTGACACCGAGGATAAAAGGGGCAGCCCTCAACCTCTTCAAAGGATAATGAAGGCTCTCCTTTTAGGGCAGAAAGGTTGGGTTTTACCGGGTTAAAAGGGTCAAGGTTTACGGAAAGAAGAAGCTCAGTGTAAGGGTGATGGGGAACCTTTCCTAAGGCTTGCGCAGGGAATATCTCTACAATTTTACCAAGATACATGACCGCAATGCGGGTAGCTAAATACCTTGCCGTGTTTATGGAATGGGTGATAAATATGTAGCTAATCTGAAAGCTTAGTCTCAGTTCTTTTAGCAAATCAAGGATTTGCTTCTGGATCGTCATGTCAAGGGCTGAGGTTGGTTCATCGAGGACAAGAAGCTTTGGCTGTAAAATGAGCGCCCTTGCTAAGGCTACTCTCTGCCTCTGTCCGCCCGACAACTCATGAGGATAGCAATAAAGCACCTTTTCTGAAAGACCGACCTTTTTTAAAGCTTCTCCTATTTGGCTTAGCCCCTCCTCCTTAGTTATCCTAAAATTTATGCTTAAAGGCTCAAAGAGGATGTCTTTTATCCTCATCTTGGGGTTAAGGGATGAGGTTGGGTCCTGAAAAACTGCTTGAACCTTTGGTCTTAGGCTCTTGAATTCCCTTTTGGATAAAGTTTTTAAATTCTTGCCAAACCAGTAAACCTCTCCCCTTGAGGGTTCTTCAAGCCCAAGAAAAATTCGTCCAAGAGTTGTCTTCCCGCATCCGCTTTCTCCAAGAATGGCTAAGGTTTCTCCCTTGAATACCTTTAAGCTAACCCCTCTTAAAGCATAAAAAGTCTTTTTAGAAAAAATCCCTATCCTAAGCTCAAACCTTTTCCAAACATCTTTAACCTCAGAGATGACCTCTTGATCGATAAAATCTTCATGCATGGGTTGCATTCAAAGGGCTCTCAGGATAGGAGAGAAGGAGGCTTAAAGTGTAAGAATGGGTGGGTTGGCTAAAGACCTTTTCTGTTTCTCCTACTTCTATCACCTCACCCTTATAATAAACCACTATTCTATCTGCGATGTAGCGCATGACCCCAAGGTCATGGGTGATGAAGATGATGCTTAAGCCCCTTTTTTGGTTTAGTTCTTTTAAGAGCTCTAAAACTTGAAGTTGGAGGGTTGGGTCAAGGGCGGTTGTTGGCTCATCGGCAATGAGAACCGTAGGATCACAGGCCAGGGCTATAGCAATCATTGCCCTTTGCCTCATCCCGCCAGAAAGTTGGTGAGGATAGCTCTTCATCCTAAGATCTGGCTCAGGTATCCCAACCTCGGAAAGAAGCTCAATAGCTCTATCCCAGGCTGAACGCTTGTCCATTCCAAGATGAGCTTCTAAAACCTCGATTATCTGCTCACCAATAGTCAAAACCGGGTTTAAACTGGTCAAAGGGTCTTGAAGGATAATAGAAATCTCCTTTCCTCTTATATCTTCCCATTCCTTAGGAGAAAGGGAAAGCAAATTTTTCCCTTTATAGTAGATGGATCCGCTCTCTACTATTAAACCTTTAGGTAAAAGACCAAGGATGGCAAGGCTAGTTAAACTCTTGCCTGATCCGCTTTCGCCAAGAATTCCAAGAATCTCGCCTTGATTGAATGAAAAGGATACATCCTTTAAAAGGATGGCATTATCCTTTCTATTCCTGACAGTAAGCCCTTCTACTCTAAGAATTTCCATTGAATTAAAAATTAAAAGGGAAAACTTCCCCTAAATTCTATCTTCAGCCGCCGCTGCAGGCTCTAAGTTCAGCAGACATTATTTCATAGGCTGTTGCCTGCCTAACATTTATTATCTCAATCCGCATAAGAACACTCTTTCCAGCTGCTGGATGATTAAAGTCTGCGATCACTTTATCATCCTTTACCTCAAGGACCTTAAAAAACCGACGAGAACCATAAGGGGTAATCTCCTCATACCATTCCCCTTGCTTCACCTTTTCAGGATGTTTTAAAGATGAAATCTCTAACTCCTTTACAAGGTAAGGTAGATGGGGACCAAAGGCAGACTCTGGAGGAAGCTCAACCTCAACCACATCGCCCTCTTTCTTTCCAAGTATGGCTCTCTCAATGATGGTTGGAATTGGCTCTCTGCCGTAGATAAAGGAAACCTCTATCGGTCTACCAAACCATTCAGGGGTCTTATCCCCGATGATCTCCATGCTATACCTTAACTGAACATAGGAATCTTGTTTAATCTCCATACCCCCTCCTCCTATTGGTTTTTAAAGCAACAAAAATTCTAACAAAGCCATGTGAAGCCACATCTTGTTCTCTGCCTGAAGCCAAACGATGGAATTTTTTCCTTCGAGCACCTCCTCGGTTATCTCCTCATCCCGATGGGCAGGAAGACAATGTAAGACCAAAACATTACCTTTAGCAAGGCTTAAAAGCTCGGAGTTCAATTGATAGGGTTTAAAGACCTCTTTTCTCCTTTCAGCTTCCTCTTCCTGCCCCATTGAAGCCCAAACATCGGTGCTAACAATGGTTGCCCCTTCTATGGCAGATTTTGGGTCTCTTACTATTTCAATCCTTGCTTGATACTTTGTCTTTAGCTCTGCGAGAAGATTTTCATCTGGGTCAAACCCTTCAGGGCAGCAGACAGTTATAGGCAGCCCAAGGATAGCGCATACTTCGAGCCAAGAGTGAGCAACATTGTTTCCGTCCCCAATCCAAACGACCTTTTCTTCAGGGCTAAGTCTACAAAGTTCATACAGTGTCAAAAAGTCAGAGAGCGCTTGGCAGGGATGATGCTTATCCGAAAGACCGTTTATCACTGGGATTGTGGCGTAGCTTGCAAACTCTTCGATGGTTTCTTGCTTGTAAGTCCTAAGCACAGCAACATCAACATACCTTGAAAGAACTCTTGCCGTATCTTTTATGGGTTCCCCTCGGGCAAGTTGAAGGTCCTTTGTCGAGAGAAAAATGGTTGACCCGCCAAGCTTTAGCATCGCCGATTCAAAAGAGACCCGGGTTCTCGTTGAAGGCTTTTCAAAGATTAAAGCCATAACTTTGCCTTGAAGAGAGCTTGGAAGCCTTTTTAAAGACTTAAGACGCAAAGCAGAATCCCAAAGAGCCAAGATTTCATCCCTTGTTAGGTCAACAACCCTCAAGAGGTCTCTTTTCCTTTGCATCAGCAAACCTCCTTTTATGTAATTTTCTCATTATTCTCCAAATTGTAAAGAGTTTAAAAAAGAATGTTCAGAAATTTCTTAGCTTGTCGTTTTATTTTGACAATGTATAAGGTGGGTGTAACCGACAGTTGCAATTTTTGAAAAGCGGGTACCTGCTCACCCCTCTGAAAATGCAGGAGGAAGCATGGGTAAAGAAGCGACCCTAAGCAAAGAGGAAATTTACCGTTATAGCAGGCACCTTTTGATACCTGAGGTAGGAGTTAAAGGGCAGAAGAAACTAAAGGGCAGTAAAGTTTTAATAATAGGAGCAGGAGGGCTTGGAAGCCCGGTTGCCCTCTATCTTGCCGCCGCAGGAGTTGGCACGATCGGCATTGTGGACTACCACATCGTTGATGAAAGCAATCTCCAAAGGCAGATCCTTCATTCCACTGAAGAGGTTGGCATCCCAAAGGTTGAAAGTGCAAAAAGAAGGCTCCTTGAAATAAACCCCTACATAGAGGTTATCACTTATAATCTTAAACTTAGCAAGGACAATGTCCTTGAAATCATCAGAGACTTTGACCTTGTGGTTGATGGGACGGACAATTTTGCCACAAGATACCTGGTAAACGATGCCTGCGCCTTTTTAGATAAGCCTTTGGTGTATGGTAGCATCTTCCGTTTTGAAGGGCAGGCAACCGTTTTTTACGCTAAGGAAGGACCCTGCTACCGCTGTCTTTACCCTGAGCCCCACCGCCAGGGACTGTTCCTAGCTGCGCTGAGGGGGGCGTGTTTGGGGTCTTGCCTGGAGTGGTTGGTGCCATTCAAGCTACAAAAGCCATTAAGCTTATCTTAGGAATAGGAGAGACCTTGATAGGGAAGCTCCTTCTCTACGATGCCCCAGAATGGAATTCCGCTTTCTTAAGCTTCGTAAGGACCCAAAGTGCCCCCTCTGCGGAGAAAATAAAACCATTACCGAACTACAGGACTATGAAGTTTTCTGTGGACTTGAGCCTTCTAAATGGAGTGAAGAGTATTTCCTTTCTCCAAAGGAGCTAAAACAAAGGCTTGAAGAGGAAAGAAACCGAATAGTCATCTTAGATGTTAGGGACCCGCATGAATGGGAAATATCATTCATCGAAGGAAGCCTGTTTATCCCCTTAGCAGAGCTCCCTCATAAGCTTTCATCCCTTGACCCCACGAAAGAGTATGTCGTTGTCTGCAAGGTGGGACAAAGGAGCCTTTCTGCCCTTGAGCTTTTGCTCTCTGCAGGTCTTAAGGCTTACAATCTAAAAGGAGGGATCAACGCCTGGGCTAAGAAAGTAGACCCAAGCTTGCCAGTTTATTAGATTAGGCAAATAAAAAAAGGGGGCTAAAAAGCCCCCTCCTCTAAGATAAGAATAGTTCTTATACTCTTACAAGTTTAACTTTAGTGTCGTAGAAGCTAACGGAGCCACCGACTGGGTCAAGGAAGCAGGTGTTCTTTAGGTATGGGTCAACCCACATGGCAGCGTTAGCATGAATCCCTGTTGCCCTCTTGGGGTCACCTTTGATGAGCTTTCCGTCAATGTAGAAATCGGAAGCTCCTGTTGCCCAGTGTCCATGTCCGAGGGTAAAGGTTATGACACCTGGTTTGATGGTTTCGGTTATCTTAATCTTTCCTATCATGGGCTTCTTGATACCGTTCTTTAAGTCCCATACTCCCTCTGGGTTGGTCGCAGAAATAACCTTGACTTTATCTCCATCCTTAAGCCCTAAACGCTTTGCATCAACGGGATTAATCAAGATAAAGTTTTCTGGATATACTGCTAATAGCCAGTAGTTTGGAATGGTGCGCGTCTTTGTCTGAGTAATATCCCTTTGGGTGATAAGATGTAAGTCATAGCCTCCGGTTAAGCCCAATTCCTCTGGTTTCTTACCATTGACGGCCATTACAGGAATGTAGGTGGCATAGCCGGGGTTTGACTTTCCAGTAATAGCATTTTTTGTTCCTGCCGTCTTTTCCTGGTACATATTGATAAGCTTTCCGTATTTGTTCGCAACTTGTTCGCCTTTGTAGACATCTTTGTAGTCTTGGAACCTTCCGCCACGGTTTAGGACATAAACAACTTTTTTAAAGTATGGACCCGCAATTCTTTTCCATCTCTCAAGGTCAAAAACTGATTTGGGAAGATGTTCTCTAGCCTTAATGAAGAGTTCAACTTCCTCGTCTGAGGCGTCTGGAACTGCTGGCTCCTCCATGGCTATGTTAGCAACCATCCTGATATACATGTCATCCATGTGTTTGAAGGGTATACCCGGTCCAAAACCATTCTCTCCATAACCAGGAAGATTTAGCTTTTCCGCTATCGCAAGGAGAAGGGATTCCCAGCAAATTGGCATCTCCTCTCCAAAAACCTTGACAGTTTCGGGAATGGGAGCCACAACCGGTTGACGCACAGGTTGGACCTTTGCTGGCATGTTGGGATGAGAGCCGTGGAATTCCCATCTTTCAAGATAACTTAAATCAGGAAAGATATAGTCGGCATACATAGATGTTGGGCCAACAATAATATCGCAGGAAATATGAAGAGGCACTTTATTGACATCGGCAAGGATTTCAATATTAGTATGTCCAGCTGGCAAAGCATAAGTAGGAGCTGCCATGTAGGTGAAAAGCACGCCACAAGAATAAGGATAGGCATCGCCAATGGATGGGATTATCTCTTCGTAAACATCAGAGGAAAGGGGATACCAATTCCTCTTGGCAGGATAGCCTTTGAACAAGGTGGTATCCTCATACTTAACTTCGTGTCTAATTATGGATATACCAAATGGTGTTAGCGCATTAGGTGCCATTTTCTTAAAATCAAAGGGTTGCCCCTTCTTGCTACCATCTATCGCGTAGGTAGAAGCGGCGATCATTCCGCCCTTCCAGTCAAAATTACCAAGAAGAAGGTTAATGTTCATAGCCGCAGTAACATTGTAGAAACCGTTTGTATGCTGAGCTACTCCACGATGAACATCAACTGCAGCCTTCTTACCGTACTTTGTAAGCTCATTGGCAACTGCTTCTATAAGTTTTGGGTCAACATCGCAAATCCTTGCCCATTCCTCAAAGGTATGCTTCTCAGCGCTTTCTTTAAGGATCTGTAAAGCACTCTTAACCTTAATCCCATTGATCTCGGTATCCACGAATAGGTCGCCGTATACTGGGTTCTTATCATCGTTTGGGTCAAAGGGGATAGGTTTCCCATCCTTCATCACCACAAGAAATTCAAGAGTATGTTCTTTTCCGTCCTTATCTACAACCTTCTTTGGCTCAGCAAGTCCAACCTCATGAGCCCTTAAAAACTTGGTAGGCTTGCCATCTTTGTCGATTTTAACAAGCCAAGTTGCGTTGCACCAAGTAGGCTCGCCCGCTTCTTTGGCGGCAGCCTTATTAGCACAGCTTAAATACTTTGCATCATACTTCTTATTTTTGATGATCCATTGAATTATAGCCATACAAAGGGCTGCGTCTGTGCCAGGCTTTACTGGAAGGTAATACTTAGCCTTTGAAGCAAGCTTATTAAACCTTGGGTCAGCAACCGCGATGGTTAACTCACCTTTAGCCAATCTTTCAGTAATCCTCACGGTTCTGTTTGTAGGTCCATAGTTGCCGTCAAAGAGGTTTGCACCAATGAAAAGAATAAATTTAGAATTTTCTTGGTCTGCTTGCCAATAAAATTTCTTTCCTCCACCAAATTTATTGTATTCGTATTGTTCACTCATTGCTTTGCAGGTAAAATAGAGGCTTCCTTGGCATACAGTAGTGTGTCCATGAGTGTTTACAGTGCCAAGATATTGTCTAAAGAACCTGGCATCAAAATCACCTCTACCTGCCTTTTTTCTCCCCCACATGTAGATAATCTGATTATTCTTAGGTCCTAAATCAGGATGGTCTGGGTCGATAAGAACATGCAAGTGGTCCTTAAACTTTGCCTTAAATTCCTCGACTGCCTGCTTTTTATCCTTTGCTGCCCAGACCTTTTTTACAGCATCAGCCATCTCCTTAGCAAGCTTTGGATCCCGTAAAACATAGTAATCCTTTAAGCCCTTTACATAACGGTTCTCCTCACCGGGAACATGCTTAAAGAGATATCCACCGTTTACTATTTCATCGATGGCCTGCTCGAAGGGGATGGCAATCCATTTATTCTCCCCTCTTTTACCCGCCCTTTTCAACACCTTGGTTATCCTGTAAGGGTCATATAGGGTCTGAATACCCGCCTGCCCTCTTGGACAGATTGCTGTATCAACCTTTGCCACATCTTTTGGATTTGTGTTCATAGGCACCCAAGGCAAGGTGTTCCAGGGATTATAGGGGTTTCCATCAATCTTTACCGCAATCGCCTGCTTACCCCTCCTAAAAAGTTTCACCTTAATACCGCAACCGGTGTTACACTGTAGGCATACACTGTAGAGCTGATTTTCTGGCTTCGATAGCTGATAAAGCTCTTCGGGAGTTAATTGCCCAGCCTCTGCTCTCTTTATCAAATCTTGAGCCCACTCAAGCTGAGTAGCTAAAAGGCTACCACCGAGCAATGCTGAACATTTTAAACACTCTCTTCTATCAACCTTTATATCTTCCATACTATCCCTCCTTTTTATTTTTCATTTTTATTGACACCTTAAGCTATATCTATATAAAAAACTCTCGGCTTGGTTTTAGATTTACCAAACACCGCCTTACCGTATATTGGTGTTGGGTCAGTAACTTTCACCAAGGTTTTTAAATTCTTTTTATTTTCTTGATAAATTTTATATACTAAACTATCCTTGTCAGAAAGGTCGCCAAAATAGTTTGCTCTACCTATGCAGGTTGTAACGCACATGGGGAGCATCCCTTGAGCAATCCTATGCAAACAGAAATGACACTTTCTTGCCTTGCCAATAGGGTCCTCATCCTTCGTCCTTGGCCACTGTTTCATGTATTCAAAGTTTGGTCTCTTCTCATACTCGGGAACAAAGGGGGCATTTTCTGAATGAAACTGTCCTAAATCGAGAGCTCTTACCTTATATGGACAAGCTTGAACGCATCTTCCGCATCCAATACATTCCTTGTAATCTATCATTACTATCCCTGAGGAAATCCCCTCTTTACTCTTCCAGGTTGCCTTTCCCTTTACAGGGCAAACGGGAACGCAGGGTGGATTGTCGCATTGCTGACAAGGTCTTGGGATAAAGCGCCTTTTAAGCTTGGGATAAGTGCCGTTTACCTCATCAAAAACAGGGCGATAGATGATACCTGGTGGTAGGACATTTTCTGCCATACAGCCAACTGTGCAGGCATGACATCCCACACACTTCCTTAGGTCAATGATCATCGCCCACTCATACCTTTTCTTCTTTTGACTAATCACCCTCTCTAAATCCTTTCGCATCGTAAGGAGAATGTCCTCGCTCATAAGCCCCTCCTAAGTTAACTTTTGTTTAAGTTTATTAAATAACTTATAAATCATAAATTGTCAAATCACTTTTTTTTAAAATATGGGAGATTTCTCTTTTTTTATTTTTTTTTCTAAATCACAAAAAGAATTTCTTTAATTTTTGCATTTTATCAACTTATCAACGAGTTATTTGTCTCGTAGACATTATTGAAGTAAGCTACCGACGATTTGGGAATAACACGCAAGCTTCTTGACTACGGAAATTTGTGATATAACCCCTCGAACAAAGCCTTAAGTGTGAAATCCACCATCCTGTCTTTTCGAGCGATAGCGAGGCATCCCTCACTTCATTCGGGACGGCGTCTCACGGGGTGACCCCTCACTTCGTTCGGGGTGACAAAAAAGGGGGCTCGGGGTGACAAAAAGAAGGTCTTTCATACTCATGCGCCAAATTTTTTCAGTTTTCCAGCATGGGCAAGAAGGAGAAGCATAAGCTTTACTGCTGGGAATATCCCAAGCTCACCTTTCAAACATTCTCTTTCAGTAAACCTTTGGGATAACCCCCCAAGCACATAAGGAGAATGAATAAGCACTGGCACAGGATGCCAAGAATGCCCCTTCATCTTACAAGGCGTGGAATGGTCTCCGGTGATGCAGACCACATCTGGCTTTAGCTCTAAAACCCGAGTTAGCTCTCTATCAAATTCCTCTATCACCTTGACCTTGCCTTCAAAGTTTCCGTCCTCTCCGTATGAATCCGTCTTCTTTATATGCACGAAGAAAAAGTCGTAGTCTGAAAAATATTCTTTCAAAGCT
>WYEG01000058.1 GCA_009903935.1 Caldimicrobium sp. | reverse complement strand
CCAAGGACAGAATCTTCCTTCCCTTCCTCTTTCTTAATCCTTTGCCACTGGGCTAAAACCTCTTCCGCAGACTTTGCAACCGCATCACCAAAAACATGAGGATGCCTCCTAATCATCTTCTGAAAGTTTAGATAGACTACATCCCGAAGAGTAAAATCCCCTCTCTCTTCAAAAAGATAGATGATGAAAAGAAGGATGAAAAGCAGGTCTCCAAACTCTTCCCTTAGCTCCTCAAGGTTCCCTTCTGAAAGGGCAGACAAAACCTCGTAGGTCTCTTCAAGGAGATATTTCTTCAGCGTTTCAGGGGTTTGCTTTTTATCCCAGGGACAGCCATCCTCCCCTCGCAAAGCCTTGATAAGCTCCCAAAGGGATGAAAGGTCAGCCGGTTTCTCAAAGCTAAATTTAGGAGGAGAAGGCATGGTTTGAGTTTAGCCTAAGTTTAGTCTAATTTTAGACTAAATTTCACAGCTTGCCTGATAGGTTTTCATGATATGAGGAATGAGCCCCCCGTCCTCGAGTATTCTTTTCATGAATTCAGGTATGGGCTTGAAGTGATTGGTTTTTCCTTTGGTTAAGTTGACTATCCTTCCCTCGTTAGGGTAGATTTCTACCTCATCTCCGGTTTCTGCCTCCTTGGCAAAGTCCGGAGCCTCTAAGATCAAAAGCCCGGTGTTGAAGGCGTTTCTGTAGAAGATGCGAGCAAAGGATTCGGCAACCACGCAGGATATTCCGCAGGCTTTTATGGAAATCGGAGCATGCTCCCTTGATGAGCCGCATCCAAAGTTTCTTCCGGCAACTATGATGTCTCCTTTTTTAACCTTTTTAGAAAACTCTGGGTCAGCATCCTCCATGCAATGCTTCCCAAGCTCCTCTGGGTCGGTTGTGTTTAAATACCGAGCAGGGATGATTACATCGGTATCAATGTTGTCTCCAAACTTCCAAACCCTCCCTTTTATCCTCTCCATAGCGCCTCTCCTTAGAAAAGTTTTATTCCGGTTCTTTTAGCCCAAGCTCTTCCGGGGTCCCAATGTAGCCAAGGACTGCAGATGCCGCAGCAACCGCCGGTCCAGAAAGATAAACCTCGCTCTCCGGATGTCCCATCCTGCCAACGAAGTTTCTGTTCGTCGTGGCAACTGCCCTTTCCCCCTTAGCCAGGATACCCATATGTCCACCTAAGCAAGGTCCACAGGTTGGCGGAGATATGATGGCTCCAGCCTCAACAAAGACCTCTAACAGCCCAGTCTTTAAAGCCCGGCGATAAACCTCTGGCGTTGCCGGAATGATAATGCATCTTACATTCGGGTTCACTTTCCGCCCTTTCAAAACTTTGGCTGCCATCAACAGGTCTTCATACCTTCCGTTCGTGCAAGAGCCGATGACCACCTGGTCTATGTAGATTTTTTCACCAAGGTCTTTCACAAACTTTACATTTGAAGGAAGATGGGGAAGGGCAACGACCAAGTCTATCTTTGATACATCGTATTCCCGCACATCCGCATAGTTTGCGTCTTTATCTGGATGAAGGATGACAGGCTCTCTCTTAGCCCTTCCTTTCAGAAACTCTAAAGTTTTTTCATCGGCAACCATAAGCCCAACCTTTCCGCCTGCCTCGATGGCCATGTTTGCCATGGTCATCCTTTCTGCCATGGAAAGCCTCTCGATGACCTCTCCTGTAAACTCCATTGACTTATAAAGAGCACCATCAACTCCTATATCGCCGATGGTGTAAAGGATCAGGTCTTTTCCTGTGACCCAGGGCTTAAGCTTTCCGTAATAAACAAACTTTATGGTTTCTGGCACTTTAAACCAGGTCTTACCGGTAATCCAGGCTGCTGCCAAGTCTGTTGAGCCAACCCCTGTGGCAAAGGCAGAAAGCGCTCCGTAGGTGCAGGTGTGGGAATCTGCCCCGATTACCACATCCCCTGGGACAACAAGACCAAGCTCAGGAAGCAAAGCATGCTCAATCCCGCAAGCTCCGCCCTCGTAGTAGTGCTTTATTCCGTATTTTTTGGCAAACTCCCTGCAAATTCTTACTTGTTCTGCGCTTTTTATATCTTTGTTTGGGGTAAAATGGTCCATCACCAGAGCTATCTTCTCTGGGTCAAACACCTTGTTGATGCAAGTGCTCTCGAAAACTTTTATAGCAAGAGGACCGGTTATATCGTTTGCTAAGGTTAAGTCAACAGGGACTTCAACGAGCTCCCCTGCGCTAACCCTTGGCACGCCAAGCTTATGGGCAAGTATCTTTTCCGCTAAAGTCATCCCAGAACCACTCATCAAGACCCTCCTCTCCGAATTTCCCTTAGTTTAGTATTTTCTAAGCAAAATTCAAGAAGAAATGGGGGCTGTTCAAATGTCCCCCTACTTTGTCCTGCCGAGCAACCCCCTCTTTGTCCTGCCGAGCGTAAGCGAGGTATCCCTCACTTCGTTCTGGACGGCGTATCGTGATGTCCTCCTGAGGCGTGTAAGCGCCGAGGGACCCCTCGCCTGACGGCTCGGTGTGACAAAAAAGACGTCTCGGAGTGACAGCCCATCCATGTCTTCGGTCCTACAAAAAAATCACTTTTAAAATTCTTCGAAAATTTTTATAATAAAAAATAATGTGTAGGGGCAACCGGCTACTCGCCTAGAAAAAAAACCTTGGGCAAGCCTTTTGATGAAGGTTAAGTTTGTTGAACATGCCAAGGAAAGAATGAAAGAAAGAGGAACTTCTGAGGAGGAAGTGAAAGAAGTTTTATTATTAGGAGCAGACATTTCTGCAAAGAAAGGTAGAAAAGCGAAAGAGAAGATTTTTGAATATGGAAAGGAATGGCTTGGAAAAGTTTATTCTCAAAAGAAAGTTATGGTAATATAGACAGAAGAAAATGATGAAATAGTTTTTATTACTGTAAAAGTTTTTTATGGAAAATGGAGGTGAATAATGAGAATTTCCTATGATCCCAAATATGACATTCTTTATATCAAACTTGGGAAAGCTAAAAAGGTATTTTGTATAGAGGTAGACGAGGATATAACCTTTGATGTTGATCAGTCTGGTAAATTGGTAGGAATAGAGATTCTATCAGCATCTGAACGTTTAGACCTTAAATCTTTACTTCCTGTTGAAATTGCTAAAGAAACTTTAAAAAAGAGAAAAGTAAAAGCTTCTTAAACAACATGGCGAAAGATTTGCCGTCTAAACCCACAGAGGTTGACCCAAAATCTCTACTTCAAAAGTTTGCTTGGGATAGGGTAGTTAGCGAGGAGGAGCTTCTCATCCGAGCCCTGCTTTATGCCAATCCCATTGAGCTATTAAAAGCTTTCCCCAAGGAGAAATTAAAAGAAGTCTTTTTAAACAACCTTCATCGCTTTGATAAGAAAAATTTAAACTTCTGGAAGATAATTTTGGAGATAGACGAAGATGAGTTTAACAGACACGCAGAAAAGAACTTTAGAATTGCTAATAAAATCTTCAGCGACTAAAGGA
>WYEG01000054.1 GCA_009903935.1 Caldimicrobium sp. | reverse complement strand
TAATCTTAAGGAAATTTTCAGGAGGCAAAATTAAAATGAGAGAGTTCACCGTTGTAATTCAAAAAGATGAAGAAGGTTATTATGTGGCTGAAGTGCCGGGGCTTAAAGGATGTCATACCCAGGCAAGGTCTCTTGATGAACTTATGGAAAGAGTAAAAGAAGCAATTGAACTCTGGTTAGAAGTATATGGAGAGGAGGCATTTGAAGGTTTAGAGTTAGTAGGTGTTCAAAAAAATTGCTGTATAACCAAACTTCCTTCGTTAACTGGTAAAGACATTATTTCTATTTAAAAAAATTAGGCTTTGAAATAAAAAGACCAAAGGGGAGTCATGTTTTTCTTCAACATCCTGATGGAAGAGCTACAGTTGTTCCTATTCATTCTGGTGAAACAATAGGTCCCGGTCTAATGGCAAAAATTTTAAGAGATGTAAACATGACCAAAGAAGAATTTTACCAACTTTTAAAGGAAAAATAAACCTAATTTCTAAAGAAGCATCTCCCCATCAAGCTTTCTCCTCTTCTATCGGTTTCAATACGAAAAGGAGCTGACCTTCTTCTACCATCTGGTTTAGCTTAACGCATATCTCTACGATCTGGGCATCAAAGGGGGCAACGATGGGGTTTTCCATCTTCATGGATTCAAGGTTGGCAATCTCTTCGCCCTTATGCACGATGTCTCCTACTTTGAGTGCCCCTCTCTTGGGGTTGCCTATACGCCAGACTGTTCCGCTGATAGGAGCTCCGATTTCGTTCGGTTTGGTAGCCTTTCGGACCTCTGCCTTCTTTGCTCGAGGAGTTGCTACTTCAAACACGCGGGTTTTATTGTTTACCTTTAGCACAACATGGATGATGCCATCTGTTTCGGAGCCGATGGAGACAAGCTCGATGGTGTAAGGCTTGCCATCAAGCTCAAAGTCAACCCTATCGCCCGGTTTTTTTAGCCCCTCTCTCCAAACCTTCGTAGGCAAGACAAGGGGGGCAACTCCGTATTTTTCGCGGAACTTTATAAAGTCTATCGCATCTTTGGGATGCATAAGGTAAAGAATAAACTCCTCCTCAGTGGCTGGACGCCCGATCTCCTCTTCAAGCTGTCTTCTTAAAGCCTCAAGGTCTTCATCAGGGATGCTTTCAAGGGGAGAGTCGTCCCTCCTTTCTTTCATCTTTTCCTGCCAGGCATCGCCAAAGGCGCTCTTATAAACCCACTCATCAGGCCAGCCAACAGGAAGCCTTCCATAATGTCCCAGGATAAGGTTTTTAAAATCGCCGGGAGCATTCCTAAAAAGCTGTAAAAGCTCTTCCTGCTCCTCTGGGCTCATGGCAGAAAAATCTTGCTTTTTCTCTTCCACAAACTTTTCAAGAAGGCTTATAACCCGCTTTACTCCTTCTTCGCCAAACTCCTTATAATACCTGTTGACGATACCGCTACAGGTGACCCAGGTTATCTGAGAGCCAGGGGTGACATCAAAGTATTTAACTATTTGATTGTAGAGGCTCATAACCTTGAGGATTGCCGGCATGAGATGGAGAAAACCACCTTTTTCTGCCTGTTCAAAGGAGCTTGGGAAGGCTCCGCCGGGCATCTTATGCTTTGTCACCATGTGGTCAAAGCCCTTGAAGGGAGACTCTGCCCATTCGTAGTCTCGGATCCAATCCCTTACCTTTTCAACCGCAAGCTCAGCAAGCCTTCTATCAAGGTTTACGGGTATGCCTTCCTCTCTTAGCGCAGCCTCTACCGCAAGGATGGGAGAATGCCCGTAGAACCTGCAGAGGGTATCCTCCTGAACATCTATAAGCTTTGCTCCAGCCTTTACCGCAGCAATCAAGACCGGAAGAGCTAACCCATCGGTGATGTGCCGATGATAGTTGATCACGAGGTCAGGATACTTATCTTTTATGGCGGAGATAAGCTCAGAAACAGATTTGACGGTGCCAACTCCAGCCATGTCTTTGATGCAAAGGATTATCTCGTCAACACCACCGCAAAGGTCGACGATGTCGTCAACCACCTTGAGATAGTATTTTGTGTCAAACCAAGGGGCAACGGTGTAGGAGATGGCTGGCTCAAAGAGCTTCCCCCGTTTCATGACCACTTCAGCCACGGTGCGCATGTTCCGCACATCGTTTAAGAAGGAAAAGCATCTCCAAACATCGATGTCTACCCGCTCCACTACATACTCGATAATGTTTTTTGGATAGGGGCGGTAGCCCCACATGTTCGTTTCCCTGATTAGCGTCTGCAGAAGCACATTTGGCATAAGCTCACGAAGGATGGCTATTTCTTCAAAGGGGCTCTCCCTGCGGTTCATGATGCCAACATGCCACCTTGCCCCGCCATGACACTCAGCGGCAAAAAGACCCATTTCGTTGTAGTAGGGGGCAAGGGTTTTTAGGTCGTATATCCTCAGGCGGTTCTTGTAATCCGATTGGCCAGCATCCCTCATCCCAACGGACACAAAGGCTACACCCGGTAGCTCCCGAACTGCCTTTACTATCTCAGCAGGGCTCATCCCTGGTCTGACGAAGACATACCCCATCGGCTTCCTCCTTTTTAAAATCTTTTAACTTCTAACTACATCCAAGGCTGTGGTCCAAGCGCAGAGACCTCGGCGATGTATTGAGCGATCTTCAAGGCTTCGTCATCGGTAGTTTTTTCCCGAAAGGCTCTCACCAACTCTTCATACTTCTCTTCGATAAACCTTGTGGAAAAGTTTCCGCTTATGAAATCAGGATGCCTTATGATGCTTAGAAGAAGAGGTGCGATAGTCTTTACCCCTTCAACCCTCAAGCCCCTTGATAGGGCTCTATCCATCACCCGAATAGCCTCATACCTATCAGCGCCTGCGGACATAACAAGCATTATCAAAGAATCGTAATATGGTGGAACCTCCGCCCCCTCGTAAACCCCAGAAGCCACCCTAATACCCGGTCCCTGAGGGATTTCTAAGCGGGTAATAGTCCCAAAGGAGGGGTTGAAGGTGCGCGGGTCTTCGGCATTAATTCGAACCTCGATGGCATGACGATTAGGATAGATGTCATCTTGGGTGAAGGGTAGGCGTTTGCCCTCGGCGATATCAAACATCAAGCTTACGATGTCAAGTCCGGTTATAAGTTCGGTAACGCCATGCTCAACCTGAAGACGGGTGTTTACCTCAAGGAAGTAGAACCTTTTCGTCTTAGGGTCAAGCAAAAACTCTATGGTTCCTGCGGAGTAGTAGCCAAGCTCCCTTGCCAAGCGGACGGCAGTAAAGCAGATCTCAGTGCGCAGGTCATCATCGATGCTTGGAGAGGGAGCTTCTTCTAAAATCTTCTGATTTCGGCGCTGGATGGTGCATTCCCTCTCGAAAAGATGGACGACATTTCCGTGTTTATCGGCAAGGATTTGCACCTCGATGTGCCTTCCTCTTTCTATGTATTTTTCAACAAGAAGAGTATCATCTCCGAAGGCTTTTCTTGCTTCGCTTGCTGCCTTTTCTATAGCAAGAGGAAGCTCCTCTGGAGAATCAACCCTAACCATTCCCTTTCCGCCGCCTCCTGCTGCCGCCTTGATCATGATTGGAAATTCCACCTCATCTTCTTCCATCCACCTTAAAATGTCCTGAGGAGTCTTTATGTTTTCTTTGCCTGGAATTGTCGGGACATTAGCCCTCTGGGCAATCCTTTTAGCTCGGATCTTATCACCCATAAGCCTTATAACATTTGGGGGCGGACCAACCCAGATTAAACCCTCCCTTTCCACTCGTTCAGCAAAATCGGCGTTCTCAGCCAAAAACCCCCATCCCGGATGGATAGCTTGACAATCTCTTTCTTTGGCTACGCGGATGATTTTATCCATGTTGAGGTAAGAGTCATGAGGTGGAGCCTCTCCGATGTGGACAGCCTCATCAGCTAAGAAGACATGATAGGCTAACCTGTCTGGCGTGCTGTAGATGGCTACAGTCTTGATCATCTTATCCCGACAGGTGTTCATGATCCTTACCGCTGGGACACCACGGTTGGCCACAAGAACCTTCTTTATCTTTTGCTCAGGCATACTCTACCCCCTTTGTGCCTTTTAAGGTTAAAATTTTAACGGAGAAAGTTGTTTAAGTCAAAAGTATTAAATGGCATCCCTTATTTCGTTCTGGACGGCATCCGGGATGTCATCCCGAGGCGCGCAAGCGCCGAGGGACCCCTTCCTTCGGTCGGGGCGACAACAAGGAGGAACAGGAGCGAGTTATCCCAAGGGCAAAAGACTAGCCCTCTCAAGGTGATGAAAAAACTCATAATGTTGATATAAGGGCACACGGTATTTGTCCATTAAAAATCGGAAGGACAACGAGCTTTACGCCAAATGTTTTTGGAAGGCGAGCAGCCGCTCGCCCTACTTTTGTTAATGTAAAAATTTACGGGCAAACAAGTTTTTTCTCTTCTTTCACAAGTTTACCATACTCATAATACTGAACGGTTACCCATTCGCATTTCCCTTGGGAACCAACAGGCTTGGCGTAGACTCTTTGAACCTTGTCTTCGCTAACATACTCTACGGGTTTTTTGGTTGTTGCTGCCTCTTTGCTTGCTCTATCCATAATGGTTGCTGCTGTGCCACCGATTAGCGCTCCAAGAGCTGCCCCAACAACAGCCCCACGCCAACGGTTATTTTTGTCAAGCAAAACTCCTAACACTCCTCCGGCTACCGCTCCAACTGTTGCCCCTTCTTTAGTCTTTTGCTCGAGCTCAACGCAAGAGCTAAGCCCAGTAAGCAAAAGAACAAACACCAGAAAGCTTGCCAGCCACTTTGCCCCTCTTTTCATGGTCAAACCTCCTTTAGTTTATTTTAGCATCCTTAGGCGGAGTAAACTTAAATATTTTATCCGGCATGTTTACATTGTATTCAAGCTTGCGAAAACTGACAAGCACCTTTTCTCCAGTCTTATGCCAGACTACGAACCTTTTTACCTCGCCGGTTGAAAGGTCAACAAAGAGTGTAAGCCTTTCTACCTGATTTTCCTGAGATAGGGGTAGAAAATTTAGCTCCCAGAGGTTCTCTGACAAGCTCTTGTAGCTTTCAATCCGAAGGTCTTTTCTTATGTCGCCTCTTCCGCTCATGAAACCAAGGGCAAGCTGGGAAGATATTGCCTTACCCGTAGGATAAACAAACACCCGCTTCTCTTCAGGATAATAGACATAAAGGTTTGTCCCGTCAGAGATAACGATGAACTTTTCGGGAGTTAGGTATTCCCAGCGGAAAAGCCCGGGCTTTTTGATCCAAACTCGTCCAGTTCGAACCTCCTTTTGCCCGTTTGGATGGATGGTTTCCTGCTCAAACTCAGCCCTTATGCTTTTGGTGTTTTCATAGAAGGCTTGAATGGTATCCAAAACTTGGTTTATGCTTTGAGGGTGGCCCTTATAAGGGTTTACGAGGAGGAGCAATAACAGGACGAGGACGAACACCGTCGCTTGGACCGATGATGCCTTCCTTCTCCATCCTTTCCACAAGCCTTGCTGCGCGGTTGTAGCCAATGCGGAGCCTCCTTTGAAGCATCGATGTAGAAATTTTACCGTATTGGTAGGCTATCTTCAACGCCTCTTGATAAAGCTCATCTTCCTCATCACCTGGGTTAAGAATGGCCTCTGCCTCTTCTTCATCCTCTGCTAAGCTCAGGTCGGCAAGATAGGTAGGCTTCTCAACTTTTTTCAAGTATTCAACCACTCTTTTAACTTCAGCTTCAGAAACATAGGGACCGTGGATCCTTTGTAGATGGGAAGACCCAGGCGGCAAGAAGAGCATGTCCCCAGCCCCAAGAAGCCTTTCTGCCCCTTGAACATCAAGTATAGTTCGGGAATCTACTTTAGATGTCACCTGAAAAGAGATCCTTGCCGGAAAGTTAGCCTTGATAAGCCCGGTTATCACATCAACCGATGGTCTCTGAGTAGCAACGAGTAGGTGGATCCCTGCGGCGCGAGCCATCTGGGCAAGCCTTGTAAGAAGCGTCTCCACCTCTTTGGAAGAGACTACCATGAGGTCGGCAAGCTCATCGATGATGACCACGATGTAAGGGAGCTTCTCTTCAAACTGCTCATTAAAGGATTCTAAGTTTCTCACCGAGTATTCTTCAAATAGGGCATACCGTCTTTCCATCTCATGCACAGCCCACCTCAAAGCTTTGGTCGCAAGCTTTGGTTCAAGCACGACCGGATGTATTAGGTAAGGGATATCCTCGTAGACCGAAAGCTCAATCCTTTTTGGGTCAATCATTAGAAACCTTATGTTGTCCGGAGTGGATTTGTAGATGAGGCTCAAGATCACGCAATGGAGGAAGATGCTTTTTCCAGAGCCTGTGCTTCCTGCGATCAATAGGTGGGGCATCTTCCGAAGGTCGGCGCAGACAGGGTTACCAGATATGTCTTTACCCAAAGCAATGGTTAAAGGGGAGGCAGATTCTTGAAAGGATTTACTTTGAAGAATGTCTTTGAGATAGACCCATTCCCTTTGGGGGTTTGAGATCTCGATGCCTATGACATTCTTCCCAGGAATTGGGGCAACGATGCGCACGCTTTTTGCTGAAAGTCCAAGAGCAAGGTCGTCAACGAGGCTTAGGATTTTGCTTAGCTTTATCCCGGGTGCAGGCTTAAACTCAAACACAGTGATCACTGGACCGGGGTTGATGTGCACAACCTCGCCCTCGATCCCAAACTCCCGTAGCTTTGCCATAAGGAGTAAAGCTCTCTCCTTTAGCTCCTCAGCTCTGATTTTAGAGCTTGTGGTCTTTGGGTCTTCAAGAAGACTTAAAGGTGGAGGAAGCTCAAGTTTTTCAGGCTCTTCAAACTCCTTCGGTCCTTCGAGACTGTCATGCTTTTTGGGCTTGGTTTTTTTCTTATTTTCTTCTTTGGGTTTAACAGTATTCTCAATCTCAGTCACCTCAGCTTCGCCTTGGGTATGCTGCAGGGTTTCAATTTGAAGGTCTTCTTTTTCTTTCTTATTTGAAAAGACCCCTGCAAGTTTAGGTAGGATTTTAATTTCTTTGAGCCCTAAATAGGTGGCTACTAAAAACATAGTGAAGATTAGGAGAAAAAGCCCTGGCGTTCCGATTACTGAGGTTAAAAGAAATGGGACCTCGCCAATGACTCCACAGTTCATAGGGAACCTGTTAAGAAAATACATGCCCTCAAGGGAGGAAATTCTAAAAAGATAGGAAAGCAAAAAAATTAAGGAAATAAAGAAGAGAAGGAGAATAGTCCAGATTTTAGCTGGAGAAATTCCGGTGAATCTTAAGATGAACCCCAAAACTAAAAAGGGAGGGATGAAAAGGGAGGCAAAACCAAACAAGGTAAAAAATAAAGAGGCTACATAGGCCCCAAGAATCCCCGCTATATTTCGCACCCCTTCAGCACCCACTACCCCAACCCCTGGGTCTAAAGGATGATAAGAATATATAGATAGGGAGAGAAAAGGGATTAGAAGCAAAAAAAACAGCCCTATGAACCTTAATGGAGTGCTTTGCTCCTGCATATGGTATTTATAATATTAATACGTTTTGTGGTAATTAAACAGTGATTTTCCATAATTAAGAACCACCCAAATTTGTCGGGTTTTTTCGACATTTTTGTCGCTTAAGGTTTTCGAAAGCCTAAAAACCAAACATTTATTTATTGGCATGAGTTATGCATATATTTAAGCAAAAATTAAAACGAGGAGGAGGTGTAGTTATGAAGAAGGTGTTAGGTTTACTCATTGCTCTTGGTTTAATGGTTAGCCCAGTATTTGCCGCTGGCGAGCAGGCTGCCGGTGATAAGGCTGCTGCCCCTGCAGCTGGTGAGGAGAAGAAGCCAGCCAAGAAGGCTACGAAGGCTAAGAAGGCTAAGAAGGCAGTAAAGAAGGAAGAAAAGAAAGAAGAAATGAAACAGGAACAAAAGCAGCAGTAATTTAGCATTTTCTTGACCCATCTGAGCAAAGGGACCTTCCTGATAAAGGAAGGTCCCTTTTTTTTATTTTTTTTTACAAATGGGTTGTTAAATAGATAAGCTTTTCTATTACCCTGATTGCTCTATCCGAAAAGGCTTCTTATGAGACGCAGCTTTAAACAAGGCGAAGATTGCCTCGGCTTATGTTCGGTCTGACAATGAAGTTACTCAGAATTGCAGTTTGTGAATGACCTTATATAATGACAAAGATAGTTCGGGTTAACATAAATTAGATAGAGCCTCTTGGTTTCAATTTTTAGCCCATCTTTGCCTCTTTCACTTTTATTTTAAATCTCAATGCAGTCGGTCCGGTTTATCCTGTCTATTCCGTCTTGAAAATTGGTAAGTGTTATAATAAAAACTATTTAATAGGTGTGAAAGGAAATTCTATTGAAGGGATTGGGTCTGCTTTGAATGCTTGGATGGGATCATTAAAATTTTTATACATATCTACCTTGTAAAGTGTTGACTTTTTGTTTTTTAATGTTATGTTTTTATTAAAACAAAAACGATAGGAGGTAATAGCCATGAGAAAGAGGAGCAGACCTGCTACTCTTGATGATGTTAAGTTTGTTTATGAGAATTATTCTAAGATGAGCGCTTCTGAGATTGCTGAGAAGCTTGGTATTAGCAAGTTTCAGGTTACAAAAATAGTCAATGAGTTGAGAAAGAGAGGAGTTCCTATCCCTAAAAAAGTGGTTAAAAGAGGAAACATTTACGATCAATTTGTTGAAGAATTAAAGAGTAAAGGCTTACTGAAATAAGCCTTGTTTTACCCTGATAGGACCTCTTTTACTACTTGACAATCCTTTTTGATTTGTTCTACAAGTTTCTCAACAGAGGGGAACTTTTGTTCCCCTCTAATGTATTTAATAAGTTCAACTTTTATTGTTTTGTTATAAAGGTCTTCGGAAAAATCAAGAATATGCACCTCGATTGACAGTTTTTTATCTTCAAAGGTAGGATTTTTACCGATGTTTAAAGCCCCCATAAACCTTTTATTTTCTATGTTTACCCAAGCTGCGTAAACCCCTTCTTTAGGGATTAATTTTTTGTTTGGTATTTCTAAGTTTGCGGTGGGGAAACCAAGCATCCTTCCTCTGCCCTTTCCTGTGATTACCCTTCCTTTAAGACTGTAAGGTCTGCCAAGCAATCTATTTGCCCTTTCAACTTCGCCCTTTAAAAGGAGTTCTCTAATTAGACTGCTTGATATCTTGATGCCGTCAATTTCTACTGGTTCTACCACTCTTACCATAAAATCATACTTTTTCCCCATCTTTAACAAAAATTCTGCATCACCGCTTTTTCCTCTACCAAAACGAAAGTTATACCCAACGACGATAGCTTTTACTTTTAAATAGTCTACTAAATACTGCTCTACAAATATATCAGGAGTTAGCTCAGCTAACGACCTGGTAAAGGGCAAAACAACCAAACAAGGAAAGCTAAGAGCGGATAGGATTTCTATTTTTTCATTAAGAAGAGTAAGGTAGTAGAAAGGAACCTGAGGTCGCAGGACCTCGCGAGGATGTGGGGAGAAGGTTAGCATAACCGGTGTGGCAAGAAGTTCTTCGCCAATTTTTTTTGTCTCTTCAAGGAGCCTTAAATGTCCAATATGTAGACCGTCAAAGGCTCCGATAGCGATAACGGTAGAAAAGGGTAAAGGGAGGTCGCTAAGAGAATAGATTTTCATCTTCACCGCGCATGAGCTTGAAGAAGCTATCAAACAGATAGAGGGAATCCCAAGGACCGGGTGCGTTTTCTGGATGGTATTGAACGGAGAAGGCTTTGAGGTCGGGAGCGTAAATACCTTCAAGAGTGTTGTCATTAAGGTTTATGTGGGTGATTATTACATCTTTTGGCAACTCTTCTGCCCTTACGCAAAATCCATGATTCTGGGAAGTTATCTCAACCCTTCCGTTTAGCAGATTTAAGACTGGATGGTTTATCCCACGATGTCCGAAGCGAAGCTTATAGGTGGTAGCGGATAAAGCTTGACCAAGGATCTGATGCCCAAGGCAGATGCCAAAGATTGGGCGTTTGCCCAAAAGGTTTTTAGCCGTTTCCACCACATAGGGTAGGGCGCTTGGGTCGCCTGGACCGTTTGAAAGAAAGATGCCATGAGGGTCTTCGGCTAAGATTTTTTCAGCCGGTGTATCCGCAGGAAAAACCAAACACTCAGCCCCTCTTTGGACCATAAGCCTAAGCTGATTGTATTTTAATCCACAGTCTAAAACGGCTACTCTGTATTGAGCTTTGTTCTTAAAGGATTGACAATTAAAGTCAAAACCCTCTGGTCCGTAGTAATATGGTTTTGGAGAGGTGACAAACTTTACAAGGTCACGCCCCACATAATCAGGGCTTTCCTTTACCTTTTCTAAAAACTTTTTTGGGTCTAAGGTTTCGGTTGTCATACCTCCCTTCATAGCTCCGTAGTTTCTGATATGCCTGGTAAGAGCCCGGGTATCTACCCCCTCAATCCCAAGTATGCCTTGTTCTTTAAGCCAGTCCCCAAGGGATCTTCTAGCCCGGTAGTTGCTAAAATATGGTTGATACTCCCTGACGATAAAGCCGGCAACCTGAATGCGAGCGCTTTCCATGTCCTCGTCGTTTACTCCATAGGTGCCGATCAAAGGATAGGTCATGGTGACAATTTGTCCGTAGTAAGATGGGTCAGTGAGTATTTCTTGATAGCCTGTCATCCCAGTGTTGAAGACTATTTCTCCGAAGGTTTCTCCGGGTCCGGTAAAGGAGTAGCCCCAAAAATGGGTCCCGTCCTCAAGCATGATCAGAGCTTTAAGCCTTTCTTTTTTCATGGTTTGGCTCCCTTTTGTTTGCTTCGCAGCTCCAAAGGAGGTATTCGCGAATAAAATCGTCTATCTCCCCATCTAACACCTCATCAACCTTAAAGGCTTCAAACTGAGTGCGATGGTCCTTTACCACTTTGTAAGGATGAAGGATGTATGACCTTATTTGGTTCCCCCAGGATATATCCCTTTTTTCTCCGATTAACTCCTCTTTTTTCTCTTCAAGCTTTTGCTTCTGTAGTTGATAAAGCTTGGATTTAAGGATCTTTAAAGCGGTCATCTTGTTTAAATACTGGCTTCTTTCATTCTGGCATGCGACGACTATTCCGGTAGGGAGATGGGTAATTCGGACAGCTGTTTCGGTTTTGTTCACATGCTGACCACCATGACCGCTTGCCCTCATGGTTTCTATCCTTAAATCCTCGGGTCTTATTTCTACTTCTACCTCTTCCTCAATCTCTGGAATTACGGTGACTGAAGCAAAGGAGGTATGGCGTCTTGCGTTAGCATCAAAGGGAGAAATTCTGATAAGCCGATGAACCCCTTTTTCACCCTTTAATTTTCCGTAAGCCCAGGGTCCTTCAACAAGGATGGTTGCGCTCTTTATGCCCGCTTCTTCGCCTGGGAGGGCATCAACTACTTTAACATTATAACCCCTTTTTTCAGCCCACCGCACATACATCCGAAGAAGCATGTAGGCAAAGTCTTGGGCATCGGTTCCACCAGTTCCAGCATGGATAGAAAGGATGGCCGAGGATTGGTCGTATTCCCCAGAGAGAAGGATGGTGGTTTCTTTTTCTAAAAATTCTTGTTCAAAATCCTTTAGCTCCTCTAAGAAACCCTTTAAAATTTCGAGCTCCGGCTCAGCCTTGTAAAGCTCAAACCACTCTTTGAGCTCAGAAAATTTATGTTGAAGCTCCTCAAAAAGCTTTAACCTTTCCTCTAACTGAGCCTTTTCTTTGATGAGGCGTTTTGTTTCCGGTGAAGACCAGTCAACATTCTGGGAGAAGGATTTTTCTATAGCCTGTAATCTTTCCTTGAGGCTATCTAAGTCAAAGACACCTCCTTAAATCTTCTATTTTTTGAGCATAAGAATTAAGAAGTTTTTCAAAATCTACATTTTTATAAACGAGAAGTAGGTCTTCTTTTGCTGGTTTTACCCTCATTCTTCTTTGCACACCCCTTATGTTTGGGCATAAATATAACACAAAAAAATTTTATTTACAGGGTGGGTAAATGAAGGGGCGACTGGTCAAAAGTATGATTTTCCAAGCGTAGGAAAAATGTGGAACCTTCCCCTTAGTAATAATAACAGGTTAAAATCCCTCTTGATTTTTGGTTGATTATTTTTAATAATACTTTTAAAAAACTTAGGGAGGTTTGCCATGCCCATCTACATCGTCCTTTCAAAGCTTACTGAAAAAGGGAGGGAAACGATCAAAGAAAAGCCCCACAGGATATTTGAGGTAAACAAAGAGCTAGAGGAGATGGGGGTAAAGGTTCTTCAGCAGTATGCAGTTCTAGGTCCTTATGATTTTGTAAACATCATTGAAGCCCCAGATAACGAGACGGTGATGAAGATGTCAATCGACCTTGGCTCAAGGGGGACGGTTGAGCTAATGTCTTTACCAGCCCTAAGGGTTGATGAGTTTTTGAAGATAATCAAGAGATAAAAATTTAGGGAGGGGTATCCCTCCCGCTTGACAAGCGCACCTTACTTATTGATAACGATGTTTTCTCCTGTTCTTTGAAGGATAGTTCTGAGATATCTTTTATCCTGAGGAGTGGCTAAGGTGATAGCCTTTCCTGTTTTTCCGGCTCGTCCCGTCCTTCCTATGCGATGGATGTAAGAATCGGCATCCCTTGGAACAGTATAGTTTATCACCAGCTCTACTCCTTTGATGTCAAGCCCTCTTGCAGCAACATCAGTAGCCACAAGGATGTTAAAGTCCCCCTGCCTAAAGCCCCTAAGCACAGCTTCCCTTTTCTTCTGAGAGTGGTCCCCGTGCAAAGCCTGAGCTAAAAAGCCTTCTTTCCTTAAGAGACCAGCAAGGCTATCAGCTTCAGCCTTAGTTGGGGTAAAAATGATCGTCTTCCCTGAGTGTTGCCTTAAGATCTCTTTCAATCTTTCAAACCTATTCTCTGTTTTTACTTGATAAACAACCTGGGAAATGGTGGATAGGGTTGGTTCTTCTGGCTTTATCCTTATGATTTCATAGTCTGGTGCTAAGAAGCGTTCTGCTAAACTGAGCACGGCTTTGGGAATGGTTGCAGAAAAGAGCATGGTTTGTCTTTCTTCCGGACAATGAGAAATGATTTCCTCAATATCTTCGATGAAACCCATCTCGAGCATCCTATCAGCCTCATCTAAAACTAGGATTTTAACATCCCCCAATTTGAGATGCCCGCGTTTTAGCAGGTCCTTCACTCTTCCTGGGGTGCCAACGACAATGTCGCAGAGCCCTTTTTGAAGAAATTCTATCTGACGCCCTAAGGGCTTTCCGCCATAAAGGGTGAGGACAAAGAACTTCTTAAACTTCCCTAAGGCTCTAAGCTCATCACTAACTTGCAGGGCAAGCTCCCTTGTTGGAACAAGAATAAGGCATTGAGGGATTTTGCTACCTGCCTTCAGCCTCTCTACGATGGGTATCCCAAAAGCGGAAGTTTTTCCTGTCCCAGTCTGGGCTTGAGTAACTAAGTCCTTTTGGCTCAAGGCAAGAGGAATAGCCATCCTTTGCACTTCTGTGGGGGTCTCGTATTTGAGAAACTTAATTCCCCGTAAGGTAGCAGTTGATAAACCAAAGTCGTTAAAGTTTGAATACATAAAACCTCCAATAAAATTGATTTTTTTTCGGAAGATCCTTCCAAGAATTATCTTAGGATTAGTTTGACTTGGATGGATGTTCCGTAAAAATATAATAATACATTTTAATTTTTATGCAAGTCTAAGGGACTGTTTTAATTAAGACCTTCACCATGTCCTGCTGAGGAGAGAGAGGATGCCTCTTCTCCTCAGCTATCATTCTGAGTGAAGCGAAGAATCTTCTATTACCAAGGAAAGGCAAAAGGATACCCCTCGGCTTGCGCTCGGGACGGTCAAGGGGGCGGAGCCCCCTTTGGTTGGTCTGATAAAATTGGGGGAAAATTCACCATTGACATTTATTAGAAACACTATTAAAAGTCTCTTTAAAAGAAGGTCTAATGGTGAAAAATATACCAAAAAGCTATAAGGAGGGTTTTATGAGCGCATGGAGCCTTGACCGAAGGGAGTTTTTGAAGGTTTTAACAGCAGCGGTTGCGACGATGGGGGTTCCCTGCAAGCTTTGTTGATAAGGTAGAGGCGGCAGTTGCTACAAAGAAAAAGCCAACCGTCATTTGGCTCAACTTTATGGAGTGCACAGGTTGCACCGAAACCCTTTTAAGGGCTTCTCATCCACCTTTGGGAAGGTTTTTGCTCGAAATAGTAAACCTTGAATACCATGAAACCATAATGGCTGGGGCGGGGGCTCAAGCCGAGGAGGCTTTAAATAAGGCCGTGAAAAATTACAAAGGCGAATACATTCTGGTGGTGGAAGGTGCTGTCTCAACGAAGGATGGTGGCATCTACTGTCAGATAGGGGGGCAAACCTGCCATACAAATTTTGAAAGATGTATGCAAGGATGCTAAGCTTATCATTGCCTATGGAACCTGTGCTTGCTTCGGTGGAGTGCAAGCTGCCTATCCTAATCCTACGGGGGCGGTGGGGATAGGTGAGGTTATCGGTAAAGATAAGCTTATCAACATTCCAGGCTGTCCACCCAACCCATACAACATCCTCTCAACCGTTCTTTATTTGCTAACCTTTGGTAAGCCACCGGAGATGGATGAGCTTAAGAGACCAACCTTTGCTTACGGAAGAAGGATCCATGACCATTGTGAAAGGAGACCACATTTTGATGAAGGAAGGTTTGCCGAAAGCTTCGGAGATGAAGGGCATAGGAAAGGTTACTGTCTTTATAAGCTTGGCTGTAAAGGTCCAGTTACTTACGCTAACTGTTCAGTTCTTAAGTTCTGTGATGTGGGGGCCTGGCCTATCGGGGCAGGTCATCCCTGCATGGGTTGCACTGAGCCAGGGTTCTGGGACACCATGACCCCCTTCTATGAACATTTACCCAAGGTTACCATACCTGTTAGTGAAGGGATAATAACCGATGCAGAAAAAATAGGGAAAATGGCAATTACAGGAGCTGGTGCCGTCATTGCTCTTCACGCTGGAGCTGGAGTGATTAAAAGTAGGCTTAAGAAGAAAAAAGGAGAACCCCAGATTTTGTCATCAAGCAACGAAAAATCTGAGAAGGAGGAGGGCTAAGTTATGGGGAAGAGGATTACTATAGACCCTATCACTAGGATAGAAGGGCATCTCAGGATTGATGTAGAAGTAGATGGGGGAAAGGTTCGCGATGCCTGGGCTTCAGCCCAGATGTGGAGAGGTATTGAAGTGATTTTAAAAGGTAGAGACCCAAGGGATGCTTGGGCTTTTACTCAAAGGTTCTGCGGAGTTTGCACAACTGTCCATGCCATTGCCTCTGTAAGAGCGGTTGAGGATGCTTTGGCTTTAGAGATCCCTCTTAACGCTCAGTATGTGAGAAACATAATCCTCTGCGCCCATGGTCTTCATGACCATATAGTCCATTTCTACCATCTCTCAGCCCTTGATTGGGTTGATGTAGTTTCAGCCCTTAAGGCTGACCCAAAAAAGACCGCAGAGCTTGCCCAGACAATTTCTGATTGGGATGGGAACAGTGAAACCTACTTCAAGAGCGTGAAAGAAACTTTGGCAAACTTTGTTGCTTCAGGACAGCTTGGTCCCTTTGGTTCTGGCTACTGGGGACATCCAGCGATGAAGCTCCCTCCAGAGGTTAACCTTTTGGCGGTAGCTCATTATCTATCTGCTCTTGATTATCAACGGTATGCCAACCAAGTAGTGGCGATATTCGGGGCAAAAACTCCGCACATTCAGACTGTGGTTGTGGGAGGGGTTGCTTTAGCCATCAATCCTGACAATGAAGCAGCTCTAAACATGGAAAGGCTTGCCTATGCTCGGGAGCTTCTTCTAAAGGTAAAAACCTTTACGCAAAAGGTCTACTTAAACGACGCCATAGCTTTAGCGGCTCTTTACAGTGATTGGTTAAAGATTGGACGGGGTGTGGATAATTACCTTGCCGTTCCGGATTTACCTCTTGACACCAAAGGAACAAAGTTTGACTTGCCTGGTGGGACCATATTCAACGGCGACCTTTCTACCTATAAACCCATTTCAAGCTTTGGCGACCCCTACTTTAGAGACAATGTTACCGAGGCGGTTATCCATTCCTGGTATAAGAACATCGGAGCAAAGCATCCATGGGAGGGCGACACAATACCAGAATACACAAAGTTTGACCCTAACGGCAAATACAGCTGGGCTAAAGCTCCGAGGTTTAAAGGGGAGCCGATGCAGGTTGGACCATTAGCCCAGGTCTTGATGGGGATTGCCTCAAAGAATGAACTATTCTTAAAATGGACAAACTATGCCCTTGAGAAATGTTCAGCCCTTGCCAAAACCCAGATCACCGTAGACAATCTAAGGTCAACAATGGGTAGACACTTAGCAAGGGCTATAAGAGCAGCTGTTCTTGCTGATTTAGCCTTGAAGCATCTTGACCTCCTTGAACAGAATATCGCTAAGGGTGACCTTGAAATCTATCCTTACAGGAAGGGTGTCAAGTTCCCTGAGAGGGAGATCAAAGGCTTTGGTTTCCATGAAGCCCCAAGAGGAACCCTTTCTCATTGGGTAGTAATCGAGAAGGGAAAGATCAAAAACTACCAGGCAGTGGTCCCATCAACCTGGAATGTTAGCCCAAGGGATGAAAAGGGTAAGCGGGGTCCTTATGAGGAATCTTTGATAGACAATCCGGTTGCTGTTCCTGAAAAGCCTTTAGAGGTATTAAGGACTATTCACTCCTTTGACCCCTGCATTGCTTGCGCAGTCCATCTTATCGATGGTAGGGGGAGGGAAATAACCAGAGTAAAAGTTTTGTAAAGGGGGTTAAAAATGAAGATAGAACCAAGATCGTATAAAAGGGTTTTTGTCTGGAGCGGTCCTTTAAGATTATTCCATTGGGTTTTTGCTATTTCCATAGCAGTTTTAATTTTAACCGGTCTTTACATCCACAATCCAATTACTACAACTTCGTCTGAATTCAGGCCATCCTTTTTGATGGCCATGCTTAGATACTTTCATTTTGTCGCCGCTTACTTCTTTATATCGGCATTCATTTTAAGAGTATATTTGCTATTTTTTGGTAATAAATACGAAAGAATAACTAATTTTCTTCCAATTAACCGCGAAAATGCCCTTTCTTTTTGGCAAACCTTAAAGTTTTATCTTTACCTAACAGATGAACATGAATTGAGAGTGGGTCATACAGTTCTTGCAGGTGTGATTTATACTTTGCTATTTTTAGCAAGCTTGGTTATGATTTTAACAGGGTTATATTTACTCTATCCTGAGGTTGGAATCATTAAAAAATTAGGAGTAATGCTTTTTGGTACACAACAAACAGCAAGGTTTATCCATTATTTTCTTCACTGGGCTTTTACCTTTTTTATATTAATCCATCTTTATATAGCTATTTGGAACGAATTTCGTACTCCAGAAGCCATTATCTCTGGGATGTTTTCAGGGACTAAGTTTTTACCAGCTGAGGCAGTAGAAAAGGAAACCAAACCTAAGGAGTAATCCTATACTTAAAGTAGGCAAGGCAGGCTCCTTCGTTAGAAACCATACAGGGTCCGACAGGGGTCTTTGGGGTGCAGGCTCTACCAAAGAGCTTGCACTCCCAGGGCTTTGCTTTCCCTTGTAAAATAACCCCGCAAAGACAACCTTTCGGGGTGTTTTCTTCATACTTGCAAGGATAGAAGGCTTCAGCATCTAAAAAAGAGAAGTCTTCTTTAAACTTATAGGCGCTTCTTGGGACATATCCAAAGCCACGCCAGGGAAAGGTATCTCTCACTTCGAAGACTTCCTTCATAAGCCTTTGGGCAGCAACATTTCCCTCAGGTTTTACAACCCTTTTATACTGAACCTCAACCTTAGGATTTTCCTCTTTGATTAAATCAACAAGATGGTCCAAAGCATGCAATATGTCAAAGGGTTCAAAGCCTGCGACCACCATAGGGGTCTGATGTTTTAAGCTAAGCTCTTCCCAGGGGATTGCTCCTATGATCGCTGAGACATTCCCTGGGGCGATGATCCCGTCAACCTTTAGTCCGTTGATTAAGAGATAATCAAGGATTTCTGTAGATATAACATGATTTGAGACGATTAGGAGGTTTTTTAAGCCCTCTTCTTTAATTCTTTTAGCCAAGAAGGCGGTGTGAGGAGTCGTAGTTTCAAACCCTATGGCAAAGAAGATAACCTTCTTTG
>WYEG01000050.1 GCA_009903935.1 Caldimicrobium sp. | reverse complement strand
ATCGATTATGCAGGAAGGCTAAGGTATAATTCTCAGCTTTTTGTTAAGCTATCTTCCTTATACTTTGCTAAACATTGTTTAAACAAAGACTTACCCTTGGATGAAGAGGACCTAAAGCAAAGGCTTGATACAGTGAGACAGAATATTGCTAAAGGAAAGGCTGTTCTCGTTGAAGGTAAAGAGGGAGGAAAAGCTATTACCCAATTGGGAGACAAAAAGGCGTTAGAGTTATATAAGAACATTGAAGAACATTTTAATGGACTTTTTGCAGGCTTTGACAAGGTTTCTGCCTGCGACATCAACGCATTAGAAGAGTTGGATGTTCATGCTTCAAAGATAGTAGAACATGCAGACGAACTACTTTCTATGCTTAAAGAACATTCTCATCAAAGATTATCTCGTCTCGAGTTAATTGTAACAGGAATCTTTCTTGCTATTCTTATTCTGTATGCCCTCATTATGCGCTTTATCTACACCAAGATAAACCAGGAAATTTCTAAAGCGGTTGATACTTTGGAGGACTTTGAGGCAGGTAGATTTGATAGAGAGATACCAGTCTTTGTTTTTAAGGAATTAAAAGTCCTTGAAGGGGCTTTGAGTGGGTTAAAGAGTTCTTTTGGGCAAGTTATTTCTTCCCTAAACAGACAATCTAAGGTCTATGCTGAGGCTTCAGAAAAATTAAAGGAAGAAATTAATGAATTGCCTGCCATTTCAACCCAGATAGAGGAGCTTGTAGCCAAATCATCAAGCATCTCCTCCGAGGTTGCAGAGCTTCTATCCTTGGTTGAAAGGTCAACGGAAGAGATGAAAACCGCCATTACCGAGATCTCAAGGAATACTCAAAACACAGCAGAAAAGGCTGTTAATGTAAAAATGACGGCTGATGAGATGATAGGAAAGGTGAAAGAGCTATCCACAAGGACAGCGGAGATAAGAAACATCACGGAAATAATCAGAAACATCGCCGAGCAGACGAATTTGCTTGCCCTTAACGCTTCTATTGAGGCAGCAAGAGCTGGAGAAGCGGGCAAAGGCTTTGCCGTGGTAGCAAACGAGGTAAAAGAGTTGGCAAGAAAGACCCAAGAGGCAACAAATGAGATAGATAGCATCATCGCCAAGCTTATCTCTCAGGTGGATGTAGTTGCAGAGGCATCAAACAAAACTAAAGAGATGGTCGATGAGGTTGAACAATCGGCAAACCTTATTGCCGGAGCTGTAGAAGAGCAGACTATTGTCACAAACGACATCGTATCCAATGTTTCCCAAACTAAGGAGAAAACCTTTAGTTTAGCTAAAGAGGTAGAAGAACTTGTAGCAAGCACAGAAAGTTTAAAACGACTAACCAGTGATCTTGAATTTTTATCTGACACCTTGGCTGAGATGGCTCAAACTCAAGAGATAACCGCAAAGGATGTCTTTACTTTCAGAGAAGAAACCATTACAGATGAAAAACTTAGGTCCTTATCTTCAGAAGCTCTTTTAAATTTTGCCATCATAGGGCATGTAAATTGGAAGGTCAACTTTATTAAGGATGTTTTTGAGGGTAGGGTGCCAACCGTTGAGCGTGACCATAGAAGATGCTTACTTGGTAGATGCGTGCCTGTTCTTCAGGAAAGGGCATCTAAGCTGGGGAGACAGGATGTGATTAATTTGCTCTCTGCCCTTGAAGAGCCTCATGCCAAACTTCATGGCTTGATCGAGAAGCTTGAGAGAGAAGTTAACCTTAAGGATAAACAAGCAGTTACTGCCTTCCTTGAAAAGGAGCTCATCCCAACCTTTGATGAGTTGATAGGATTGCTTGTGGAATTAAAGAAGAGCTTTTAAAAGGACGGAGTTATTTGAAAGAAAGATATAATAGGGGCGAGCGGTTGCTCGCCCTCTAAAAGCATTGAGCAACCGCCCGTTGCCACTACATTTTACCCTCTTTTTTTTACTTTAAGCCAAAATCCTTCTTTCCCTACGATCAAAATTTCTTCCCCTACTGGGATTATCTCATCTGCCGTTGCAGACCAGATCTCCCCTGAGACGAAGACCTTTCCGCCCTTGGGGGATACCTCTTCAATAACTTTCCCTGTTTTTCCTATTAAGGAAAACTCTCCGGATACCGGCTTTTTTCTTTGAGTTTTTACCACTAAATAGGCAATTCCTCCAAAAAGTAGAGAAAAGGTAATAACGACCGTATAGAGTAAAGGCTGATAGACCTTAAGCCAAGGAGGATTGTCTCCAAAGAGAAGAAGGGAGCCTAATAGGAGGGATATGGCTCCACCGATGGCTAAGAGACCATGAGAGGGGACTTGAGTTTCAAGGAAAAATAGGAGCCCGGCAAGGAGGATTAGGGCTAAGCCAGCATAGTTCACAGGAAGAATGCTAAGCCCAAATAGGGCAAGTATAAGGCATATAGCTCCTACAACTCCAGGTAAGATGGCTCCAGGATGGGAGAACTCAAGATAAAGCCCAAGCAGCCCAAGCATCAACAAAAAGTAGATTAGATTTGGGTTGGTTAAGACCTTGAATATTTGGGTTTTTAAGTCTTCTTCAATCCGGATAAGTTCGGAAGATTTAAGCCTTAGCTCGACCTCGCGGTTTTTAATCTTAACCTTTCGCCCGTTTGCCTCCTCAAGAAGCTTTTGCAAGTCTTCGGCAACGATTTCTACAACGCCCCTTCGAAGAGCCTCCTTTTCAGTGAGGCTTATGCTTTTTTTTACCATCTCCTCCGCAAACCTTTGGTCTCGTCCTCTTAATTCTGCAAGGTTTTTGGCATAGGCGGCAAGGTCGTTTGCTATCTTTTCCATAACCTTTGGGTCAGCTTTGCCTGAAAGCTCTATGGGATGGGCTGCTCCAACATGGGTACCAGGGGCCATGCCCGCTAAATGGCTTGCAAGCACGATAAAGGCTCCAGCAGATGCTGCCCTTGCTCCAGAAGGAGAAACATAGACAATGATGGGCACCTCACTATCAAGCATGGCTTTTACTATCTCTCTTGTAGACTCAACCAACCCTCCTGGTGTATCAAGCTCTATCACCAAGGCTTGAGCTCCCTCTTTTTTCGCCTTAGATATAGCAGAAATGATAAAGTTTGCCGTAGCTGGAGTTATGGCAGAATCAACCTTAAGGAGATAGACCCTCGCCCCATGGGAGTTTGAGACAAGCGCTAAAAAAACAATTAAACTGGATAAAGCTAAGATGATTCCTTTTTTAAGCATTCTTTAACCCTCTGTAGGTCTTCCCAGATTAAGCGCCTTACTTGAGGATTTTTAGCCATGTCTTCTGGATGAAAGGTAAAGAATACAGGTATCCCTTCAAAGTTAAAGGTAGTTTTTCTTGCCTCATTTAGGGTGATCTTTTTTTCTGTCCCGAGAAAGGACTTTATCGGCGTTGAACCAAAGCAGAGGATCACTTTTGGCTTTATCATTTGGATTTGCTTTACTAAGTATTCTTTGCAAGCTAAGACCTCTTCGTCCTCCGGGGGTCTATCGTTGTAGGGGCGACACTTTACGGCATGGGTAAGGAAAACTTCCTCAAGGTTTGAGGCTACGGTCTGCAAAAGCCTCTGAAGCATGGTGCGATAGCCACCAGTAATAACAAGACCTTGCAGTTCTTCATCCCTCCTTGGATAGTCAAGGATGCCCAGGATTTTGGCTGAAAGCTTTCCTTCACCAAAAATAGCTGTTTTCCTTGTTTGAGATAGGGGGCAAGCAGCGCAGTTTAGAACTTCTTCCTTTAATGTCTCTTCATTAACGATGAACCTTTTTGGCTTTTTTATTTCCGAAAGAAATCTTTCTATGCTTGGAGTTTTAGGAAGATCCTCAATTCCTAAGTTTTTTAAGTAGATAAGATAGGACCTAAGGATAGCATATTTACCCATTTCTCTTTTAAAGTATAAGCTTTTAATTCTTACTTGTCAAAAGCTTTAATTAGCGGTAGATTTTTTAAAACTTGGATGAGGGAGGTCTTATGGGAAGGATCGTCATCAATCAAGACACCACTTTAACCGTTCCTGATGACCCAGAAATCCCTTACATTGAAGGAGATGGGATCGGGCAGGACATCACACCTGCCATGATCAAGGTCGTTGATGCCGCGGTTGACAAAGCCTACGGAGGTAAAAGGAAGATAAAATGGATAGAGGTTTTAGCCGGGGAGAAGGCTTTCAAAGAGACAGGTAACTATCTTCCTGAGGAGACGCTTAAGATTATAAAGGAGTGTGTGGTTGCCATCAAGGGTCCGCTTACCACTCCTGTTGGGGGTGGCTTTAGAAGCTTAAACGTAACTTTAAGACAGGTTTTAGACCTTTATGCCTGCGTTCGACCGGTTCGCTGGATACCCGGAACACCAAGCCCGGTCAAACACCCTGAAAAGGTGAACATGGTAATCTTTCGCGAAAACACCGAAGATGTTTACGCTGGGATTGAGTTTGAATCAGGCTCAAAGGAAGCAAAAAGGCTTATAGAATTTTTGCGGGAAGAGTTGAAAAAAACAGTTAGGGAGGATGCTGGAATTGGCATAAAGCCGATCAGCCCCTTTGGTTCAAAGAGGCTTGTTCGCAAGGCGATAAAATACGCTTTAGAAAATAGGCTCCCAAGCGTGACCTTGGTGCATAAAGGAAACATCATGAAGTACACTGAGGGTGCCTTCAGAAACTGGGGCTATGAAGTGGCAAAGGAGGAGTTTCCTGAGGTAACAGTGGCTGAAGACGAAATTCCAACCAGATTTCCAAACGGCGTTCCCGAGGGTGTAGTGGTGATAAAGGATCGCATTGCTGATGCTATGTTCCAGTGGGCTCTCCTTCGTCCCGAGGAGTATAGCATCCTTGCCACGCCTAACCTAAACGGTGATTACCTTTCCGATGCCTTAGCAGCTCAGGTAGGTGGGCTGGGAATGGCACCGGGTGCTAACATCGGAGATGGCTACGCGGTGTTTGAGGCAACACACGGCTCAGCCCCAAAGTATGCTGGTCTCGACAAGGCAAACCCTTCATCCCTCATCCTTTCTGCAAAGATGATGCTCGAATACATAGGCTGGAAAGAAGCCGCTAACCTCATTTGGGAGGCTTTAGCTAAGACCATTCAAAGCAAAGTAGTAACTTATGACCTTGCAAGGCAGATGGAGGGTGCCCGAGAGGTAAAGTGTTCGGAATTTGCCGAGGAAATTATAAAGAATATCTATGAAACGCAGTCATGAAAGCAGGGAGATGCTTGCTAAGGCTCAAAAGGAAATCAAAAATAGATAAGATGTTTGATATTTAAAGGGGGAAGGCTACCATGAGCGAATACAATTTCTCTCAGATTGAGAAGAAGTGGCAGGAGGTCTGGGAGAAAGAGGGCGTTTATCATTCCGACCCTGACCCAAAGAGACCAAAATACTATGTCCTTGAGATGTTCCCCTATCCCTCAGGTCGAATCCACATGGGACATGTGAGAAACTATACCCTTGGAGACATCATAGCAAGGGTCAAACGGATGAAGGGCTACAATGTGCTTCATCCTATGGGATGGGATGCCTTTGGGCTTCCTGCTGAGAATGCTGCTCTTAAGCACGGAGTTCATCCTGCCGACTGGACCTTTTCTAACATCGCCTACATGAAAGCTCAGCTAAAAAAACTTGGATTTAGCTACGATTGGAGGAGGGAGATTACCACCTGCACGCCCGACTACTATCGTTTTGAACAGAAATTTTTCATCGAGATGTATGAACGGGGCTTAGCCTACCGTAAAAAGACCTTGGTTAATTGGTGCCCGAAGGACCAAACAGTTCTTGCTAATGAGCAGGTTGAGGATGGAAGGTGCTGGAGATGCGGAACCGAGGTTACAACAAAGGAAATGGAGGGTTGGTTTTTAAAGATCACCGCCTATGCTGAAGAGCTCCTTCAAGACCTTGATAAGCTTGAAGGAAAATGGCCAGAAAAAGTTATCACCATGCAGAGAAACTGGATCGGTAAAAGCGTTGGGGCAGAGATTAAGTTTTTCGTGCCGGATTTAGAAGAGGACTTAATCGTTTACACCACAAGACCCGATACTCTCTTCGGTGCAACCTTTGTTGCTCTTTCCCCTGAGCATGAAATGGCAAAAAAACTCGCTGAAAAAAAGGGGCTTAAGGCAAAGCTTGAGGAGTTTATTGAAAAGGTTCGCAAGGAGAGAAGAGCTATAGAGGAGGGTAGGGCAGAAAAAGAGGGGCTTTTTCTTGAGACCTTCGCGGTCAATCCACTCACCAAGGAGCATATTCCTATCTTTGCGGCAAACTTTGTCCTCATGGAGTATGGGACAGGTGCTATCATGTGCGTCCCAGCCCATGACCAAAGGGATTTTGAATTTGCCAAAAAATACGGCTTACCCATAAGGGTAGTCATAACTCCTAAGGATAAGGTTTTAAAGGCTGAGGAGCTGGAATCTGCCTATGAAGACCCGGGCATCCTTATAAATTCTAACGAATTTTCCGGTCTCTGGAGCGAGGAAGCAAAAGAAAGGATCATTGCTAAGCTTGAAGAGCTCTCTCTTGGCAAAAAAAAGGTGACCTACCGGCTTAGGGACTGGGGAGTTTCTCGCCAACGCTACTGGGGTTGCCCTATACCCATTGTCTACTGCGAAAGGTGCGGCATCGTTCCGGAAAGGATTGAAAACCTTCCCGTAGTTTTACCCCTTAATGTTCAGATAGACAAAACCGGAAAAAGCCCTCTTCCTTATCTTGAAGACTTTGTGAACACTACCTGCCCAAGGTGTGGTGGAAGAGCAAGAAGAGAAACAGACACCTTCGACACCTTCGTTGAGTCCTCTTGGTATTTCTTACGCTTTGCCTCGCCAGACCCCGAGCTCCCCTTCAGAAAAGAGGATATAGAATACTATCTCCCTGTTGACCAATACATAGGTGGCATCGAACATGCCATCCTGCATCTTCTTTACGCTCGTTTCTTTACCAAGGTGCTAAGAGACCTTGGATACATAAACTTTGATGAGCCCTTTGAAAAGCTCTTAACTCAAGGCATGGTAATCAAAGAGACCTACCGCTGCCCAGTTCATGGTTGGATTTATCCAGAAGAGGTTTCTTCAGATGGCAAATGCCTAAAAGATGGCTGCGGTGAGAAGGTTGAGGTTGGAAAACCTGAGAAGATGTCAAAGAGTAAATGCAATGTCGTCGACCCCGATGAAATGATAAAGAAATATGGAGCTGACACGGTCCGGCTTTTTATAGCCTTTGCCGCTCCACCTGAGAAGGACCTTGAATGGAGCGACCACGGCATAGAAGGAGCCTTCAGGTTTTTAAAAAGGCTTTATTCGCTCATTTCTTCTTACGCCGATGAGCTTCGCGAGGTTGAGCTAAAAGAAGAAGAACTAAAGGAGCTTTCAGACAAACTTTTGAAGCTCCGTAGAAAGCTTCATCAAACGATTAAGAAGGTGCATATTGACTTTGAAGAAAGGCTTCACTTCAACACAGGAATTGCCGCTATAATGGAGTTTTTAAACCATCTTCAGGATACTTTGAAGGAGCTTTCTCCAGATGACCTCAAGGACCATAAGGCTAAAATTTTACTCAAAGAGGTCTTCATCAAAACTTTGCTTCTTCTTTCACCCGTTTGTCCCCATATTTGCGAAGAGCTTTGGGAAAAGCTTGGCGGAGAGGGGAGGATCGTCAACGCTAAATTTCCTACCTTTGACCCAACCCTTTTAAAGGAAGAAACCTTCGTGCTTGTGGTCCAGGTTAACGGTAGGGTGAGAGACCAAGTTGAGGTGCCCGCTGATATTACTAAGGAAAAGGCGCTCGAGCTTGCTCTATCCCTTCCGAAGGTTAAAAAATTCGTTGAAGGAAAGAGCATAAAGAATGTGGTCTTCGTTCCTCAGAAGCTTATTAATATTGTGGTTTAGCTGTTTCCTTTATGCCTGTGGGTATACCCTTGCCGGAAAACCAACCCTTCTTAATCCGGAATGGAAAACCATCTACATTCCTCCCTGGAAGAACTATACAGGTGAGAAGGCGGTAGGGGAGCTCTTAGCCCTTGAGTTAAGAAAAAAGATAGCCCAAGACGGGTTTTTGGTTCCCGTTTATTCCCCGGATTCTGCAGATTTAATCCTCCAAGGCGAGGTCTTAAAGGTATACTTTGAGCCCGTGGCTTACGCCACCTTTTTACAGACTAAGACAAGAAACATCCAGTTTGAAGGAAAGTTTGCCTTAATCGAGAGAAGGACGGGTAAAAAGATTTACGAAAATCCAAAGATTACGAGGTATGAAACCTATCGCGTGGCTGAGGTTGCTTCAAACCTTTTAAATCCTGGTAAGGACGAAGCTTTACGTCTTTTGGTAAAGGATTTGTCAGAGCTTATTATGCAAGAGCTCTTTAATCGCTAAGCTGAATACCAAGATTTAAAGCCTTCGATTGTGTCTCTTATCTCCTTTGGGTCAAGAAATCTTAAGCCCAGCTTATCAGCCATCTTCAACACGCCTTGGTCAGCAGAAACCACTATCCCATCAAGCTCCAAAGCAAGTAAAATAAGTTCTAAATCTTCCTTAGAATCTACGATACCTTCCCTTAGGACCTCTCGGTATCTTCTGCGCAAAAATTTGAGAGCCTCTTCTGGTTTTTTTTGAAGGGCAGTTTTTACGGCCTCCTCAGCAACCCTTAAACCTTTGTTTATCCTTGCTCTTAAGTCTTCTATAAATTCATACATCAAAAAAGCTGGTATATAAAGCTCATACTTTTTGGGAGATTTGATCTTGAGGACTGAACGAGCCTTGGGAGGGATCCTAAGGTCAGAGATCATCCTCTTCAATTCTTCGTAGATGGAAGTAGGGATGTAGACCGAAACTTCTCCCTCAACTTCGCTTACAATGAGTAAGAAGTTTTTAAAAGCAGCCGAGGGAGAATCTCCAAATTGGGCATACACATCCGGATTAGTAAAGATGCTTGTATCACAAACAAGCCTTTCTTTTTCCATGATAAGTCACTTTGTCATGCTTTATTAGCCACTTTGTCATGCCGAGCGAAGCGAGGCAGCCCTCATAATGTTTATTCTAAAGTTTTTTCACAAGAGGGCAAGTGGGATTTCCCTCTCCTTTTATTCTCATGAAATACCTTCTATTTGTGGTATGATAAATACATGAACCTCAGACGCATGGTCATTGCGCTTCTCGGTTTAGTTTTTGTCTTGTTTATCCTTTGGTTATCCTACAAAGGGAGGCTTTTTGAGAGCCTTTTTGGAGGAGTGTATAAGATATTTTTTTCCGTTGAGTCTCATCTTGCTCAGAAGACTAAGGAGTTTTTCTCTTCCTACTTCTTTCTTGTTGACCTAAAGAAGGAAAATCAGCAGTTAAAGGAGGAAAATTTGGCATTGAAGCAAAGGCTTGCTGAGGCTCATGATGCTATGAGGCTTTGCTCAGAGTATGAGAAGTTTCTTAAGGCTACCTCATCCATTAAACATCCTAAGGTCCCGGCAAGGATAATCTATAAAGCCATCGACCCCTTTTCGGATTTTATTCTTATCGACCGAGGAAGCAAAGACGGTGTTCAACCCCAGATGCCTGTGCTTGCCCTTTTTGGTAATTCCGCTATAGGATTAATCGGACAAGTAATAGAAGTATATCCAAACTTTAGTAAAGTTATGTTAATCAGCGACCCTTCTTTTGCCGTAGATGTTAAAGTAGTGCGAACAGGGGATAGAGCTATAGTCCGAGGAAAAGGCGAGCCTATTCTTTCTTTAGAATACCTTCCGCTCTATTCCCAAGCTCAACCAAAGGATATCGTGGTTACCTCAGGGCAGGATGCCCTGTTTCCTGCCAATCTAATCATCGGAGAGGTCGTTTCCGTTAGCAAGGACCCTCAAGGGCTTTTTAAGCAAGGTGAAGTAAGACCTTATGTTGATGTATACAATTTGAACTGGGTTGCCGTGATACTGCAAATACCAGAAATTCCATTATAAAATGAATAGCAAGCAGTTTCTTTTCCTTTTTTTACCCTTCTTTTTCCTCTTATCATTGATAGAAAATTTTTTCGTTAATTTATTTTCCTATCGTTTATTTGATGTTTATATCAGTCTTTTTCTCTCAATGCTTATTCTATTTAAACCAACCGTTTTCCTTATTTTAAGTTATTTTATGATTAGTCTTATAAAAGGATTTAACGATTTTTTACACTACTATTATTGGTTCTTTATTTTTATAACTTTTCAAATTTTGTGGTTTTTTTATAGAAACTATTTCAAAATAGAAAAGTTTTCTGTAATATTGATTTTTTGGGGAATTTTTTGTTTGTTTCTGTTTATGATGAAAATTTTATATTTTTATAATTCGATTAATCAACCAAATTTTGGTTTACTTTTCAAAGTTTTTTGTAAAGGCTTTTTATATTTCGGTCTTACTTATTTTTTTGCTTATATTTTTTATTTTCTACAAAAGAAAGTATTATTAAAAGATGAACCCGAAAATAAGGTCTAACTTTAGGCACCCACTTAAAGATAACGGGTATGCAGATACTACTGAATTAGAAATAATATGGAAACGAAGGGTCTTTTATGTCCAAATCCTTTTATTTGCCATACTTTTCTTACTTATTGGACGTGCCTTTCAACTACAAATTCTTAAACACAGCTACTACTTAAAAAAAGCTAAGGAACGGGCGGTCGCAACTTACATAATCCGCGCACCAAGAGGGGAGATTATCACTTTAGATGGTGTAGCGGTAGCTACCAATCGCGCAGTCTTTCAGCTTTACCTTGACCCAGAATCTATAGAAGGAGAGGAAGAGGAGGTTTTAATGAAGCTTAGCAAGATCCTGCGAGAAGACTTTGGTCAGCTTAAAGAAAGGTATTACTTTGCCAAAAAAAGGTATTTTGGTAGGGTTCTTTTGAAAAGAGACCTAAGCTGGGATGAGGTTAGCAAAATCTTGGTCCGACAATACTATTTACCCGGGGTTATCGTTGAGGTTGAAGCCGAAAGGTATTACCCTTACGGAGAAGCCTATTTTCATCTTTTAGGTTATGTGGCAAGAATCGACCGGTCGGAGTATCTGAAGCTGAAGGATAAGGGCTATTCCCCTGAGGATTACATCGGTAAAAGCGGGGTAGAAAGGTTGTTTGAGGAGTATCTTCGAGGTGAAAATGGAAGGATTGAGGTAGAAAGAGATGCTCAAGGTAGGCTTGGGAAGGTTTTAGATAGGGTTCCCCCAAAGGCAGGGAAAGATTTAATTATAAGTGTTAACCATAAGCTTCAGATGAGGGCTTATGAATTACTTAAAGATAAAAGAGGAGCCATCGTTGCCTTATCCACTAAGGATGGCTCTCTACTTGCCTTGGTTAGCAGTCCCTCTGTTGACCCAAACAAATACCTTACAGGCTTTAGCCCAGAGGAATGGAAAGTCTTGATGTCTGACCCGAAGAAACCCTTTTTAAATCGAGCTATCCAGCCCTATCCTCCTGGTTCAACTTTTAAAATTGTCACAGCCCTTGCCGGTCTTCAATCAGGGGCCATAAGAGACACAAAATCTTCTGTCTTTTGTTCAGGTAGTTTCCCCTTTGGACAGAAGGTTTTTCGTTGCTGGAAAAGGAAAGGACATGGTAGCGTTGACTTTTTTAAAGCCATTGCCCAATCCTGCGATGTATACTTCTATAATCTTGGGTTAAAGCTTGATATCGACTTTTTGGCTAAGGTAGCTCGTAGCCTTGGTCTTGGCTACCCTACTGGACTTGGCTTTCCAGATGAAAAGCCTGGGATAATTCCAGATAGGGCTTGGAAGAAAAAAAGATTTAAAGAGGATTGGTATGCTGGAGAGTCAATCGTTGTGGCCATCGGGCAGGGATATGTAACCGCCACCCCAATCCAGATGGCTAAAGCATATTTAGTGCTTGCTAATGGAGGGTATAAATACAAGGTCAGCGTTGCTCGGGAGGTGAGGGATAAAAACGGAACGGTTTTAAAAAGGTTTGAACCAATCTTAGAAGAACGGGTCTCAATCAACCCTCAGCATCTCTCTTGGCTTCATGAGGGGCTAAAACAGGTCGTAGAGATAGGGACGGGAAAGTCAGCTCGTGTGCCTGGTCTTCAGGTTTACGGAAAAACCGGGACCGCTCAGGTTGTGTCCCTTGAGAGAAAAAGGGCAAACCTCGAACATCATGCCTGGTTTGTTAGCTTTGCGGGGAATGGTAGTATAGATATCGTTACCTCAGTCCTTGTAGAGCATGGTGGTCACGGAGGACAAGCTGCCGCCCCCCTTGCTGGAGAGCTTTATCGAGCCTACTATGGATTGCCCTCGCAACGAAAACCTAAAGAAAAGGAGGGTGCGGAGGAAGAAACGCTTGAGGAAACACCCTTAGAACCTTTACTCAATTTACCACCTGTAGAGGAAAGGGGAGCTCAATGATCTTTGTCATGCCTTTCCCCCCACTTTGTCATGCCGAGCGAAGCGAGGCACCCCTCATGAACCTTTAGAGGAAAGGAGACCCCAATGTTAGAACAGAAAGAGGGGTTAAATACTATCGTCCATTTCATTAAAGATAACCTGTTTGCTTGGGTAGCTCTTCTCGGATTAATTTTTTTTGGGATCCTTAATCAATTTAATATGGGCGATAGCCCAGCCCACATTCTTAAAAATATTGCTTGGCATTTTATTGGGTTTTTAATTTTTTTGATCTGTGTTTTTAAGGTTGATTTTAATAAGGTTTCTCCTCAAATTTACCTTTTCTCCTACCTCTTTTTGACGCTTTTGATGTTTATCCTTGCCATCTTCAAGAAACGATGGCTTGTTATCGGTCCTATTAGTCTTCAACCCTCAGAATTTTTAAAAATTGTGCTTGTCCTTCTTTTTAGCTATATGGTAAGCAAGCGAAGAGGTCTACCTTTAAGTTCTAAGGATTGGTTGATGTTATTTATCATTCTAATTATCCCACTTCTATTTCTCGTGGTCGTTGACCTTGACTATGCCTTTATCATCGGTGGGATGTTTTTCGTCTTTTTTATGGTTTTAGGCCTGCCAAAGAGGTTTGTGGTAGGGATGACTGTAGGAGTATTAATCTTCAGTGCTCTATTAGCTCCTATAGCCTGGCAAAAGCTTAAACCTCATCAAAAGGGTAGAATTTATGGCTACTTAGACCCAGAGAAGTATTATAAAACCTGGGGCTATCAGCTTTATCAATCTTTGATTGCCATAGGTTCGGGTGGATTGACTGGACAGGGTTTTAGGCAGGGATGGTCAACAAGATTAAACTACCTTCCAGCAAAGCATACTGATTTAGCCTTTGCCGTATGGGCTGAAGCCTTTGGTTTCATAGGGGTTTTGTTTTTTTTAAGCCTCTATGGCTACCTTCTCTACTGGGGTCTCACTTTATCTCAACAGGTAAAGGACCTCTTTGGTAAATACTTAATCGTAGGGATAGTTTTAATATTATTGTGGCAACTTTTTTTCAACTTCGGAGGAGCGATGGGCTTACTCCCCATGACCAGTATCCCTCAACCCTTTTTAAGCTATGGTGGTTCTATTACGATTACGACCTATCTCATGCTTTCTTTCCTATTTAATTTCGCAAAAAGAAAAAGTCTCTTTAAATAGCTTGAATTTTTATAATGAAATAGGGCTTGACATCCCATTTGAAGTAGTTAAAAGTTAAAAGATTAAAGTATGGCTTAGATTTTAAGCAAAGGAGCATAGCTATGCTTTCATTCGATATCAGCTTGATTGTTCAGATAATCGAAACGATAGTCTTAGCCATTATTTTAAACGCCCTTTTGATTAAACCCATTATGAAAAATTTTGAAGAAAGAAGAATGCGTTTCCAAGGGTTGGAAAGGGAGATTGATGATTATAGCCTAAGAGCAAAAGAGCTGCTTGAGAAGTATCAGCAAACTCTTCATGAAGCTCGTAGCGAAGGGTTAAAGAAACAGGAGCTTTTAAAAGAAGAGGCAAGAAAGATTGAGAGGGAAAGGCTTCAGGCTGTGATGAAGGAGGTTGAAGCCAAGAAAAGGGAGTGGGAAGAGGCATTTAAGAAGGAGTTTGAGGGCATTCGTCAACAGATTTTGGCTCAAAAGGAAACATTGGCAAACTTGATCATCGAAAAGCTAGTTGGGAGGAGAGTATGAAAGTTTTAGCCTCCTTATTTTTAATCCTTTCTTTTTTAGTTCAGGTTGTTTATGGTGCTGAAGAGGGGCATCATGGGATTACCCCCACCCAAGTTCAAAATCTTATCTGGTGGACGGTAAATTTTATAGCTCTTCTTATCATTCTTTTTAAGCTCTTGCGTAAACCTTTAGTCAACTTTCTTCAGAATAGAAAAGAGACTATTCAGAGGGAGTATGAAGAGCTCCTTCGGAAAAAAAGAGAAGCTGAAGCTCAATATTTAGAGTTGCAAGCAAAATTGAAAAACATGGAAGATGAGGCTAAACAGATTTTACAGAACTACATAGAGCAGGGGCAGAAAGAGAAGGAAAGGATTATTAAAGAGGCTGAAGAGCAGGCAAAAAGGATCATGGAACAAGCTGACCTTTACATTAAACACGAATTAGAAAAGGCAAAAGAGGATCTTCGGAAGGAGTTGGCTCAAGAAGTGATCAAGCTTACGGAAGAGAGGTTGCTTAAAGGGTTAACCATAGAGGATCATAAGAGGATATTCCAGGATGTTGTGGAAAGTTTAAGAAGTTTAAGTATAGTTAAGCATTAGGATAAGAGGAGAGGAGGAGCGCCTTGAGAGCGATAACCACCGCTTTAAAGTATGCTAAGGGATTGTTTGAGGTTGCTAAAGAAAAAGGTAAGATTAAGGAATTTTGGGATGAGCTTTCCGCTTTTAGGAATTTTATAAAAGAGGTCCCCTCCGCCATAAGTGTCCTTCAAAGCCCTATCTATCCGCCAGACCTAAAGCAAGAAATTCTTGATGAAATCTTCAAACAAATTAAATTAGACCCAGAGATTGAAAAGTTTTTGCGTCTATTAGTTGAGAGAAGAAGGATGCATTTATTCAATGAGATAGTAGAAATGTATCGTGCTCTTCTTGACGAGGAACTTGGCATTTTAAGGGGTGAAGTGATAGCGCCGATTGAACTTTCTCCTGAGGATGTTGAGGAGGTCAAGCGGGTATTACGAGAGAAGTTTGGTAAAGAGGTTTATTTAGACTTAAGGGTTGACCCGAGCATAATAGGCGGTTTAATGATAAAGATAGGAGATTTTGTGTGGGATGCCACCTTTAAAAGACAGTTGAGAGTTATGCAAGAAATTATTGAGAAGGGGGTGCTATAAATGGAAGCAATAAAAGCTCAGGAATTAAGCGACCTTATTAGGAAGCGTATTGAGGAATTTGAGAAGAAGGTGAACCTTGAGGAGATGGGAGTTGTTATCTCCGTTGCCGACGGTGTAGCGAGAGTTTTTGGTCTACGCAACTGTGAATACATGGAGCTTATAGAGTTTCCTGATAGCGGTGAGGTAGGAATTGCTCTTAACCTTGAGTTTGATAATGTTGGAATTCCTGTTATGGGAGATTATACCAAGATTAAAGAGGGTGATATTGCGAAAAGGACAGGAAAGGTGGCATCCATTCCGGTAGGGGAATCGGTTTTGGGGAGAGTTATCGACCCCGTTGGAAGACCTCTTGACGGAAAAGGACCAATTGAAGCTAAAGAGTTTAGGCGTATCGAGATCAAGGCTCCTGGTATCATCATGAGGAAGCCCGTTCATGAGCCTATGTATACAGGAATAAAGGCTATTGATGCTATGACCCCCATAGGAAGAGGGCAGAGAGAACTTATCCTTGGTGACAGGCAGACTGGTAAGACGGCCATAGCCATTGATGCAATTTTGGCTCAGAAGGATACAGATGTTTACTGCATTTATTGCGCTATAGGACAGAAAAGGTCAACGGTTGCTCAGATAGTAGAAACTTTAAGAAGATACGGAGCTATGGAGTATACTACGGTAGTTGCGGCATGTGCTTCAGACTCCGCAGCCCTTCAGTGGATCGCACCTTATTCAGCCTGCGCTATCGGTGAGTACTTTAGGGATACAGGAAGACATGCTCTTGTTATCTATGATGACCTATCTAAGCAGGCAGCAGAGTATCGTGAGATTTCCCTACTTTTGAGAAGACCTCCGGGGCGTGAGGCTTTCCCTGGTGACATCTTCTACAACCACTCAAGGCTTCTTGAGAGGGCAGCAAAGCTTGATGATAAATACGGTGGCGGCTCCTTAACCGCATTACCCATCGTTGAAACCCTGCAGGGAGACGTGTCAGCCTATATTCCAACGAACGTTATCTCTATTACTGACGGGCAGATTTACCTTGAGCCTGGTTTATTCTTTGCCGGTATTAGACCGGCTATTAATGTAGGGTTGTCAGTGTCCAGGGTTGGAGGTGCAGCGCAAATTAAGGCTATGCGTCAGGTAGCTGGTAGGCTTAGGCTTGAGTTAGCGCAGTACAGAGAGCTTGCTGCCTTTGCCCAGTTTGGTTCTGAGCTTGATAAGGCAACTCAAAGGGTTCTTCATAGAGGAGCAAGGCTTGTTGAGATATTGAAGCAACCTCAGTATCAGCCCTTACCTGTAGAAAAACAGGTCTGCATCCTTTTTGCTGGAACGAGAGGCTTCCTTGATGAAATGCCCCTTGAAGTTCTTGCCCAGTATGAGAAGGAGTTATACGAGTTTATTGGAAGTAGGTATCCAGAAATTTATCAAGAGATTAAGGAAAAGAAGGAGATAAGCCCCGAGCTTGAAGAGAAGATGAAAAAGGCTTTGTCTGAGTTTAACGAAGAATTTAAGAGAGCTCATAATGTAGAACCAGTTCCAGTGCCATAGTAGAGGAAAGGATGGCTTGGGGTAAGATAGCTTAGGAGGAAAAAAGCATGCCTGGTCTTCGGGATTTAAGAAAGAAGATAGATGCGGTAAAGAAGATAGGTCAGATTACCAAAGCAATGAACATGGTTGCCTCTGCAAAGTTAAGAGGTCTTCAGGGGCGCTTAGAGGGTTTTCGTCCATACAGGGCGCGGTTTGAGACAGTTCTTGGAAGAATATTAGCAAGCCCTGGTTTAAACAAATCTCGCATAGCTCTTCTTCAGGAACGGGAAGTTAAAAGGGTAGGAATAGTGTTGATAACTGCTGACAGGGGCTTATGCGGAGCATTTAACAGCAACCTCATTAGAGAAGCGGAAAACCTGATAAAGCGTTTCAGAAGAGAGGGCAAGGAAGTTGAGTTGATAACCGTTGGAAGAAAGGGTTATACCTACTTTAACAGGAAGGTTCCTATTCGGGAGGCCTATCCTGAGGTAATGGCTCGGGTTTTAGTTCAGGATGCAAGAAGGATAGCGCGGTCGGCAACTCAAGCCTTTTTAAACGGTGAGTGGGATGAAGTATATCTAATTTATGGGAAATTCATCAACATTGTCAAACAGGTTCCGGTTGTTGAACCCTTTTTACCCTTAAGGTTTTCTAAGGCCGAAGAAGAGAAGGAGGGGTCTAAGATAACAGCTTATCTTTACGAACCAGATGAGGAAGAGTTGTTACCAGTCATTTTACCTCAATATCTTAACACTTTAGTTTTTGCCGCTATGCTTGAGACGGCAGTAAGCGAGCAAGCGGCAAGGATGACCGCTATGGACAACGCTAACAGGGCTTGCACAGATATGGTCAAGCAGTTGACGTTGTATTACAATAAGGTTCGCCAGGCAAGCATCACCAAAGAACTGATGGATATAGTAGGTGGAGCAGAAGCCATTAAAGGATAAAAGAAACTTTTAAAGGGGGTATAAGAGATGGCCGAGGAGAAGGTTATTGGTCGTATAGTTCAGATAATGGGAACGGTTGTAGACGTGGAATTTCCACCGGGGAAGGTTCCTAAGGTTCTTGATGCTTTGAGAGTAACCAACCCTATGATAGATAACAGAGAGTGGAACCTTGTTCTTGAGGTAGCCCAGCAGCTTGGCGATAATATAGTTCGTTGCGTAGCCATGGACTACACTGACGGGTTAAGGCGTGGTCAGGAAGTTTTGGCCACGGGTGGACCTTTAATGGTTCCTGTTGGGAAAGGGACTCTGGGTAGGATCATTAACGCCGTTGGCGACCCAGTGGATGAGGCTGGACCTATTCAGACGGATAAATATTATCCTATCTTTAGACCAGCACCGCCTTTAACAGAGTTAGACGTAAACATTAGGGTTTTAGAGACGGGAATCAAGGTCTTTGACCTTCTTATTCCCTTTCCCCGTGGTGGTAAGATGGGAACCTTTGGTGGAGCTGGCGTTGGTAAAACGGTTGTTATGATGGAGATGATCCACAACATCGCTATGCAGCACGGTGGAATTTCCGTTTTCTGCGGTGCTGGTGAGAGGACCCGTGAGGGAAACGAGCTCTACCTTGAGATGAAAAAATCAGGGGTTATTGATAAAGCAGCTCTTGTTTATGGACAGATGAATGAGACGCCAGGACACAGGGCAAGGGTTGCTCACACTGCCGTTGCCTTAGCTGAATACTTCAGAGATGAGGAGGGACAGGACGTTCTTCTCTTTATCGATAACATCTACAGGTTTACTCAGGCCAACCAAGAGGTTTCAGCTCTCTTGGGTAGGATGCCATCAGCGGTTGGATATCAGCCAACCTTGGCAACAGACATCGGAGCCCTTCAGGAAAGAATTTGTTCCACAACCAAGGGTTCTATTACCTCTGTTCAGTGCGTCTATGTGCCTGCTGACGACTTGACTGACCCGGCACCAGCCACAACCTTTGCCCATCTTGACGGAACGGTTGTTCTTTCAAGGCAGATCGCTGAGCTTGGTATTTATCCAGCGGTTGACCCTCTCGATTCTCAATCAAGAATTCTTGACCCGAATGTCGTAGGTTGGGAGCATTATAATGTTGCCAGACAGGTTCAGCAGGTCCTCCAGAGATACAAAGACCTTCAGGACATTATCGCCATTCTTGGAGTAGAAGAGCTCTCTGAAGAGGATAAGATCATCGTAGCCAGGGCAAGAAAAATCCAAAGGTTCCTGTCACAACCCTTCCATGTGGCTGAACAATTTACCGGTCTTCAGGGTAGATATGTAAAGCTTGAGGATACTATCAGAGGCTTCAAGGAGATCCTTGAGGGTAAGCATGACGAGCTTCCTGAGCAGGCATTTTACATGGTAGGCACGATCGAGGAGGCTGTGGAGAAGGCTAAGAAGCTCCTTGAAGGATAAGGGGAGGAGATATGGCAAGGATCCTATTAGAAGTTATAACACCAGACCGGGTGGTGGTAAGCGAAGAGGTAGACATTGTTACTGCCCCCGGTGTGGCGGGTGAGTTTGGAGTGTTAGCGAACCATTGCCCAATGGTTGCTGCGATAAAGATCGGTCCGCTTAGATACAAAGTTGGAGATAAAGAAGAGTGGTTGGCGGTAAGCGGAGGCTTTTGCGAAGTTTCGGAAAATAAAATAACCTTTTTTGTGGAAGCGGCAGAAAGAGCTTATGAAATAGATGTAGAAAGGGCTTTGAGAGCAAAAGAGAGGGCAGAAAAGAGGATACAAGAGTACTTAGCTGGAGCAGAAAAGATCGATTATGCGAGGGCTCGCGCGGCCCTTCAGCGAGCTCTCACCCGCCTTTTAGTTGCGGAACGAGGGAGGTCTGGGGTTCCAAAATAATTGAGTGTCCATCAAGAAGAGAAAACTAAGCTCCGGTCCCTTTTTTTAGCAAAAAGGGAAGCTTTAAGCGAGGTTTTAGTCAAAGATTTATCTTGTAAAATTTCTCAGGAAGCATTTAAATTCATTTTACTCCAAGGATTTACAAAACTAGCCTTTTACATGGCTAAGGGAAAGGAGGTATCTCTTTCTAAGGCTATCGGTAAATCTTTTATAGAGGGAAAAGGGGTATACTTACCTAAGACCTGGCTTAAAGAGCGGAGGTTAACCTTTCATAGGGTCTACAGTTTTTCTGACTTTGTGCCAGGTCCATTTGGTCTTCTCGAACCAAACCCGAAGAATGAGGAGGCAGATTTAGGCTCTTTAGAAGTTATATTTATCCCTGGTTTAGCCTTTGATGTAAAGGGTTATAGGCTTGGGTATGGCGGTGGCTTTTATGATAGGGTATTAAGGGAAACGAGCGCTTTAAAAGTTGGTGTTTGTTATTCCTTTCAACTAGTGGAATGCTTGCCCGTTGAGCCTCACGATGTTCCCGTTGATTTAATCTTAACAGAGGACGGGACCATACAATGTCAAAAGCCTTAGTTGATGTTTTAAGAAAAAACTATGAAAACCTTTTAGAAAGAGTGGAGAAGGCTTGTTTGAGGGCCGGGCGAAGCCTTGAAGAAGTGAAGATCCTTGGGGCAAGCAAAGGGCAGAGCGAAGAAAAGATAAGGGTTCTTTATTCCTTAGGTTTAAAGCTTTTTGGTGAAAACTATGTTCAGGAAGCTGAAAAAAAGATAAAGAATTTAGCGGACCTTGACATTGACTGGCATTTCATAGGCAGGCTTCAGACAAACAAAGCTAAAAAAGCTGTAGCCTTTTTTAGCACCATTCATTCCTTAGATAGGCTGTCTTTGGCAGAAGAGCTCGAAAAAAGGGCAAGGTCTTTGAATAAAAGAATAAATGTTCTAATCGAGGTAAACATTGGACATGAGCCAACTAAAGCCGGTGTTTTTGAGGAAAATTTAGAAGAATTTGTAAAGGAGCTAAAGGGGTTCCCTAATCTTAACCTGATTGGTCTTATGTGTCTTCCTCCTTTGACAGACGATGAAAGGAAGACAAGGTTTTATTTTCAAAAGATGAGGAATCTGTTTGAGAGGATTAAGCCTTTAGTTGGAGAAGGTTTCACTCAACTTTCCATGGGAACAAGCTCTGATTTTGAGATAGCGATAGAAGAGGGTGCAACTATCATAAGAATAGGGACGCTACTTTTTGGTCCAAGGATGTGATAAAGGCTTATTTTTTTGCCGTAGCAACTTCTTTTTTAATCGGTCTTTATCTAAGCTTTTATTCAGCGCATCTTGTTTTTCTTTTTTATGTTTTGCTGCTACAGCTTTTCTTTTTTCCACAAAATAAGCTGAAAGCTTTAGCTGTCTTAACTCTTGTCTTAAGTTTTATGTTTGGTTCTTTTTACTTTAAAGAAGAAAAAAGCAAGCTTCCTACCAAGGCTCAGTTTTTCGGTGAAGTTTTAACGGTTGAGCCCTATTTCGAAGGAAAGAGAGTTTTACTTAGATTGACATCTGGGGAAGTGATTCTTTTTACCGCCTATAAAGGTGATTTTAGTCCAGGGATGAAGTGTTTATTAAGCTTAACCTCGAAGGAGATGAAGGAGGGGTTAAATCCCTTTCGTCCTGCAACAAGGGAGTTGGAAATGGCTCAAGGGGTTGAGGGATTCTATGAGTTTAAACGACAAGATGAGGCTATATGTAAGACCGATGGCTTTAACATAGAAAGCATACGATATGAGCTATTTAGATTTTCAGAAGAGCTTTCCGGTTTAGCAAAAGGGCTTTTTCAAGCCCTTGTCCTTGGTGTTGAAACCCAACTTCCTTCGGAATATTTAGAGGCTTTAAAGAAACAGGGACTATACCATCAGCTTGCCATATCTGGCTTTAACCTCGGGATATTATACGGGATCCTATACAAATTTACGCTTTTTTGGCTTAGAAGATCTCCTTTAGTATTCACACGGTATCCTCTTCAAATCTACGCCATGATATTTTCTTTACCTGGAGCTTTAGTAGTTCTTTTTCTTTCAGGCTTTGCTGGCTCAGCAGTTAGAGCCTTTTTCTTTCTCTTTGTATTAGTTTTAGCCAAGGTGTTTTTTAGAAACACACCAAGCCTTCTTATTCTTCTTTTGACTGCTTTTATCCTTTGCCTTTTTGAGCCCTCCCTTATCGGAAATCTTTCTTTTCAATTTTCCTTTTTAGCCACCTTAGGATTACTCCTTGCCAATCAGTTTTGGCAAAGGCTTAATCTAAAACCTAATAACTTATGGCAAAAGACTTTATTCATAAGCCTTCAAGGTCTTTTCGTTTCAAGCTTTATTTCTCTTGTGCTTCTGCCTCTTCTTTTATACCGAATTGGCTATTATGCTATAGCTACACCGATTAATAACTTATTAGCCTCAGCCTTCTGGAGCTTTATCTTTATTCCTCTTTCTCTGCTCTCAGCTCTAATTTATTTTCTTGATGAAACCATAGCTAAGTATATAATGGAATGTGTAGCCACCATCTTTAAATGGTATATGAAAATTCCTTTTTTTGATTGGCTTTATATTTCTCCCTTTTCTGTCAATCTTCTTTTAATTATCTTTCTAATTTGCCCTTTAGTCTATTTTACAAACCAAAAGATAATACAAAAACTTAATTTTCATCTCTCTTTTTATGGTAAATGTTTCCCCTTTTTGCTTGCCTTTTTATTCTTCATTTTAACCTATTGCTTTTTTGATAAATTTTACCAAAAGATTGATTTTATTATAGTTTTTAAAGATAAAAACTTTCCTCACATTTTGCTTAAAAATCAGGACAAATTTGCCCTATTGCTTAACTTAAAATCAGAAGATATCAAACCATATAAAGCTAAGTATTTTCCAATATATTACAAACTTGGTGTATCAAGCTTTGAATGCGTAGTAAATTTTTCACGTTTTAATCCCTATCGAGTTTTTAGCAAGGATTTTGAGGTAAGGAATGTCTCTACCCTTGAAGAAAAAAAATATTTGGACATTGAAGTTTGCGACCCAAGAATGTTTGAGTTGATAGAACTAAAAGAAGGAGCTTATTTCTTAGAGTTTAAAGGCTTAACCCTTGCTTTAGTTTTTCATCGCAAACCGAGTTTGCCTTTACCCGCTGAAGTTTCAATCCTTTTACACAAGCTAAAAGATATGAAGGATTTACCCACGGAAAGCATCTATTTAGAAGGCGAAAGGCAATCTGCGCTTATCCTTATTCCCAAGGAAAAGTATGCCCTTCTCTTTTCAGAAAAAGAAAGGCGGAACTCATTCTTAGCCTATTTTCTTTTCCCCTTTGTGCCTTATTATTTGGAAGATAACATAGGCAAGATAATAAACTATCATCACGAGACCCTACCTTGAGGTGTTCGCTATGAAGGGATACGAGACCTTTGAGCACGGAGCAGATGTTGGTATAAGAGGCTATGGGGAGACTTTAGAGGAAGCCTTCTCTGAAGTCTTGAAAGCCCTTACAACTCTTTATGTTGAAAGCATAGATTTTAATGAGGTTTTTCCTGCAAGCGAAAGAGAAGTTGAGGTATCTGCCGATACCCTGGATGAGCTCCTTGTGTTCTTTGTGAATAAGGCTATAAGCCTTGTTTCTCTTGAGGATGTTTTAGTAATTGGTTTTCAAGGAAGGATTGAGGAAAGGGAATACGGATACTATCTTACTGGGAAATTTTTGGTTATTCCCTTTGATGTGGAAAGGTTTGGGTACGGGGTTGAGGTAAAGGGAGCAACCTTTACCCAAGCAAAGGTAGAAAAAAGAGAGGAAGGGTGGATAGTTCAATGCGTGGTGGATGTGTAGAGACTTCCTGCAAGGTGATAAAGGTTAATCCGAGGGAGATTAAGCTTGTTGAGCGATTTGATGCAGAATCTTTTAGGAGCTTTTTGCAAAATAGATTAGACTTAGGAGAATTTAGCTTTAGTTTAACCTCCTTAAGGAAGCTTTCCCATTTTTTAAGGCAGGAAAAACCTTTTAAAGGAGTTTTTGTGAAAGAGGAAAAAGGTCTTGTTCTTGCTGACCTTCTTGAGGAGGAAAGCCCTGTTTATGGATTAGCTATTGACCTTGGGAGCACAACGATTGCTTTCTATCTCTACGACTTTGAAAGGGATGCTGTGCTTGAAGAATCTTCCATTCTAAACCCTCAAACCAAGCACGGAGAGGACATCCTGACGAGGCTTCATTTAGCAAGGAAGAGAGAAAAGCTTGAGGAAATTAGGCTTGAAACCTTAGAGGCTATAAACCAGGAGATAGAAAGGCTTAACGGTAAGAGAATTTATTATGTTTCTCTCTGCGGGAACACGGCGATGACCCATCTCTTGCTTGGTTTGCCTGTCAACTATTTAATCCTTGAGCCCTATCCTCCGGTTGCAAAATGGTATGGCGTTTTTAGAAGCCTTGAGGTTGAGTTCAAGATCCATCCTGAGGGACGGGTTTTTATCTTTCCTTCAGCTGGTGCTTACTTTGGAGGAGACTTGATAGCTGGACTTTTTTTTGTGGAGCTATACAAGAAGGATGCACCTTGCTTTTTTATCGATGTTGGGACAAACGCTGAGGTAGTGCTTGGTAATAGAGATTTTTTGCTTGCCTGTGCAGGGGCTGCAGGTCCTGCTCTTGAAGGGGGCATCTTCTCCGCAGGATGTAGGGCTGAGCCGGGAGCTATCTACAAGGTCTCCATCAACCGAGCAAGTAATCAAGTCTACCTTGAAACGATAGGAGGACATCCGCCCAAATGCATGTGCGGTTCAGCCATCATCGACCTTATGGCTCAGTTATTTAAAGAGGGAGTTCTCTCCCCGGAAGGAAGGCTGATAAAAGAAAGTTGGAGGGAGAGGGTCATCGAGACAGATGAGGGGAGGGCTTTTTTGGTTTATGAGGATGGGCAAAGGCAGATCCTGATCAAGGAGCCTGAAATTAAGGCTTTTATTAGGTCAAAGGGTGCTATGTTTTGCATTCTTAGCCTCCTTTGTGAAAAGTCAGGGCTTAGCTTTGCGGATGTAGAAAAGTTTTACTTTGCCGGAAGCTTTGGGGTAAACATCAATGTTTCTTCTGCGGTTATGCTTGGAATGCTTCCAGATTCAGCCTTGGATAAAGCAGTAGCAGTTGGAAACTCTGCCGGGCTTGGAGCCTTAAAATTTTTAAAACATGCCGATTTTGAAGAAATTAAAAAGATAGTTGACAGCATTACCTATCTTGAACTAAACACTGAACCGAGGTTTATGGAACTTTTAACCGGTGCTTTGTTTATCCCTCATGTTAATTTAGATCTTTTCCCGAGGGTCAAATCCTTAATTGAAAGGAGTTGAGATTATGTATCAAGCGGTCATCGTTGGTCGTCCTAATGTTGGGAAATCCACTCTGTTCAACACTCTCATTGGTGAGAGAAAGGCAATCGTTGAGCGAACTCCTGGGGTTACAAGGGATTTTTTGTTTGAGTATGCAGAGCTTGAGGACGGATACGGAATAAGGCTCATCGACACAGGCGGTATCGAATGGGGAAGCGAGGATTTTTTTTCTCAGAAGATATTTGAAATTGTAGATAAGCTTGTTGAGGATGCTGACCTTGTCCTTTTCGTAGTTTCTGCTAAGGAGGGTTTAACTTCAGGTGATGAGGTTATCGCAGATTATCTGCGGAAAAAGGGCAAAAAGGTTCTATTAGTTGTGAATAAGGTTGATGGAAAAGAGGAGGAAGCAAAGGCTTTAGAGTTTTTTCAGCTTGGGTTTGAGGATGTGGTCTTTATTTCGGCTAAGTCTCTCAAAAACATCGGACTTTTAAAAGAAAAACTATTAGAGCTAGCCAAAGACAGGCTTGAGAAGATCCCAGAAAAATCCTTCATCAAGATTGCCGTCTTTGGAAGACCAAATGTAGGGAAAAGCACCTTGGTTAATAGGCTTGTTGGTTTTGAAAGGATGATAGTCTCGGAAATTCCTGGCACAACGAGGGACTGCGTAGACATTCTTATAACTACCCCAGAGGGTAAGAATTTTCTTTTAATCGATACACCTGGAATAAGAAGGCGAGCAAGGATTGACGAACGAGTAGAAAAGTTTAGCGTCGATAAGGCTCTGGATATCCTAAAAAAGGTTGATGTGGTCTTGTTTATGATCACCGCTGAGGAAGGTTTAACCCATCAGGATAAAACCCTTTTGAGTCAGATTGCAAAAAATTATCGCCCCTGTCTACTTCTTGTCAACAAATGGGACCTCTTTGATGGAAGGAGAGAGGCAGGAAATGTCTTTCTTGAGCTTCTCAAACATGAGTTGAAGTTTATGGATTATGTCCCGATCCTAACGATTTCTGCTAAGACGGGAAGAAGGGTAGGGGAGATATTTCCGCTCGTTGAAGAACTTTACGAGGAGTTTAGCCGAAGAATAGCAACTTCAAAGCTAAACGCCCTCCTTGAAGAGATTAAGGCTCAATATTCCTTTACCATCGCTGGAAAGAGGCTAAAGGTCTACTATGCCACTCAGGTTGAGGTTGCTCCTCCAACCTTTGTTGTCTTTGTAAACGTTAACCCGGAGACCATTCCAAAGCATGTCCAGAAGTTCTTTGAAAGAAGGTTTAGGGAAGTCCTCGGTTTTAAAAGGGTTCCTATAAAGCTTATCTTTCGGGAGAGGGGCTAAGGTTTGGTTTACCCTCAAGTGCTTGGGTAGGCTTAGGCTGAGGGTAGCGAACCGTGAGGGTGATCCTTCTGTTTCTTGGGTCGTAGGGGTTGTCTGGGAATAGGGGCTTTGTGTCGGCATAGCCTACGACCTCAGTTATGTTTTCTGCTGGAAAGCCGTTTTTCTCAAACTCAAGCATGGCTGAGATGGCTCTTGCGGTGGATAATTCCCAGTTGCCTGCCTTTCCTCTACGAGAGGGCACAGCGTCTGTGTGCCCCTCTATGGAGACTAACACATTCTCTCCTCGAAGTTCTTCGGCAATAACTTTTAAGATCTCTTTGGCCTCTGGCTCAAGCTCTGCACTACCTGGTTTGAAAAGAGGCTTTTCCGCAAGGTCAACTATCTCGATCTTGACCACCCTTTCCTTGGTAGGGGTCTCGGTTACTTCAATTAGTACATGCTCCCGTAGGCTTTTAAGTCTGGTTTCAACTATTCTCCTAAAGCGGTCACCAACCCCCTTTACCTCGGGAAGTTCTTGAGATAAAGTTTGAACCTTTGGGGCTTCCATTTTACCTGTCCGGTAAAACTCCATGAGCATGCTAACTCCGGCTTTAGAGAAGATGTTGAATTTTTTGAAGTAGGCAGCAACCTGAGCTTTGGTTTTTGGTTCCATGAGGGTCACAAGCCACAAAAGCAGGAAAAAGGTCATCATTCCAGCAAGAAAGTCGGCATAAGCGATCTTCCAGGAACCTCCATGATGCCCTCCTACAACCTTCTTAACCCTTTTTACAATGATGGGTGGAGTTGACATTATTTCCTCTCTTTAAGCTTGGCTTCAAGCTCGCTAAAACTTGGTCTCATGTGGGGGGGAATAGTCCTTCTTGCAAACTCGACCGCCATCGCAGGGGCGCCACCAGCTATGAAAGACACTATAGCCTGTTTTATAACCATAAGGTATTCCTTCTCCTCGTTTGCCATCCTCTCCATCCGAGCAGAAAGGGGAGCCATAAACCCATAACAGGTAAGAATTCCGATAAAGGTGCCTGCAAGGGCAATGGAAAGATGATGAGCAAGGACTGCTGGGGGTTCGTCGATCTTTCCCATGGTAAGGATGATGCCAAGAACCGCAGCAACCAAACCAAGACCCGGCATAGAGTCCGCAAGGCTTGATAAACGATGGGCAGGCTCAGCCAGTTCATGATGAATGATCTCTATTTCATTTTCAAGCAGGGCTTCTAATTCAAAATGACTAAGATTGGTGGTAAGGATAGAACGAAAGGTGTCTCTGATGAAATCAAGGACAACATGATTGGTAAGAATCTTAGGGAAGGAAGAGAAAATTTTACTTGCTTCTGGGTTTTCTATGTCTTGCTCGATGGAGATTAGACCCTCTTTTTTGATTTTTTTAAAGATGTCGTTAAGAAGTAAGAGGAGGTCGACAAAATCATCCTTCGTGTAGACCCCTGGTTTGGTTAGGCATTTTATAACCCCTTGAACTATACCTTTAACGACAGACATAGGATTGGCGGTAAGCAAGGATCCGCCCGCAGCACCAAAGATGATGAGCCATTCAACAGGCTGGATGATAACGGAAAAGTTTCCGTGCTCTAAAGCATAGCCGCCAAAGACGCATATAATAACAACGAGCAGGCCAACGATCGATGGCATTTATCCCAACCTTTTTTCTCGGATAAGCTCTCTTTCCTTGTTTAGGATGTATAAACCAAGTTTTTCTTTGATATCAATGGGCAGTTTAACAAACTCAGCTCCTATCAGGGTCCCCTCGGGTGTATCTTTTGCCCAAACTACTCTTCCGTAAAGATAAAAACCAAGAGGTCCGAAAAGGTCTAAAACTATCTTGATTTCTACAAAGTCCCCGGAGTTTAATTTTTCATGACATTTCAGACTTATACCCTTTTCGCTTAGGTTGACTTTTTGTAAAGGAAGGTCTCCGAAGCCCTCTTTTTCCCTGGTTAGTAGACCGATTAAATAATCAAGCTTTGCGTTGATAAGCTTTAGCCAGTTGTTCAAGGCTTCGTCCATGGTGTCTTGAAGCTGTATGTAGGAAAGGTAAGGGACTTCTCCTACAACCCGGGCAATAGAATTTTCAAGCTCTTCCGGAGAAATTTTCCTTACCGAGACCGGAACAACAACCTCAATCCTTGCCGCTTCTCTTTCCATATCCTTTTCCATCGGTTAATTTATCGGAAAAAGTATCCGTTTCTTCAGTCATTTTAAGGATAAATCTTTCTCTTGACAAGGCAGATTTTAGCAATATAATCCTTAAAAATCTAAAAAAGGAGGTGCTTTATGGCAGATGTGCTTTATGTAGTAGGTCACAAAAACCCTGATACGGACTCTGTTTGTTCTGCTATAGCCTTTGCTTACCTTTGGAATGAATGGAGGAAATCTGGGGTCCTTGCAAAGATGAAGATGCCTGACCTTGAGGCAAAGCCTGTTGTTCAGGGTGAGCCAAACGCTGAGACTAAATTTGTCCTTGAGAAGTTTGGTTTTTCCGTTCCTGAAAAGATGACGGATGGTGCCGGCAAAAAGGTTGCTTTAGTTGACCATTCAGACATAGCCCAGACGGTTGATAATTATGCTCAAGCAGAAATTGTCGCCGTTGTTGACCATCACAAAATCGGTGATGTAACCACTCCTAACCCCATCTGCTTTGTCAACTTTCCAGTTGGTTGCAGTGCAACGGTCATCAAGTATCTTTACGACACAACGGGTGTTGCCATTCCCAAAGAGATAGCTGGACTTATGCTTTCTGCCATACTTAGCGACACGGTAATCTTTAAATCCGCAACCACTACTCCGATGGACAAAGAGGCTGGTGAAGCCTTAGCCAAGATTGCAGGCGTTGAAGACATTACCAAGTTTGGCATCGAAGTTAAGTCTAAGCTCTCTGATGTTAGCGGAATGTCTGTGAGAGATATCATCATGAGAGACTATAAGGATTACAACATGAGCGGAAAGAAGGTTGGCGCTGGTCAGATCGAAGTTATTGACCTCTCGCTCATTGAGCCAAGGAAGGAGGAAATCTATCAAGAGCTCGTTAAGATGAAACAGGAGGGAGGCTATCATAGCATCGTCTTCATGCTAACCGACATCATGAAGGAAGGAACTGAGCTCCTTGTCGTGACCGATGAGCCTGCCATCATCGAGAAAGCCTTCGGTAAAAAGCTTGAAGGAAAATCAATGTGGCTTGATGGGGTCATGAGCAGAAAGAAGCAGGTTATTCCTCCGTTAGAGAAGGCTTTTGCTGGGCAATAGTATTAAAAGGGGTGGGGCAAAACCCTGCCCCATTCCTCTTAAGCTTTTTAAACCTTCCAAACCTTATCGACTTTAAAGCTTATATCAACAGCTTTGACGCTGTGAGTTATTGCCCCTGATGAAAGGTAATCAATTCCTGGGATTAAAAATCTATCTAAATTTTCCTCTTTCACTCCGCCTGAAACCTCAACCAAGACCTTTTTCCCGCTTCTTTTAATCATATCTAAGGCTTTTTCTAAGTCTTTTTGGCTGAAATTGTCAAGCAGAACTGCTGATATGTTGGCTTCGCATTCAAGGATTAAGGATAGCTCGGTTAAGCTTTTGACCTCTATTTCCACGGCAGCATAGTGAGGGGTTCGGTTAAGTTTTTCTAAAACTTTTTCAATGCCTCCGCAGGCTTTTATGTGGTTATCTTTGATCAAAAGGCCATCGGAGAGGGAAAACCTGTGGTTTTGCCCCCCTCCAACCCGCACTGCATACTTTTGTAAGACCTTTAAACCGGGTAGAGTCTTTCTTGTATCAAGAAGGGTGATTCCGTAGGGAGAAAGCTTCTTTTGCATTCTTCTAACGACGGTGGCAATACCTGAGAGATGCTGAAGAAAGTTTAAGGCAACCCTTTCGCCTTTGAGTAGGCTTTTTACTTTGCCTCTGGCAACCCCAAATTTTGTTCCTTTAGAAACTTCCTCCCCTTCCTTAACTTTAAAGGAGAGCTCAACGGTCCCATCAACCTTTTGAAAGACTTCTTCTACAACCGGGATACCGCAGACCACCAAGTCTTCTTTAGCAAGAAAATAGGCTTCTCCGTAAAGATTATCTTCTATGAGAAGTTCAGAGGTTAGGTCTTCAAAGGGGAGGTCTTCAGAGAGGGCTTTTTGGACAACCTCGCTTATTTGCCATTTATTCAATTTTTGTCTTCCCCTCTGGAAAATTTAAAAGGGATACTTAATTTTATCATAGCCTTTTTTCCTAAAAATTAAACGGGGAGTAGGAACATGGAATCAGTAAAAGAAGAAGTATTAGAAAAGGAAGAGGCTCAGACAAAGGAAGGGGAAGAAACGAAAAACTTAGAAGAGGAATTAAAGCTTTGGAAGGAAAGAGCCCTTCGGTATGCTGCTGAGGTTGAAAACTTGAAAAAAGCCTTTCAAAGAGAAAAGGAAGAATACTATAAGTTTGCTTTAGAGAATGTTTTTAGGGAGCTTCTTCCCTCGATAGATAACCTTGAGCTTGCGCTAAAATCCTTTGAAACCACCCAGAACATTTCTGCTCTAAAGGAAGGCGTTGCCCTTAGTTTAAAAGTTCTTATTCAGACGCTTGAGAAGTTTGGGTTAAAGCAGTTTGAGCCAGCTATAGGTGAGGCTTTTGAACCTTATTTGCATGAGGCGTTGCAAACTGAGCCTCATCCCGAGATTGAAAACGGGAAGATTACCCGAGTTTTCCAAAAGGGTTACATGCTCCATAACCGGGTGATAAGACCTGCTTTGGTTTGTGTTTGCCTGGGAAGACAGCAAGAAGAAGCCCAAGAAAAAACAACGGTTCAGGAAGACAACGGAACTGAATAATCAGATAAACTTAGGAGGTGGAAAAGATGGCTAAGGCAACACCTATCGTTGGAATTGACCTTGGAACTACTAACTCTTGCGTAGCCATATTTGAGGGTGGCGAACCTAAGGTCATACCTAATAGGGAAGGAACAAGAACGACCCCATCCGTTGTTGCCTTTCAGGAAAGTGGAGAAATTCTTGTTGGTTTGCCGGCAAAACGGCAAGCCATCATTAACGCTGAGAACACCATTTTTGGTATCAAACGTTTGATGGGTAGGAAGTTTAACGACCCAGTGGTCCAGGAATGGAGAAAGAGGGTGCCTTACAAAATTGTTGAGGCGCCAAACGGTGATGCCCATGTAGAGGTCCGCGGCAAAAGGATGAGCCCGCCAGAAATTTCAGCAATGATCCTAAGGAAGATAAAACAGGACCTTGAGGAGTATCTTGGAACTGAGGTTAAAGATGTAGTCATTACCGTTCCCGCTTACTTTGATGATACTCAAAGGCAGGCAACCAAGGATGCAGGAAGGATAGCTGGCTTAAATGTTATAAGGATCATCAACGAGCCTACAGCTGCCTGTTTGGCCTATGGTCTTGAGAAGAAGAAAGAGGGAATAATCGCCGTTTTTGACCTCGGTGGCGGAACCTTTGACATCTCCATTCTTGAGATTGGGGACGGCGTTTTTGAGGTAAAGGCAACCTCCGGGGATACCTTCCTTGGGGGCGAAGACTTTGACATGAGGATCGTTGACTACATCGCTGAGGAGTTTAAGAAGGAGCATGGTATCGATTTAAGACAGGATAAGATGGCTTTGCAAAGACTTAAGGAGGCCGCGGAGAAGGCTAAGATTGAGCTTTCTTCAACCCTTGAGACGGAGATAAACCTACCCTTTATCACCGCTGATGCTACCGGACCGAAACACTTGGTGATGAGGCTAACAAGGGCAAAGCTTGAAAGCCTGGTTGAGGACTTAATTGAAAGGCTTGAGGAGCCCTGCCGAATTGCTATGAAGGATGCCGGAATAACCCCGAAGGACATCGATGAGGTCATCCTCGTTGGTGGTATGACTCGCATGCCAAGGGTCCAGCAGAAGGTGAAGGAGATTTTCGGTAAGGAGCCGGTAAAGGGTGTAAACCCCGATGAAGTGGTTGCTATGGGAGCAGCCATTCAGGCTGCAGTCTTAAAGGGTGAGGTAAAAGATGTCCTTCTCTTGGATGTTGTTCCTCTTTCCTTGGGTATTGAGACCCTGGGTGGTGTGTTTACGGTCATCATTCCCAGGGGAACAACCATCCCCACAAGAAGGAGCCAGATCTTTACCACTGCCGCCGACAACCAAACGGCAGTCACTATTCATGTTCTTCAGGGTGAAAGACCTTTGGCAAAGGACAACAAAAGCATTGCCCGCTTTGATTTAGTGGGAATTCCTCCTGCACCGAGAGGAGTGCCTCAGATTGAGGTTACCTTTGACATAGATGCTGACGGAATCCTTCATGTTACAGCCAAAGACCTTGGCACCGGAAAGGAGCAATCAATAGTTGTTAGACCAACCTCTGGCCTCTCTGAAGATGAGATTAAGAGGATTATCGAAGAAGCAGAAAAACACGCTGAAGAGGATAGGAGAAAGAGAGAGCTTGCTGAAGCAAGGAACCAGGCTGATAGCCTTATCTACTCTGTAGAGAAGACCTTGAGAGAGCTTGGCGATAAAGCACCAGCCGACTTAAGGAAAGAGGTTGAAGAGAAGATCGCCAAACTCAGGGAGAAGATGGAAGGCGACGATATCGAGGCTATAAGAAGGGCAAGCGATGAACTAACTCAAGCTTCTTACAGGCTGGCTGAAATACTTTACCGGACAAAGGCAGGTGCTTCAGAAGGAGAAGGCACATCCCAGTCTCAGAAAGGTAAGGATGATGTAATTGACGCTGATTTTGAAGAGATGAAGTAGGATGATAGCCATAACCCTTGGGGACCCCGCTGGGGTCGGCCCCGAGGTTTTACTCAAAGCCCTTCCTCATTTTAAAAGGCACTTAAAAAAGTTTCTCATAATCGGTGATAGAAAGGTCTTAGAATCCCGCGCTAAGCTCTTTTCCCTTAAGCTTCCTCAGGAAGTAGAGATCCTTTCTCTCTCGGAGCTTGACATAGAGCCTTCTCAGCCAAACCTTGAAGGCTACCAAGCAATGCTTTCTTATCTTGAGAAAGCTATTTCCCTTGCTAAAAATGGACAAGTCAAAGCCATCGTTACCCTGCCAATAACTAAAGAGGGTTTAGCTAAGGTCGGCTCCAAATACCGAGGACATACCGAGCTTTTAGCCGATGCCTTTGGCGTTAAGGACTATGTGATGTGTTTTTATGGGAAAAGGCTTATCGTTTCCCTCTTAACCACCCATCTACCCCTTAAAGATGTTCCAGGTGCGCTTTCAGAAGAAAAGGTGCTCTCCGTAGCAAGGCTATCTTACGAATTTTTGCGGAAGATTAAACCCAAAAAGAAAAGCTTAAACATAGCGCTTTGCGGGTTAAACCCCCATGCTGGGGAGGCAGGTCTTCTTGGAGACGAAGAGATAAAGATTCTTATCCCTGCGGTTGAGAAAGCTAAAGCCTTAGGCATCCCTTTGAGCGGACCCTATCCGGCAGATAGCCTTTTTTATCATGCTCTCCAGGATAAACACGACCTTGTGATTGCCGTCTACCATGACCAAGGCTTAGCTCCTTTCAAGCTAATTCATTTTAGGGATGGAGTAAACATCACTCTTGGATTACCCATTGTTCGAACCTCTCCTTGCCATGGCACGGCCTACGACATAGCACCCCTTGGCATTGCAAGCCCAGACAGCCTAATATCTGCACTCAAACTTTCTTTAAAACTTTTAGATTAGTGCTAAATTTAAAGCATGAAACGCTTTCTCCTCTATTTTGGTCTTCTTTTCCTATTTTTCCTTTTTTTACTAGGCTTTTGCACCCTAAACCTTACTTTTTTCCTCAATCATCCTTTTTTTAAAGAAAAGCTGAAAAACTACCTCGAGAGAAATCATCAGATAAAGGTAGAATATCATTATGTCTCCGTTGATTTGGTAAAACTTCATTTTAAGTTTCAGGATTTTAAGCTTGAGCATCCAAGGCTTTTTTTAGCCTTGCCAAAAGCAAAGATAGATTTTGATTGGTCAAAGCTCTTGCGAGGTTCTTATTTTCCGGAAGAGGTTCATTTGAGCTCACCTACGATTAAATTATCGATTCCGGAAACACCTGAGGAAGAAGAGATAAAGTTTGATTATAAAGCTCTTCTTCAAAAATTAGCTCCTATTCGGTTTGTGGTTCGGGATGGAAATTTTTCCGCAGAATACAAAGGGAAAAACTTTGAGCTAAAGGGGCTAAATCTTAATCTTGTTGATAGGAAGGACCAGCTTCTTTTTGACCTTAAGGCTAGCGCCAACTTCTTTTCTCAGCTAAGCCTAAAAGGATATATCAACTATGTAAGCCTTTTTGGTGAGGGTTCGGTTGAAGTTAAAGAGCTAAACTTAAAGCCTGCTTTGAAGCTTGTAGACTTTGACCCCGGGGAGAATAAGCTAAACCTTCAAGCTCAAATCTCTGTAGAAAAAGATAGAGTTTACGCTGGATTTTCAGGAGATGCACCGTGCCTCATTCGGCTTGAGGATGGACAAAGGGTTATCTGTGGCTACTTTGAGGGGGTGGCAATCTTAGGTAAAGATGGATGGGAGGTTGAATTTCCACTCCTTGATTTCCATAATCCAAGGCTTAAAGGAGAGCTCAAGGTTTTAGCCACTGAGAAGGGAATAGATCTTAGCGCTAAGGCAGATTCCTTAGATTTCGAAAGCCTAAGCCCACTCTTAGCCAAGCTCCTTCCAAGGGATGTTTTTAAGGCTATTTCAGACTACTTAAAGGGTGGTCTCTTTACAGAACTTGTCTTTCAAGCACGGGGAAAGGACTGGGATGAAGCATTTAGTTTAAACTCTATAGAGTTAAGCTCTAAGGTAAAGGATGGAAAGGTTGAAATCCCAGGGCTTCCCCTTTCTTTTGCCGGGGTAGAGGGTAAGGTTAGCCTTGAAAAGGCAAAGCTTAGGTTTGAAGGAAGCGGGATTGTCAACGAGAACATTCAATTGAAAGACTCTCAGGTCCTTGTGGATTTAGGGTCTAAAGAGCCCCGGCTTGAGGTTAAATCTCAATTTTCAGGGCTTGCAGAAAATCTCAAGGATTTAGCCCTTAGGTTAAGTAAAGATGCTTCCTCTCTTGAAAAATATCAAGTGAGCGGAAAGGTTGAGGGAAGCATTGTCCTCTCAGGTTATCCCGCCTCTTTAGATGTAGCGCTTAGCCTTTTTCCAAAGGATGTTGCCGTTTCTATTGCCCCCCTTAAAAAACCTGTAAGAGTTTCCTCAGGAAGTATAGACTACAAGAACGAAAGGCTTAGCTTTTCTGGGATAAACCTCTTTTTTGAGGATGGGAGGGCTCTTGATTTAAAGGGGCTTTTTGAGATAAAAAATAAGCTTCTTTCTCTATCTATCTCTCAGGTAAGCCTATCAAAGGAAACTCTCTTTACGCTTCTATCTTTAGATGAGGGGATAAAACAAAAGCTTGAGCCCTATGCCATAGATTTGGACGAGGTCTTCTTAAAGGATGTTACTTTGAGCTCCTTATCCCTTGGGAGCTTAGATAAGGAGCAAGCTTTGCGCCTTCTCTCGCAAAGCCTTTCTTTTTCCGGTAGGATAAAGGGGCTAAGTCTAAGGTTTGACCTCACCAATCAAACGATTAACCTTTCTTCACCCGAGCTTTTTATTTCCTTTAAAAACGGGCTCCTTTATTTAGATGAAAGCTTGGTTAAGGTTGAGGATAGCGAGTTTAGCCTTTTTGGTTCCTATGCCTTGGCTAATCCTTTGCTAACTCTTAGGGGGAAGGGAGAGGTTAAGGAAAGCCTTTATGGGAAGATATCAAGCCTTGTGAGCCTACCTCAGGGTGTAAGGCTTAAGTTACCTGCCAAGGTGGAATTGCAAGAGTTTAAGCTTGATAAAGAGAAAATAGCGGGAGATTTATCCATCCTCGGAGAAGGGGCAAAGCTTTCTCTTCAAGCTCAATATGGTTTAACCTCAAAGGGACTTAATCTTACCTCAAGGTTTGAAGGAAATAGCTCTGACTTAAGCCTTAGCCTTTATTATAACCAAAGTTTAAAAGTAAGACTTAAAGGAGAGCTCTCAGCCCTTAACACCTTACTTCTTTTTGAAGGCTTGCCGTTAAGCTACGGGAAAATTTCTTCGGATTTGAGCTTAAACCTTGAGGGAAGGGATTTCAAAGCTTTGGAAGGCTTTAAAAAAGACCCTCTTCAAGCCTTTCACAGGCTTCTAAGCTCTGGAAACCTCTTTCCTCGTCCTTCATCTCTTCACATAAAAGACTTAACCCTTAAAGAGCCCTTAAGCTTAACCGCAACCCTTTCCGCAGAGTTTGAAAATTCAACGGTATCTATCTCTTTTTTTAGGGTAAAAAGGGAGGGTTTAGACTTTAACGGGAGCTTAGCCGTTAAAGCGAAAGAAGAGTCCTTATGGTTTGATGGTAAGCTCTTTAGCGAAACCTTAGACCTTGCCAAATTCTTCCCTACAGAGGCTCTAAACGCCACTAAAGAGAGGCAAAAAACAACCGAAATTGAGCTAACGGTTCCGGTTAATGCAAACATAGCCTTTAGTCTTCACAAGGTTATCCTTCCGACTAACCATACCATTGAAAGTCTAAACGGGACTCTTAGCATAGTAAACGGAACAACCTACGCCCTTAAGCTACCAGAGGTTAATCTTTGCGGGCTATCTTTTACGGCTGAGGCTGAAAAGACAAACACCTTCCATTATGGATACATAGAGCTAAACCTCTCTCAGGGAGACCTTTTGGACCTCTTTTCTTGTCTCTATCCGAACGAGATGCCTAAGGTCATCTTTGAAGGACCCTTTAAGGCTCATGGCTTTTTCTATTTTGACGGAGAAAAATCACTTATTGAGCATAGCTACGGTGAGGTCTATGCAACATCTCACAAAGGCTACATGTACCGAGCTCCGCTTCTTATGAGGGTTCTTGGCTTCTTAAGTCCCATAGACTTATTCAGGGGTAAGATCCCAGACCTTGAGAAAAACCTTTTACCCCTTGATGAGCTTAGCTTGGCACTTAAGGCTTCTAATTCCTATCTTTTGGTTGACGAATTCTTTATGTCCGCTCAGGGCTTTAGGTTGTTTAGCTCAGGTTATGCCAATCTTAAGGACAAAGGCTTATCTCTAACCTTCCTTGTTTCGCCCTTCAAGACGGTTGATGTTATCATAGAGCATATTCCTTATTTAAGTAGGCTACTTCTTGGCAAAGAGAGGATGCTTATTTATCTTCCCCTTGAAGTTGTCGGCACCTATGACAATCCGATTATCGTTCCCCTTCATCCGGCAAGCATAGGAAAGGGGATTTTCCGTTTTGTGTTTAAATTCTTTGGAATTAGTGAAGATTTCTTCCAAAAGAAGCCAGAGCTTGAGGGAATTAAAAGAAAAGATGTCCTTGAAAGAAAATTGGAAAATCCTCAAGGAAGATAGGCATATCTTAGCAGTTTATAAGCCATTTTCGCTTGTGGTTCAGGGTGCAAAGAGGGTTGAAGAATCTTTATTTCTTCAGCTTAAAGAGCATATTAGGATAAGGGATAAAAAGCCTGGCAATGTGTTTCTTGCTGTTGTCCATAGGCTTGATAAACCCGTCTCCGGAGTAGTCCTCTTTGCGAAAAGAAGTAAATCGGCAAGCAAACTCTTTCAGGCTATGCAAAAGGGGGATTTTGCCAAAGTTTATCTGGCAATGGTTGAAGGTAAATTTTTAGAAAAGGGTTTGCTCATAGATTATCTTAAGTATGACGAAGGATTGCGAAAGGTTATAGCCTTTGATAAAGAAGCCCCATCCACAAAGAGAGCTTTAACCTACTTTGAGAGCCTTTATTCCACAGAAAAATATAGCCTGCTCTTACTTTGTCCCATCACCGGAAGAAAACATCAGCTAAGGGTAGCAACAAGTAGGAGAGGAGCACCCATCGTCGGTGATAGGCTTTATGGCTCGAAGGTTAACTTTGGGGGACGAATCCTTCTTCATTCTTTGTTTTTAAGCTTTCCCCATCCCTCAACGGAAGAAAGAGAAGATATCTTCTGTCCTCTGCCTCAATCCTTTTCGGAAGTTGCCCTATCCTTAACAAAAGACCAAAGAATGGAAAAACTTCTCATTCGGCTTGACAAACCCTTTATCTTAGAGTTTCTTAAAAGAGTAAGGCAAGCTCTGGATAAGGAGTTAGGTTATGTGTCAAGCAAAGATTTGGCTAAGGTGTAAGGGTGAGGAAAGGGAATGGATAAGGGATATAACCCAGCTTGAAGTTCAGGGAGAGGAAATCGTGTTTAAGACTTTTTTTGAGCCACCCAGGCGTGTTAAAGGAAGGATCCTCTCTATAGATTTTCTCAAAGCAAAGGTTATAATTGAGTGTGATGCCTTCCCAGAGTGAACCTTCAAAAGCATCTGAAGAGATTGTTCTTTGTGCAAGGTGCGCTTGGCGAGAGTTTTGTCTAAAGAAGTTTCAGTTTGACAACACTAAACCCATAAAGTGCCCAGATTTCTCGCCAGACCTAACTCTTTTGAAAGAGGCAAAAGATGATAAAAAGGATCATAAGGAGCAAGGTTAAAGAGGTTTTAGAGAGCCTTTATCCCGAGCACAAAGATACTTTTTTTGAGGTAGAAATTCCGAAAAACGAAGCCTTTGGTGATTATTCAACGAATGTAGCTTTAGTTCTTAAAGGAAAGGTTGGTAAGTCCCCAAGGGAAATAGCTCAATCCTTTTCAGAGATGCTTAGTCAAGAAGAAAACTTTAGCAAGGTTGAAATAGCAGGACCTGGCTTTATCAATTTTTGGATTGCTGAAGAATTTTATCGAAAAAACCTAAAAGACCTCTTAAAAAAGGGGGACGAATTTTTTAAGCTTGATTTAGGGAGAGGGCAAAAGGTTTTGGTTGAGTTTGTCTCGGCAAACCCAACCGGTCCTCTTCACATTGGTCACGGAAGGGGGGCAGCCTACGGAGACTCTATCGCTCGCATCTTATCTCAGACAGGCTTCTCGGTTGTTAGGGAATACTATATAAACGACCAGGGGACGCAGATGCATACCCTGGGTAAATCTGTCTATCTTCGAGCAAAGGAGTTAGTAGGGGAAAAAATCGAATTCCCTGAGGATGGCTATCAGGGAGCCTACATCTACGACATTGCGAAGCTTGCTTTAGAAAGGTATCCAAACCTTCTTAGTGTGTCCGAAGATGAGGCTATCGCCTTATGTCGGGACCTGGCGGTTGAGGTCATCCTTGAGGATATTAGGATGGATTTAGAGAAGTTTCGAGCCCATTTTGATAGCTGGTATTCTGAGCGTTCTCTTTTCGAAAGAGGGGTCGTGGCGAGGGTTCTTAGGCTTCTTGAAGAGAAGGGTCTAATTTATGAGAAGGATTCTGCCCTCTGGTTTAGGGCAAAAGATTTTGGGGATGAAAAGGATAGGGTCTTGCGGAAAAGCACTGGAGACTATACCTACTTTGCTAGCGACATAGCCTATCATTATGAGAAGTTTTTTGAGCGGGGCTTTGACCTTTGCGTAAATCTCTGGGGGGCAGACCATCATGGTTATGTGCCAAGACTTAAGTCTGCGATGAAAGCCCTGGGGGTTCCTGAGGAAAAACTAAGGGTCATCCTCATTCAAATGGTAAACCTGCTTGAGGGGACAGAGCTTAAAAGCATGTCCACAAGGCGGGGCGAGTTTGTGGAGCTAAAGGAGCTAATTTCTGAGGTGGGCACCGATGCGGTCCGGTTCATATTCCTTTCCCGTTCAAGCGACTCTTCCCTTGATTTCGATGTCGAGCTAACTAAAAAGCAATCCCAAGAAAACCCCGTATACTATGTGCAGTATGCCCATGCGAGGATCTGTAGCGTTTTTGCAAAGGCTGAAGAAAAGGGCATAAAGCCAAACTTTCTTGAAGCTAATTTAGCCCTTTTACAAGAAAAAGAGGAATTGAAGCTTTTAAAGCTTATAGATAGCTTTGATGATGTTTTAGAGAGTTCTGCTCTTCAGCTTGCACCCTATAAGATTACCTATTATCTTATGGATTTAGCATCTGCTTTTCATGACTATTACACAAAGTATAGAATTATCCAGGATGATACAGAGCTTATGCAGGCAAGATTAGCCCTTTGTGAAGGGGTAAGGAGAGTGTTGAAACATGGCTTAGAGCTTCTTGGGGTGTCAGCCCCAGAAAAAATGTAAAAAATGTAAAAAATGAAGGAGGTAGATTTATGGATGGAGAGAAAAAATTTAAGTTTGAAGTAAGTAAACTTGGTTTGGTGTTTATTGTGCTTTTTGCCCTTTGTCTTTTGGTTTGGACCTTTATCCTTGGGGTTTGGATTGGGACAAAGATCGGAGAGAAGCCTCAAGCTGAGACGGTAAAGCTTGAACCTCAACCAGCTCAAACTCCTCAGGTGTCTTCCGTAAAAGAGGTTTCTCATTCTGAAAATCAAACTAATCAAACCCAGGTAGGAAATCAAACAGCATCTCAACAGGTAGCTTCTCAAGTTCAGCCTGAAGAAAAAATAAAGCCAGAAGCAAAGGTAGAAAAGGAAAAGCCAAAACCAGAGCCAAAGACTGAAAAAACAAAGACTGAACCAGTAAAAACTGCCAAGGTTCATCCCCAAGAGAAGGTAAAGCCTCAACCTCACCAGGAGGGTATGCCATTCTATGCCTTGCAGGTAGGTGCCTACTCTAAGAAAGAGTCAGCTGAAAAGGTAAAGGCAGAGGTTGAAAAGATGGGGTTTAAAGCCCTTATCAAAGAGAGCACTCAAGATGGGAAAACAGTATACAAGGTTTTAGCAGGAAGGTTTGAAAATCGAGAAAAAGCCGAACAGTACAAAACTAAGATTGAATCAACCCTTGGTGTTAAGCCCTTTGTGGTTGAGGTAAAGTAAGCTTGGGGAAAATTCGCAAAGCTAAGCTATCCGATGTAAAGTATATTTATAAGCTTATTCTTTACTTTGCCAAAAGGGGAGACCTTGTCCCGAGACCTCTTTCTGAGCTTTATGAAAATGTGCGCGAATTTTTTGTGTATGAAGACAAAGATTTAATCGTTGGGGTTTGTGCTTTGCATATCCTCTGGGAGGATTTGGCAGAGATTAGGTCTTTGGCTGTGGCCGAGGAATACCAAAAGCAGGGGATTGGCAAGGAATTGGTCCTTTCCTGTTTAAAAGAGGCCGAAGACCTTGGAATAGACAGAGTGTTTGCTCTAACCAACTCCCCTGAATTTTTTAAAAAGCTTGGCTTTGAAGAGGTCGCAAAGAATGAGCTTCCTCAAAAGGTTTGGGCGGATTGTATTAGGTGCAGTAAGTTTCCTGATTGCGATGAGGTTGCCGTTCTCAAGGACTTGACAAAAAATAAACTTTGAATATTATTTAAAACTCTTGAGAAAAAAAATTAAACTAATAAAATAAGGAGGTGGGGTTATGCCAACAGTTGAGTACAAAGGGAAGGTTTTTGAGGTTGATGAGGACGGGTTTCTTCAGGGTGGTTTGGATGTTTGGTGTAAAGAATGGGTTGAATATGTTAAAGAACAGGAAGGAATTCAGGAGCTCACCGAGGAGCACTGGAAGGTAATCAATGTTCTTCAAGACTACTACAGGAAAAACGGCGTTGCCCCTATGGTGAGGATCCTTTCTAAGGTAACAGGTTTCCCTCTCAAAAAGATTTACGAACTTTTCCCCTCCGGTCCTGGCAAGGGTGCCTGCAAGATGGCCGGTCTTCCTAAGCCAACAGGTTGCGTGTAAAAAGCATATTCTGGGGGCTTTGCCCCCTTTATTTTAATTAAAACTTACCATTGAAATGTATAATTTTATTAGAATTTTTATTAGAATTCTGTTTATACTTCTTTGTTTCATTTTAATAGCTTATCCTACCTTTTCTCAAAATCTGGTCGACCTTAACACAGCCTCAAAAGAAGAGCTGGAAAAGCTCCCAGGTATAGGGCAAGCTACGGCTCAAAAAATTATCGAGCTCCGGGAGAAAAAAGGGGGTTTCAAAAGGGTAGAAGACCTTCTTGAGGTTCCTGGTATAGGACAAAAGAAGCTTGAGGCTATAAAGCCTTATGTAAAAGTTGAAGGGATGGCTTCTCCATCTGGATATAGCAACTCTACTCTTCAATCCCAATTAACATCAAACCCCTCAACTAAACCTATCTACAAGTACATTGACGAACATGGGGTTGTTCATTTCACTCAATTTCCAGAAACGGTCCCCTCAAAATATAGAAAGACACTTAAACAAGTAAATTAAGTAATATAAAACTTCAAGGGTGACTTTTTGACCTAAATCAAGGAAAGATTTTATCCCATCTCCTATTTTAATGTTAAAAAACTTAAGGAGGTGGGTGTATGTTTTGTAATCAGTGCGAACAAACAGCAAAGGGTTTTGCCTGCACCGTTCGCGGAGTTTGTGGTAAAACCCATGAGACGGATGTTTTACAAGACCTTTTAATCTACACCTGCGCTGGTTTAGCTGAGGTTGCCCTTTTAGCTGAGGAAAAGGGAGTAAAAAAACCCGAGGTTGATTTCTTCTTGATGGAGGCGATGTTTTCAACTTTGACGAACGTTGATTTTGACCCTGAGCGGATTAGAGATTACATTGAAAAGGCGGTAGAGCTTAGGGAATCTCTTAAAAAGGAAGCAAACATCCAAACTGATTCTCCTATTAGCAACTTTAAGCCAGCAAAATCAATGGAAGAGCTTATCAAGCAAGGAGAAGAAAGGGAAATCGAACCAACGGTGTTTAGAGAAGAGGGAGAGGATGTAGGAAGCCTTAAGCTTACCATCCTTTATAGTTTAAAGGGTATCGCTGCCTATGCTTACCACGCTGAAAAGCTTGGAGTAAGGAATGAAGAGGTCTATAAAGGGTTCAAAGAACTTTTAGTAAATATCTTCAAGGATAAAACTTCAGACCTTAAGACCTGGGTTGACCGAGCCTTGGAGACAGGAAGGTTAAATCTTCTTACGATGGAGGCTTTGGATAGGGCAAACACTTCAGCCTTTGGTCATCCTCAACCAACCAAGGTCTCCCTTGGTGCCAAAAAAGGAAAAGCCATCCTTGTCTCCGGGCATGACCTTAAGGACCTTTATGAGCTTCTAAAACAGACTGAGGGTAAAGGGATATATGTCTACACTCACGGAGAGATGCTTCCTGCCCATGGTTATCCTGAGCTAAAGAAGTTCCCCCATCTTGCCGGTCATTACGGAACAGCTTGGCAGAACCAACAGAAGGAATTTGAAGCCTTCCCAGGACCTATTGTTATGACCACAAACTGCCTTATGCCTCCTAAGGATTCTTACAAGGATAGGGTGTTTACCCTTGGACCAGTAGGCTATCCTGGGGTAAAGCATTTGCTTAGTGAAGATTTTACCCCGGTTATCGAGATGGCTTTAGCCATGGAAGGTTTCAAGGAAGATATCCCTGGCAAGGAGATCATGACCGGCTTTGCCCGGAATGCAGTTTTATCCGTTGCTGACAAAATCATAGATTTGGTCAAGGCTGGCAAGATTAGGCACTTTTTCCTCGTTGGTGGATGCGACGGCGCAAAGCCAGTAAGAAACTACTACACCGAATTCGTGGAAAAGGTTCCAGAGGATTGCTTGGTTTTGACCCTTGCCTGCGGGAAATTTAGGTTCTTTGATAAAGACCTTGGAGCCATAGAGGGAATCCCCAGGCTACTAGATATAGGGCAGTGCAACGATGCCTACTCTGCTATCCAGGTCGCCTTAGCCCTTTCTCAAGCCTTCGGCGTTAGCGTAAACGAGCTACCCCTTTCTCTTATCCTTTCTTGGTATGAGCAGAAGGCGGTAGCCATTCTTCTTACCCTCCTTTATCTTGGACTAAAGAACATGAGGCTTGGTCCAAGCATGCCAGCCTTTTTGAGCAAAAATGTGGCTAATTTCATCGCGCAGAACTACAACTTAAAGCCCATAACCACACCCGATGAAGATTTAAGAAGCATTTTAGGCTAAGGTCCTATAGGGGGTTCTCTCCCCCCTTCTTAATGAACTCAGAGCAAAATTTAGGTGTTTTTAAGTAGGGGCGCCTTGTGGGGTGCCCTATATTTTGTGCTAACTTCATTGTTTATGCTAACATATAGGCATGAACCGTTATGCAGGAATAACCTTTTACCGAACGGAAGTTTCCCCTGGGCTTACTACTTTTCGTGTAGTTGTAAAGCAAACTGACCTCTTTATCCTTGCGGAGAGAGACCTTACTGAAGAGGCTGTTAAAATCGTGCGGGGGGTTCGAACACCCCTTGAACAATACATCTTTAAAAATCCGGTTTTTCTAAAGAGTTTAGTTCCTTTGCCCTTTGACCCGGAAGCTCCAGAGATTGTGAAAACGATGCTTAGGGCTGGGGAGAAAGCGGGAGTTGGTCCTATGGCGAGCGTTGCCGGAGCTATTGCTGAAGCTGTAGGAAGGGAGCTTCTGCGAAGGGAATTGACAAAGGTTATAGCCGTTGAAAACGGAGGAGACATCTTTCTTTCGCTTAAGCGTGATGCTAAAGTCAAGGTCTTTGCTGGAAATACAGTATTTTCTGAACTAACTATTCTTGTCCCAAAAGAGCTTCAGCCCTGCGGAGTTTGCACATCTTCAGGGAAAATTGGCCATAGTTTGAGCTTTGGGAAAGCTGATGCTATTACGGTCCTTGCGAAGGATACAGCTTATGCCGATGCCTTAGCCACAGCCTTGGGAAACATTCTACGGGAAAAAAGGGACTTTAAGCTTCTTGAAAGGGAGGTAAAAAGAAGGGAAGGCATCCTTGGCCTAATCGCCATCCTCGAGGACAGAGCCTTTCTGTGGGGAAAGATAAAAATAGTTTGATGCTTCTTGACTAACCAAAAATTGAACTTATAATAACGCTTAGCTTAAAAAGGGGGAGAAGCATGAGCTGTATTTTTTGCCGTATTGCAAACAAGGAAATTCCAGCCAAAATTGTTTATGAAGATGATAAGGTGCTAGCCTTTCATGATATCAACCCTCAGGCTCCTTACCACATACTTGTCATCCCAAAGAAGCATATTTCAACCCTCCTTGAGCTCACAGAGGAGGATAAAGACCTTATCGGGCATATCTACCTTGTGATGAATAGGCTTGCTCGAGAGCTTGGCGTTGCCGAAAGGGGCTACCGGGTAGTGGTAAACTGCAACGAAGAGGCTGGGCAAACGGTCTTTCATGTGCATTTCCACTTCTTAGCAGGAAGGGAAATGCACTGGCCTCCGGGATAATACTTTGAAATAAGCTTGCCCAGCGCACACTTTACAAAGGGTTCTACCCTCCTTTACTACCTCTTTTCCATCCCTTATAGTTTCTCCGCACTCTTCGCAAACAACCTTTCTTCGAGGTTTTCCCGGAAGGTCGCACTCTGAGAAAATCACTTCCACCTCTTCAACCCTAAAAAGCTCCTCATCCGGCATGATTTTGTAGGCTAAAAGCTCCCTTTGAGCGGGGCTTGCAATCTCTGGGAAGTATTTTTTTGCTTCCTCTTTTGCTGATTCTTTAGCAACGATTCTGAAGGCTTTTCCTGTCTCCAAGTTGAGAAAGGTTGCCGCCATGATGCCATAATCTACAAACTTCATCGTTCTTTTGCCAAGGCTAACTCCAGCAACCGTTTGAATGGCATCGGTTGCGCAGCGGTCGATCTCAACCCAAACTAAGAACTTTTTTCGGTCTACACCATAAGGGTCTTTAATGCCAATTAGCTTAAGCCCAAGAAGGGCTAAACGAGCACCAAGCACTTGCCCTGCACAAAGATGACCATGCCTTTCTCGGCAGACCTCAAGAAGCTCTTCAAAGGGGATTTCAAAGGGGTTAAACTTAGCCAACCTTGGCTCCGGGTTCTTTTTCTTTTTCTGGGATGATTATGGCTAAACCGTCAGCATCCTTTGCGGCAAGGAGCATCCCCTCAGATACTAGGCCCTTTATCTTTGCTGGCTTGAGATTGGCAACGATAATGATCTCTTTTCCGATTAGCTCCTGAGGTTCATAGTATTCAGCAATGCCAGCAACTATCTGCCTTTTTTCAGGGCAGCTGACTTCAAGCCTAAGAAGCCTGTCTGCTCCAGCAACCTTCTCCGCAAAAAGCACCTTAGCAACCCTAAGGTCAATCCTTCTAAACTCTTCAATGGTGATGTATTGAGGCTCCTCCTTTACTTCAGCCTCCTTCTTTACTTCCACTTTTTGCTCCTCCTTCAGAATTTTTTCCTCATCTACCCTTGGGAAAAGGGGACCGCACCTTTTAATCTTTGTACCAGATGCTGGGAGCTCCCAGTTGAAAAGGTCTTTGAAGGAGAGGGTGCTTGCTTCGCTCGGAATGACAGAGGGGGTGTTCGGAAAGACTGATAGGGCTGAAAGGAGGGTTAGAGAAGAGTTTGGAAGCACAGGATAAAGGGCAAGGGCAAAGCTCTTTATGGCGGAAATAATATTCCTTAGGACCGTTCCTGCCCTTTGGTAGTTTCCTTCCTTAACCCTTGTCCAAGGGGCTTCCCTATCTATGTAGACATTGGCAAAGCGAATGGCTTGCCAAAGCTCCTCCAATGCTGTATGAAAGTTTAGCCTGGGAAATTCTTCAAGGTATCTAATGATTCCCCTTTCTACCTTTTCGCGGAATTCTCTGTCTTCAGGCGTTAGCTCACCCCAGGGAGGGATGGTTCCGCCAAAGTTTCTTTCAAGGAAGCTTAAAGTTCTGTTCACAAGGTTTCCGTAGTCGTTTGCTAAGTCGGCATTAATGCGGTTTATAAGGTTAGGAAGGCTAAACTCTGCATCATACCCAAAAGCCATGTCCCGAAGTAGATAATACCTTACTTGGTCTACCCCAAAGGTTTGGGAAAGCTCAAGGGGGGACACGATGTTACCAAGGCTCTTTGACATTTTAAGGCTTCCCATAAGCCAATAGCCATGCACGAAAAGCTTCTTATACATTGGTATTCCAAGGGCTTTTAGCATGATGGGGAAGTAGACGGCATGGGGACGAAGGATGTCTTTGGCGATAAGATGATGGGAGTTTGCCCAGTAGTCTTGCCAGGAAGGATCATCTGGGTAGCCTATTCCCGTTAGATAGTTTAGCAGGGCATCAAACCATACATAGGTCACATAATCTTTATCAAAAGGAAGCTCTATACCCCAGGAAAGCCTTATCTTTGGACGGGATATGCAAAGGGGAGGTAAAGGCTCTTCAAGAAGGTTTAGCACCTCCTCTCGATAGAAGCTTGGATAGATAACCTCGGTCTTTGAGAGATAATCCTTAAGCCAGCCTCGGTATTTTTCAAGGTTAAAGAAGTAGTTTTTTTCCTTTAAATAGACGGGTGGTGCCTTGTGGTCTTTGCAGAGCCCCTTTTCGTCAAGCTCTTTGGGCGTAAGGAATCTTTCACAACCAAAGCAGTAGTTCCCCTCATACTCATCAAGGTAAAACTCTCCCTTATCAAAAAGGGTCTGAAGCACATGCTGGACAACCCGTTTATGTTTATCCGATGTAGTCCTGATAAAGTAGCTATAGTTTATCCCCAGCTTATCCCAAGTTTCTTTAAAGGTGTTTGCTATTTCGTCTACAAATTGCTTTGGAGTTTTGCCTTGAGCTTCCGCTGCCTTTGCAATCTTATCCCCATGCTCATCCGTTCCCGTCAAGAAAAAGACCTCATACCCTTGAAGCCGGTAGAACCTTGCTAAGGCATCGGCAACGATCGTCGTATAGGCATGCCCAAGATGGGGGAGACTGTTTACATAGTAAATAGGGGTAGTGATGTAAAACCTTTTATCCATCCTTTAACCCTTCCTCCGGCTCTTCAGGAAGTTCTTCCTTTAGCACAAAGTTTTTTAGCTCCTCAAAGGATACAGAAAGGATGGTTCCGTCCTCTTTCTCAAGAGTGACGGTTCGTTGAAAGAAGTTGTATTTAAGGATACGAAAGTTCTCTTCTCCCAAAGAAATTTTACTCCCAAGGCGAGGAAGATTTGTTAAGCATTCTCTATACCAGTTTTCTTCATAGGCTAAACAGCAGAGAAGCCTCCCGCAAGGTCCAGATATCTTATTCGGGTCAAGGATTAAGCCCTGCTCTTTCGCCATCTTTATAGTCAAGGGCTGAAAATTCTTAAGGTATTGGGCGCAGCAGAATTCTTTTCCACAGTAGCCTATTCCACCGAGAAGCCCGGTTTCGTTCCTTACACCAATCTGCCGCATCTCAATACGCATCCTAAGAGCCTTAGCAAGCTGTTTAACAAGCTCCCGAAAGTCAATCCTTCCTTCAGCGGTATAGTAGAAGATTATCTTTGAACGGTCAAAGTAGCACTCTACATCAACAAGCTTCATCTCTAAGCCCAATTCCTTAGCAAACTGCTTACAGAATTCTTTCCCCTTGTCCTCAAGCTCAAGCCTCTTTTTATGGTTTGCCACCTCTTTAGGGTTTGCTTTGCGAAGGATGGTCGGCAACCCCTCTAAATCCATGGGAATACTGTAAGAAAAATCATCAAGATAAAAAACTTCCCTCCGATTATCCGGCATCTCAACCAAAGCATAGGTCCCGCTGGGAAGAGGTTCATACCCCTTTAAAACCCTCTCCGGTCTTCCAGGTCTTGTAGCTCCATGCACAAGATAGATAGTTCTTTTCTTTTCCGGCTTCTTTTCAGATTTCTTTTCCCTTTTCATTTAACCACCTATAGCCCTCATCGGTCTTTGAGTGGATGCTTTAACGCCTATTCCGGGCTTTATTCTCAGAGCTTCCCTAAAGGCTTCTTCAAGGGAGCCTTTTTTGCCTCGCAAATAGTCCTTTAAGTTTATCTCTTCGTCTGAGAAAAGACAAGGTCTAAGCCTTCCGTCTGCGGTGATCCTTAAACGGTTGCAGGATCCGCAAAAATGGCTTGAGAGAGGGGAGATGAAACCAACCTTGCCTTTAGCTCCTTCAAATCGAAAAACAGCTGCCGGACCCTTTCCCACTTTTTCTGCAGGCATAAGCTTCCCCAACCTTTCAACCCTTTCTTTGATTTCAGAAATAGGCACAACTCGGCTTTCATCCCATAGTGAGTTTTTTCCAACAGGCATAAACTCTATAAACCTAACCTCAACGGGTAGCTCTATGCTAAGCTTTGCAAGCTCCTCGCATTCCTCATCGTTAAAGCCCCGTATGATGACGGAGTTTATCTTTACCGCGGTGAAACCCTCAGATAGGGAAAGATAGAGACCTTCCATTACTTTTTTTAAAGAGAAGCCCCCTGTAAGCTCGGAGAACTTCTCCTCAGACAAGGTATCAAGGCTTATGTTTATCCTTTTTAGCCCAGCCTCTTTTAGAGGCTTTACCAACTCAGATAGAAAATAGCCGTTTGTGGTTAAGCTAAGGTCTTCTAACCCGGGGATCTTGGCAAGCCTTGCCACAAGCTCAACGATGCCTTTCCTTAATAAAGGTTCACCGCCCGTTAGCCTTACTACCTTAACCCCGAGCTTAACCCCTACCCGGACGATGCTTTCTATCTCCTCAAAGGTTAATATTTCCTCATGGGGCAAAAACTTAAATGGTCCCTTTGATTGACAGTAGATACAGCGGAAGTTGCACCGGTCAGTTATCGAGATCCGAAGATATTCTATCCTTCTTCCCCTCGGGTCTACAAGCACTTAAGCTTCCCTTTGTAGATTTCCCGGGCTTGATTGAAGGCAGAGAGAATCATAGGCTCTTGATAATCAGGATAGGTCCAAGGCAAGGGTCTAAACGAGCCTTCTTTAAAGATGTATTCTACTTCAGCAAAAACAGACCTGCCAAGGTATACCCGATGAGCATAATCCTTAAAGGTTGAAAGGATAACCTTCGAGAGGGTCAAATAACCAGGGTCAAGGTTCACAAGCCTTTTCTCATCCTGCGAATGCTCTTTTTCGATTTCATAACAAAGGTGTTTAAGCTCAACAAGCTCCTCAGGGTCCTTTAAAATTTCGAAAAAAAGGACTGTTTTAAAAAGAGGATAGCCCATCTCTTCTTCATAGTAGGAAGTAAACTTGCTAAATTCATAAACCGGTCCTTCAAGCACAACCATACCGAGAAGGTCTTCAAGCCTTTTCAGGATTTGGTTCTTTGGGCTAAGGTCCCTTGCGGTCAAAGCAATAAAAAAAAGGGCTGGTCTAACCCTTTGCGGATGGCTCATCTTTACAGGGTATCGCAGATTCGATAAGCATCTCCGGAATATCGTCTACGATAGGATAGAGTAAGGAGCATTTTTGACAGACGAAACCCTCGGTCTTTTCAGCTTTATGATAGACAAGGTCTCCCTTACATTTTGGGCAGGCAAGGAACTCAAGATAAACTTTTATCCTTTCTTCGTCCATGCTTTAAGAATAGCACTAAAAAAGGATCACGCAATTTTTACCTTGCGCCTTTGCTTGGTAGAGGGCAAGGTCAGCCTTTCTCACAAGGTTGTAGACATCTCCCTCCCCGCTATAGCAGGAGACCCCTATGCTTACTGTTATGCCTTCAACAGGGGGTACCTTTAATTGACAGATTGCATTCCTAATCTTTTCAGCAACTTTTATCGCATCTTCAAGCTCAATCCTCCGAAGAAGGATGAGAAATTCCTCCCCTCCCCATCTGGCAACAATATCTGATTCCCTTACGCTATTTTTCAAAACCGTAGCCACCGCAACCAAAACCTTATCCCCAACATCGTGACCGTAAACATCGTTTATCGTTTTAAAGTTGTCAAGGTCGATAAGGAGGATACAAAAAGGAGTTTTATACCGTTTGTAAGCGAGCTTTTCTTGTTTTAGCATTTCATCTGCAAACCTCCTGTTGTAAAGCCCGGTCAAAGGGTCGGTAATCGCCGCCTGATAGAGCCTCTTTTCAAGCTCCTTTTGAGGGGTGATATCATAGAAGTTAACGAGGACATAAGGTCTGCCTTCATGTCTTATTAGGGTTGCAAAGATGTGGGCAAAGAAGGTTTCTCCATCACCTCTGTTTAAAAGGGCATCAAACTCGCAAACCTTACCTTCTTGAAGTAAAGCTTCATAAGAGCAAGAACTACCCTCAGAAAAAAGGGCAAAAAGGGTGCTTCTTGCGTTCCTTCCGATAAGATCCTCTTTTTGCATTTTTAAAAGCTCGCAAGCCTTTTTGTTTGCGTATACGATGGTTCGCTCTTCAGAGATAACGATTAAACCGCTTCCCAAGTTTTCAAGGATTAAAGGGCTAAGCTTGCACCAATCTATCATCAGGTAAAGCAGCCCCTTTATTTTTATCTTGTCTTTATAGGATGGGTTTTAGCTCTTCCTTGATAAGCATAAGATATTCTGAAAGCTTTTCAATGATGATTGCTTGCTTTTGAGCTATATCCTCTGAGGATAAGCCTTTAAGCTCCTCTTTCAGCTCAAAGATCAGTCTTTTCAAACCTGGCGAGACGGAAGCCGAGACCCTTTGAACAAGCTCTTCTAAGCTTGGTTTTTGTTCTTCTGGCTTTGCTACTTCAAGGGCATAAATGGCTTTTAGACCGAGGGAAAAGATATCTAAAGCCAAGCTTGGGGTAAGAGGTCTTGTGCCTGATTGAACTTCCTTTAAAAGCGATTCGGCGTAGCTAAAGTAATACCTTGCCCTAACAAAAAAGACCATGTTAGTTTAAATCTTTGCCACCTTCGCCGATGGGCACGCCCTGAAGCCTTCGGTAAAAGTGCTGACTTATGACCTCGTTTGCCTTCTCGCAGATTTCAAAGAGAAGGTCGATCATGTCAAGCATCTCAGCTTGACCATCGGGCGTTCTCATCTCAAAATCCTCGATAAAGGCGCCGCTTTCTAAGTACTCTTTGAATTCTTGGAGTTTTTTTAAGGTTAGCATCTTAGCCTGCCCTCTCTACATATTCTCCTGTTCTAGTATCAACCCGCACGATGTCCCCCTCGTTAACAAAAAGGGGAACTTGAATGACTAACCCTGTCTCTAAAGTTGCTGATTTGGTTGCCGAGCCAACGGTATCTCCCTTAACCCCTGGCTCAGCGGAAACAACCTTTAGCTCAACCACCTTGGGTAGTTCAATGCCGATTATTTTCCCCTTGTAAAAAAGAAGAGAGACTTCAAGGTTTTCGGTCAGATACTTTTCGGCCTCACCAACCTCTTTTTTATCCACATAAATTTGATCATACTCCTCAAGGTCCATAAACACAAAACGACCTCCTTCTTTATAAAGGAATTGAGCCTTCTTTTCTTCAAGGTCTGGCTTTTCAAACCTTTCCCCAGATCGAAAGTTTACTTCGAGGACCCTGCCGGTGATCAAATCCTTAAGCTTTGTTCTAACCGTAGCTTGCCCCTGAGCTACCTTAGTATGCTGAAAGTCAATGACTTCGTAAGGCTTGCCTTCCCATTCAATCTTTAACCCTCTTCGGAAATCCGAGGTAGTGTAGGCCATTATCGTCCCTCCTTCTTTTCAAGATAGGATGGAAGGGGCGTTGCCCAGGCTTCATCGTCAAAATAAAGCTCTTCAAGGTCCTTTGGCTTATCAATGGGTAAAAGGTATGGACCTTTAACCACCTCAAACCTTAGAAGACAGCTTTTATACCAATCAACATCAGGAAGCTCAAGGTCAAACTCTTGCATGATACGGTAGGTCCGGTAAAAGTCTTCCCACTGGTTTTCCGCTTCGGGATAGGTTGTAAAATCCCGAAGAATATCGGTTATCACAAAGCCTGAATCGATGAGAAATTTCTCAAAGTCCCGCCATTTTCTGAGGGAGGCTTCCCTATGGGTAAACCCCATATAACCTACTGAGCCCTTTCCTTTGAGAGAACTTATGCACCTGCTGACAAAGAGCTTTAATCCCTTTTCAGTCTCAACCGGGTCGGTGAAAAAAACATCAAAGCTCCTTTCAAGATGTGAGGGCAAACTATCTATTACATTGTAGTTGTAGACCTCAAGGGCTTCATAGCCTATCTCTTTTGTCTTTTTTCTTATGAATTCGTTTATCCTTTCATCAATTTCTACTACAACGACCCTTTTAGGAAGCTTGGTCAAAGCCATGGCCAGAGAAAGAAGGTCATCGTCCCCAAGGATAAAGACTTCTGTCCTTTCGAGGTCACCCCTCTCGTAGATGAAGGCAACCCTTCTTACCGTGTCAATGGGTCGTATAAAACCTTGGTCGTAATCGCTTGTTGGAAGGGGACGGTCCTTGGTTAACTCTTTAAACCTTTCCAAAAGCTCTTGCCAAAACTTGCTTTTAGAAAAGGAATTGCAGAAAAGACAACCTGGGTCTTCATAGGGTAATCCAGCATATGATGAGGAAAGATAAAAAAAAGGTTTTTCGTATTTGATGAGGCCTTCCTTTAGGAGCTCCTTAATAGCCTCAAGAAAGTCAACGAGATGGCTGTCCTGATAGTTTACTAACTGCCAAAAGGTAGCCTTGCCTTGAGCAAGCCTGCGAAGGATTTGATTTTTTATCCTTTGATATGGGGTCACTCAAATCCTCCCGTTTGAGTTTAACGCAGAGATTAGTCTTGATAAAGACAAAGCGTTCCTCTACCACCCCGAGGGTTTATGAGGTTATAAAAAAGAGAAAAATGGTTGCGGGGGTGGGATTTGAACCCACGACCTCCGGGTTATGAGCCCGACGAGCTACCAGGCTGCTCTACCCCGCGTCCTTTAAAGAGCTGATATAAATATAGTTTCTTTATGCCAAATGTCAAGAGGGATGGAAGGCTGTTTAAAAAAGTCCCCCTACTTTGTCCTGCCGAGCGCCCATTTTTTGTCCTGCCGAGCGCAAGCCGTGCATCCCTCGCTTCGCTCGGGACGGCGCTTCGGTGTGTCATCCCGAGGTGCGTAAGCGCCGAGGGACCCCTCGCTTCGCTCGGGGCGACAAAAAAGGGGCTCGGGGCGACAAAAAAGGGGCTCGGGGAGACAAAAAAGGGGCTCGGGGAGACAAAAAAGGGGCTCGGGGAGACAAAAAAGGGGCTCGGGGAGACAAAAAAGGGGCTCGGGGTGACATAGGACACATAGGACGCCTCGGTGTGACATGGGGCTTGCACAAATTTTTAAAACAGCCTCAAGGGGATGGGAGAGTATCCAAAAATCCCTTGCTTAAAATTTTATAAGGATTAAATTAATTATAAAAATGTCCTTTAAGATTAGCAAACCCAAAAATTTAAGCCTTACCTCCTTTATTTTCCTTTTGATTTTCTTTACTCTGCTCATTGGCTCGTTGATAACCTTTTTTATCATCCGAAGCTACACATTTGAAATTATCAAAAAGCTTGAAATAGAAAAGGTTGAACGGTTAGGGGAGAGCTTGCGGATCCAAACTATCGAAAATTTGGTTGTTAACCAGTATGATGAGATAGAGAAAAGATTTGAGCTCTACATAAAAGATGGGCTTATTGAAGGGGCTATACTTTTAAGTCCAGATAAAGGTCCCATTATCTATCTAAGTAAGGATGAAAAAAGAGAAATCGTTAGGCTTTATCGAACACTTTCTCCTGGAGTTAAAATTTCTGAAAAGAGCTACTACGATGAGAAGAGAGCTAAATATTTTTTCTTTTCTGAGTTAAAACTTAAAAAGATCGTTTTTGGATATCTAATACTAACCTTCGATTTTTCTAAGATTAGAGACATATATTGGTCAACAACTATTCTTTTGGCAAGCCTTTATACGATTTTTTTGCTTTTCCTTTTGGTCCTTTGGTATCCTTTTTACCGCAAGATAAAGAAGGAGCTTGGAAGCGCTATCGCATTTTCTAAAGAGCTTCCTTTCAAAAAAGGCGAATTCTTAAGCCTCTCTCCTTTCTTTGTCGAAACAAAGGACTTGGCAGAGTCTCTGAACTGGGCAAGCCGGCAACTTTGGGAGACGGAAAGGGAGCTGATTAGGGAGAAGGCTCTAATGGATGGCGTTCTTTCAACTATTGACGAGGCAGTGTTTGTTTTAGCACCTGACTTTACGATAAAGTATCAAAATGAAAGAGCAAAAGAACTTTTGCAGAAATTATTAGGATTAGGAGCTGAAGACCAAGAGGTTTTAAAAGGGCTTTTCTTAGAGGGTAGGCTTAGAGCTTATCCTGAAGGAAAGGCTCTAAGCCTTGAGGAGCTTCTTGAAAATTTAAAAAGGGGAGACCGGGTTGAGCTACAAGTTGAGGTGAACGGCTCGGTGTATGAACTGAGCTTAAAGCGTATTTCTTCCCTTGAAGACCGTCAAGATTGGCTTCTTTCTTTAAAGGATATTACTCAAAGAATCCGAGCTCAAGAAGAATTTTTGCGAACCGAAAAGATGAAAAGCCTTATCCAACTTGCGGCAGGAATTGCTCACGACCTGAACAATGTGTTAGCCATTTTGTTTAACACTATAAATCTTATGCTTCTTTCCAAAGGTGTGCCTGAAGAAATACGAGGAGTAATTCATACTTTAGAGAGGCATCTAAAAAGGGCAAAATACCTTGCCTTTCAGCTTTTAAGCCTTTCAAAGGGTGGGGAGATAATTTTAGAAAAGTCCGACCTTGAGATGGTAATCAAGGATACCTCAAGCTTTGCTTTAGCTGGAAGCAAAACCAAGTTTTATTTAGACTTAAAGGTCAATGTGAAAAACCTAAAAAGCGACCCCTACGCCCTTTCTCAAATCCTTATGAACTTATTTATAAACAGCGTCCAAGCCGGGGCAGAAAGTATTAAAGTAGAAGTAGATAAGACAAAAGAAGATGAAAGAGACTATTTACTAATTGTAGTTTCTGATGATGGACCGGGGATCCCGTCTGAGATTTTGGACAAGGTCTTTGAGCCCTTCTTTACCACTAAAAAAGAGGGCTCGGGGCTTGGTTTATACATCGTAAAAAGTTTAGTAGAAAGACTTGGGGGTAGAGTAAAGGTAGAAAGTAGATTGGGAGAGGGGACGACCTTCTATATCTATCTTCCCTATGAGACGATAGAAGAGGAAAGGGTAGAAGAAAGAGCTTTGCCTTTAGATAGGCGTCTTCGCATCCTTGTCGTTGACGATGAGGAAGACTTGAGGGAAAGCTTAGCCCTTATCTTAAAAGAGCTTGGGCATGAGGTTATCACCGCAGGAGACGGGGAAGAAGCCCTCTCCACTTTCTTAAACCTTGCTTCTCAGGGGAAAAATATTGACCTTTTGATCACCGATTTTACCATGCCAGGTCGTTTAAACGGTTTAGAGCTAATAAATACCTTAAGAGAATTTGCTCCAGGTTTGAAGTCTATCCTTTCTACGGGCTATGCTGAAGTAGGGGAGGGGGAGGACTTGTCAAAGTATGACATCGTAAGTGTCCTTCGTAAGCCCTACACTTTAGAAGACCTAATAAAAGCTTTGAATAAAGCCTAAGAGAGTGAACGGATGGTGGGGACTATGCTTTGGTTTAGGCTTTTAGCGCTAATCCTTTTAATCTTCTTTATAACAGCATCTTTTAGGAAGTCCTTGGCTCAAGAAAGGGTCTTCACCATTGGGGTTGTGCCTCAGTTTACGCCCGTTGAAATCTATGAAAGATGGGGACCTTTGGTTAAGGAGCTTGAAAATCGAACAGGCTTAAAGTTTGAATTAAAAACTTATAAAAGTATCCCTGAGTTTGAGAAAGCTTTTCTCAAAGGCGAGCCTGATTTTGTGTTCATGAACCCTTACCATCAAGTTATGGCTTATAAAGCTCAAAAGTACATTCCCCTTGTGCGAGATAAAACCCCTCTAACCGGTATTCTTGTTGTAAGAAGGGATAGTCCGGTCAAAGAGGTAAAGGATTTAGACGGTAAAGTCATAGCCTTTCCTGCCCCAAACGCCTTTGCAGCTTCCCTTTACATGAGGGCGCTCTTAGCGGAAAACTTCAAGATAAGGTTCATTCCAGAGTATGTTAAGACGCATGATAATGTCTACAGGCAGGTCATCCTTGGCAAGGCTCAAGCTGGCGGTGGGGTGAACAACACCTTTCTTAGACAACCAGAGGAGGTAAAAAGGGAGCTGAGGATCCTTTATGAGACTCCTTCTGCTGCTCCCCATCCTTTCTCAGTCCATCCAAGGGTCCCAAAAGAGGTTAGAGATAAGGTAAAGAAGGCTATTTTAGACATGGCAAATGAGCCGAGCATGAAAGCTCTTCTTGATAGGGTGCAGATGCCAAACCCTGTTCCTGCTGATTATGCTCGAGACTATAAGCCCCTTGAGAAGCTCAATCTTGAAAAATATGTAGTGGTTGAGTAGCGATGGAGCTTTTTTTACTTGGGGGCATCACTGCAGGCTTTCCCTCCCAGGTTGAGGACACGCTCTTTGAAAGCATTAGCATGGAGGAATGGCTTATCAGAAACCCGGCCTCAACCTATCTTGTGAAGGTTTACGGAGAGTCTATGATAGAGGCTGGAATTCTACCAGGCGATTATGTCCTCGTTGACCGGGCTCTCACCCCAAGGAACGGAGACATAGTGGTCGTCAGGATCGAGGATGAGTGGACGATGAAGTATTTTTACAGGGATGAAAAGGGGATAAGGCTTAAGCCAGCAAATAAAAGGTATCCCGAGCTTATCGTTAGCCCGGAAAAGGAAGTTGAAATCTTTGGGGTCATTGTTGCCGTAATCAGAAAGTATAGATAGAATTAAATCTTGATGGTTCTAAACGTCCACAGCCTACCGAGAGCCATCCTTCATGTTGATGCTGACGCCTTCTTTGCAAGCGTAGAGCAAGCAACAAACCCAGAGCTTAGAGGAAAGCCCGTCGTCGTAGGAAGAGAAAGGGGTATCGTCACAGCGGTGTCTTACGAAGGTAAAGCCTTAGGGATAAAAAGGGGCATGACGATTGCCGAAGTAAAAAGGCGTTTTCCCCAAGCTGTAATCCTCGATTCTGATTACGAGAAGTATTCTCTTTTTTCCCTGCGGATGTTTGACATCTTAAGGGAATTTACCCCTGATGTTGAGGAGTACTCTATCGATGAAGCCTTTGCGGATTTAACCGGGCTTAGAAGGCTTTATCGTTGCGGTTATGAGGGCATAGCCTTAGCCATAAAAGAGAGGATTAAGAAAGAGCTTGGCCTAACCGTCTCTCTTGGAATAAGCTTAACCAAGGTCCTTGCAAAGATTGCCTCATCTTGGCAAAAGCCAGACGGTCTAACCGTCATCCCCGGAAGGGAAATACACCACTACCTTTCTAAGCTTCCGGTTTCTGAGGTTTGGGGGATAGGTCCCAAGACCTCAGCCCTTTGCGAAAAGCTTAACCTTAAGACTGCCCTTGACCTTGCCCTGAAGACAGAAGACTTCATAAAGAAGTATTTCGACAAAAGAATACATGAGATTTGGTTTGAGCTGAGAGGGATCCCCGTTTATCCCGTAGACCCAACGCCAAAGTCTTCATACAAAAGCATAAGCAAAGCCCTAAGCTTTACTCCCACCTCAAACAGGGATTTTTTGCTTTCTCAGATAGCCTTTAACCTTGAGCTTGCCTGCTTTAAGGCCAGGGCTTATGGGCTTCGAGCTAAAAGGGTTATCCTTGGTCTGAAGGATGAAGACTTTAACTTCTTATCCGAGGAAATAGAACTTCCGCAGGAGAGCGCCTACCCGTTAGAGGTGCTTCCCCATCTAAGAGAAGCCTTTAGCAGGCTTTACAGGGAGGGCAAACTCTACAGGCAGGTGGTGGTAGTGCTGAGCGGGCTCACCTCAAACCAAGTTAAGCAGAGAAGCCTCTTTGAAGATACAATCAGAAGCGAGAAGATAGAGAAGCTCTATCAAGGCATAGACTACTTGAGCGGACGGTATGGAAGGACTATTGTCTCCACCGCAACCTCCCTTTTTGTGGTGAAAGAGAAGCCTCTTAAACGAAAAGACAGTTTAAGGATACCCTTTTTGCCCCTTCGGCTCTCTTAGAGTTTAGGGAAAATTTTAACAAACACTCTTGACGGGATAAAAATTTGTGTTCAATAGAACGAAATCCTTTAAAAAGGGGTGGACCATGCTGGTAGAGATAAGGATCCACGGAAGGGGTGGACAGGGAGGGGTCACCTCCGCAGAGTTGATAGCAATATCAGCCATTCATCAAGGGAAGTATGCTCAAGCTTTCCCAAGCTTTGGACCGGAAAGAAGAGGTGCTCCGGTGCAAGCCTTTGCGAGGATTAGCGATTCTCGCATAAGGACCAGGGAGAAGATCTACAATCCTGATGTCATCTTAGTTCTTGATGCTTCTCTTCCGAAGATCGTCAAGGTAACCCAGGGGTTAAATGAGGATGGTATCGCCATTCTTAACACCTCTTATTCGGAAAAGGAAGTAAGGGAGATGCTTGGTGGCTACAAGGGTAAGCTTGCCCTTCTTGATGCCACAAAGATTGCCCTTGAGGTTCTCGGCCTTCCCATAACTAACACCACCATGCTTGGCGCATTCATTAAGGCTACAGGGCTTGTTGATCTTGAAGCTATGAAGGATGCTTTGAGGGAGCGGTTTGGGCGATTGGCAGACAAAAACATAGCTGCCCTTGAGAGGGCAATAGCGGAAACCAAAATCTACTAAAGGGGTGAAGAAATGCCGAAAGACCAGGGCTTAATGAGTTGGAAAGAGCTTGCTCCGGGCATGTATATTCTTGAGCCCGGAAATTCAGCAAAGTTTAAGACCGGGGACTGGAGGTCCCATCGCCCAGTCCTTGACAAGGAAAAGTGTATCAAGTGCGGGCAGTGTTATCTCCTCTGCCCAGAGCCAGCTTACGAGCCAAACGAAGAGGGTTATTATATTTGCAACCTTTACTACTGTAAGGGCTGTGGGATCTGTGCAGCCATCTGCCCCAAAGGGGCTATAACCATGGTTTTAGAGGAGGCTTAAGATGGGGAAAAGGGTTGCTAAAGAAGTTTCCATAGCGGTAGCCGATGCTGTTGCCCAGTGTAGAGTAGATGTAATCTCTGCCTATCCTATTACTCCGCAAACCCATATAGTTGAGCATTTGGCAGAGCTTGTAAATAACGGCGAGCTTGACGCCGAATACATCCCCGTTGAGTCTGAGCATGCAGCAATGAGCGCTTGCATTGGTGCCGCAGCAGCTGGTGCTCGAACCTTTACCTCCACTTCATCTCAGGGTTTGCTTTTTATGTATGAGAACCTTCCCATTGCCTCTGCCTTTAGGCTCCCAATAGTTATGGTTATTGCCAACAGGTCGATCTCTGCCCCTATCAGCATCTGGAATGACCATAGCGATGTTATGACCACACGAGACTTTGGCTGGATCCAGACCTTTGCTGAAAACGGTCAAGAAGCCGTAGACCTTGTTTATCATGCCTACCGAGTGGCGGAAAAGTGTCTCCTTCCTGTAGCGGTAAACCTTGATGGCTTTATCGTTACTCATGTGGTTGAGCCAATTGAGATGTTAGACCAAGAGCTTGTCGATAAATACCTTCCCCCGCTTAAGATGAAGTATAAGCTTGACCCAAAGAAGCCCATTACTATGGGAGCAATCGGCGTTCCCGAGATCTATACCGAAGCTAAGAAGGCTTTAGATGAAGCCGTTAAGGCAAGCTACAAGATGGTAGTTCAAGCCTGGAAGGAGTTTGAAAAGATTTCCGGCAGAAGATATCAGCCTGTTGAGACCTATCGCATGGAAGATGCCGAGGTCGCCATGGTCATCATGGGTAGCCTTGCTGAAACAGCCTGCAACGCCGTAGACGAGCTTCGCGCAAAGGGCAAAAAAGTGGGTCTTATTAGGTTTAGGCTTTGGAGACCCTTCCCCATGCAGGATTTTCTTAAGGCTATCGGCAGGGTCAAAGCCCTTTGCGTCGTTGATAGAGCGGTAAGCCATGCCTCAACCGGTGGTCCTGTGGGCATAGAGGTTCGCTCTGCCCTATATCAGTCCAATAAGAGACCACGGGTAGTAAACTTTATCGCTGGACTTTCGGGAAGGGATGTCACCAAAGATGATTTTATAGAGCTCTTTGAAAGGACCTTTGAAGCCATATCTAAGAAGCCAAAGTTTAGCTATGAAATCTACGGAGTAAAGGAGTAGAGCTATGAGACCAGAGTTAGCCAAATTCAAACCCTTGAGCATTAAGGACCTACCCAAAGAGGATTGGATCGCCCCTGGTCATAGGGCTTGCCAGGGCTGCGGGACAGTTCTACCTTTAAAGCTTGCCTTAAAAGTCCTTGGACCAAACACCATAGCCGTCTCTGCTACAGGTTGCATGGAGATCATCTCAAGCCCCTTTCCGTATACCTCCTGGAAGGTGCCCTGGATACATGTGGCCTTTGAAAACGCAGCTTCAGTTGCCTCAGGTATAGATGCGGCGATCAAGGCGTTAAAGAGAAAGGGTAAACTTCCCAAGAAGGAAAAGATAAACATCGTTGTCTTTGCTGGAGACGGGGCAACCTTTGACATAGGGCTTCAGTTTGTATCCGGTGCCCTTGAGCGCGGGCATAACTTTATCTACATCTGCCTTGACAACGAAGCCTACATGAACACGGGAGTGCAAAGGTCTGGAGGCACCCCAAAGTTTGCTCACACCACCACAAGCCCAGCAGGAAAGGTCATCCACGGAAACATCACCTGGAAGAAAAACCTTGATGGAATAGTCATCGCCCACAACATTCCTTACTTTGCCACAGCTTCTCCAGCCTTCTACATGGATTACATGAACAAGGTAAAGAAGGCTTCCCTTGTAGAAGGACCAGCCTTCATTCATGTCTATTCCCCTTGTCCAACGGGTTGGGGTTCAAAATCCGAGGATACTATTCTTATTTCAAGGCTTGTCGTAGAAACAAGGCTTTTCCCCCTCTTTGAGGTTATAGACGGAAAATACTACATCCTAAACAGAAAGGTTGATAAACCAAAGCCTGTGGAAGAGTATCTAAAGCTACAGAGGAGATATCGGCACTTGACTAAGGAAGAAATCGAGCTTATTCAACAGAAGGCAAACGAAGAATACGAAAGATTAGTCAAGCTCTGCGAGGTCTTTGCTCCACCTAAGGAAGGAACAAAAGAAGAGACAAAAGAGACCTAATCAACAGGTCATTTAGCCCCTTGGTTAAAATCCAAGGGGCTTTTCCCTTTTCTACTCCGTTGGAGGAAGGCGTCTTTTAGAGGTTGGATACTGAAGTATTTCCATAACGGACTTGATGGTCTCTTCGGAAACGGTTACCTGTTTAAACACGCGAAGACCTGCCTCTTCAATGGCTTGCCTCCAGAAGGCGTCTCGCTCAAAGTCCCTGCTTTCGTAGTCATACTCATAGTAGACTTCTTTTATCCCGGCGCTTGCGATAAGTTTTAGGCATACATAGCAAGGGGCAAGGGTACAGTATAGGCTTGCCCCTTCGACAGAGATGCCAAACCTTGCCGCTTGAGCTATGGCGTTGGCTTCGGCATGGCTTGCTCGGCAGTAGTTGTATTTGTCAATATCCGGTATCCCCTTTTCTCGCCGAAAGCAATAGGTTGGACCTCTGTCTGTGCAGTGCCAAGCCCCGGGCATCGGTCCGTTATAGCCTGTGGCAAGGATCCTTTTATCTTTTACGATGACTGCTCCGGTTGGTCTGGAATTGCAGCCTGAACGAACAGCAACAAGCTTTGCTATCACCATGAAGTACTCATCCCAGGAGGGTCTAACCGGCATCCTTTACCTCCGGTAGAAGGGGAATTTCTTGCAAATATCTCTTACTTTTTCCCGGATTGAGGCGTGAAGTTTTTCGTTTTCTGGATTTTTTAAGGCTTCGCACATGTAGCGAGCAACCTCTTCCACATCCTTTTCCTTTAAGCCACGGGTAGTGATGGCTGGCGTGCCAACCCGTATACCGCTCGTTATTTTTGGAGGAAGGGGGTCAAAGGGTATGGCGTTTTTATTCACAGTAATGCCTGCTGATTCAAGGATCTTTTCCGCTTGCGCTCCGGTTAGACCTTTAACAGAAACATCGATCAAGACCAAATGATTGTCCGTCCCCCCTGAGACTACCCTAAAGCCTTCTTCAGCAAAGACCTTGGCAATGACCTTGGCGTTTGCTACCACCTGCTGCTGATAGCTCTTAAACTCAGGTTGAAGAGCTTCTTTGAAGCATACCGCCTTTGCGGCGATGATGTTCATGTGAGGTCCCCCTTGAATACCTGGGAAGACTGTTTTATCGATGATCGGTCCATACTTTTCCTTGCAGAGGATAAAACCTCCACGAGGTCCCCTCAGGGTTTTGTGCGTCGTTGAAGTTACAAAGTCGGCGTATGGAAGAGGGGAAGGGTGAATTCCTGCGGCAACCAAACCCGCAATATGCGCCATGTCCACCATCAGAAAGGCTTTCACTGCTTTAGCTATCTCATAGAAGGCATAAAAGTCTATCGTTCTCGGGTAAGCGCTTGCTCCAGCAACGATTAGCTTTGGTCTTTCCGTTTCAGCGATCCTAAGTATTTCGTCGTAGTCAAGCATCTCCGTTTCTCGGTTTACCCCGTAATGGACAATCTTGTAGAGCTTTCCTGAGAAGTTTACCGGAGCTCCATGGGAAAGATGCCCTCCATGGGCAAGGTTCATCGAGAGAATAGTATCCCCGGGATTTAAAACGGCAAAGTAGACAGCCATGTTGGCTTGGGTCCCCGAATGAGGCTGCACATTTGCGTACTCTGCCCCAAAAAGAAGCTTCAATCTTTCAATAGCTAAGCGCTCAACTTCATCAACGAAGGTGCAACCCCCGTAGTATCGTGCCTTCGGATACCCCTCAGCGTATTTATTCATAAGGGGTGAGCCCTCAGCAAGCATAACCGCTTGAGAGGCAAGGTTTTCTGAAGCGATCATCTCAAGCTGATACTCCTGTCTGTCGATCTCCTTCTCGATCAATTCCCAGATTTCTGGGTCAACAGACTTTAAAGGTTCATACATTGTCCTAACCTCCGAGCCCATACTTTTCCATCTTATAGCGGAGCATCCTTTCTGTGATCCCTAAGATTTCTGCGGCTCTAACCTTTACTCCCTTTGCTTCCTTTAAAGCCATCTCTATGCGGAGTCTTTCTAAGTGTTCTAACGCCTCTTCTAAAGGCAATTTTAAAAGTTTATCTAACAAGTCTTCCTCTGTCTGTCCCTCAAGGGCTAACCCTAAGTCCTCCCTTGTCAAGTATTCATCCTCAGCAAGGATTATACCCCGCTCTATGCGATTTTCCAATTCTCGAACATTACCGGGAAAATCATGTCTAAGAAGGGCTAACATCGCTTCCTGGGTAAGCCCTTGCACCTCCTTTCGGTATTTTTGGTTGAATTTTTTTATGAAAAGTTGAGCTAAGGGTATTATATCTTCCTTTCTTTCTCGAAGAGGGGGGATGTTTATGCGGATAACATTCAACCTCCAGAAGAGGTCTTCCCTAAACTTTCCCTCTTCAACCATCCTTTCAAGGTCTTGGTTTGTTGCGGAGATAAAACGAAAATTGACCTTGATTTCCTTCAAACCGCCAAGCCGGCGAATGGTCTTATCCTGAAGGACGGTTAGAAGCTTTGCCTGAAGGCTAAGGGGCATGTCTCCGATTTCGTCAAGAAAGAGGGTCCCACCTTCGGCTAACTCAAAAAGCCCTGCCTTGGAGTGGGTTGCTCCCGTAAAAGCCCCCCTTTCATAACCAAAGAGCTCAGCCTCAAGAAGGGTTTCAGGAATTGCCGCACAGTTTATCTGCAGGAAGGGACCTTCCTTGTCTGGACTAAGCTGATGGATGAGCCTTGCTATCACTCCTTTCCCTGTTCCTGATTCTCCTGTGATCAGGACTGGGGCATCCGTTTCTGCAACCTTGGAAACCAGGCTTAAAACCTTTTTCATCGCCGGGCTTTCTGCTACGATGTTTTCAGCGATTTTAAGCTCCTTGTCAGAAAGGAATTTGAACCTCTCTCTTAGAAGAGTTATTTCCCGAATGAGCTTGTTTTCTTCTAAGGCTTTGTCTACGATCAGGTTTAACTCTTCAAGGTTTATGGGCTTAGCAAGGTAATGGAAGGCACCAGCCTTCATGGCAGAGACAGCATTCTCTACCGAGGCGTAGGCTGTTAGCATAATGGTTGGAATATTAGGATAGTTCTTTTTAAGGTAGGCTAAGAATTCTAATCCATCTCCGTCGGGCAACTTATAGTCAAGTAGAAGGACATTAAAATCCCTCTTTTCAAGAAGCTCTTTAGCTTCGGCGAGGTTTTCTGCCCCCTCCACATAAAAGCCGCGTTTTCGCAAGGCTTCGGCTAAAAGTTTTCTCTGCGCCTCATCATCCTCAACGATAAGAATGTTCCCTTTTTTCATCTCTCCAATGAACCCCCTTAAGCTTTAGACCTTAGGCTTACAACTCCAGCTTAACTGAAAGGTTTTTCCTTCTGTTTGGGGTATGATCTTTACCACTCCCCCATGAGCCTCTGCTACTTTCTTTACTAAGTATAGCCCTAACCCAAAACCTTCTCTTTTGGTCGTGAAAAAGGGTTCAAAAAGCTTATCCGAAGAAGAGGGCAAAGGTTCTCCGTCATCGAACACCTCAAGCACGAAATTTTCCCCCTCTTTATTCAATGAAACCTTTATTGTTCCTCCTTCTTTTACCGCTTCATAAGCATTTTTTAGCAAGTTTTCTAAGGCTTTTTTTAACCAAAATCTATCTCCGCAAACCTCTTCAACTTTGCTTTCTACATAAAAGTTAACCCCCTTTTTGTTTAAACCCGCAAAGAAGAGCTGAGCTTCTAAAAGAAAATCCTCTGCCTTAAAGACCTCCGCCTTAATATTTATTTCCTTTTGAAAAAGTAAAATGTCTTCAAGCCATTGAAGCATTTTTTTAATCTCTTCGAAAAGAAAGGTATTAGTGGTTGACACTCCCAAACCTTGAAGCTCAAGGAAGACTCGATTAAGGCTATTTCTTAGCTCATGGGCAAAGGAGCTTGCCATTCTTCCAAGAAGGGCAAGGTCCCTTTCAGCTTGAAGTTTTTTCTGAGCATTGATCCTTGAAACTTCAGACTTAAGAGCCCTTATGGTTAGATAAATAACGACAAAAAGGTTTAGAAGACTTATAACGCCGGCAAACAGCGCATGGGTTAGAATAACCTCACGATGATAAGAAATATCAAAGCTTAAAACACCGCATAGGTTATACTTATCGGTTTTGATGGGTCTCATAACGGTCAAGAGGGCGCCGTTCTTAATTCTTGTGGGTTGGCAGGCTTTAACATCAAGGTTTGTCTGGGTATAGTGCCAGGTTAAAAAAGGTTTACCTTGATAGAAGACCCCAAGCTCCGTTACTTTTACCCTTTTTGCTGGTTCATTAAGGATGTCGACAAGCTCGGCAAGCAGTCCTTTACTCTCAGCCAATTCTCCAAACTCCGGGATAAACTCGATTTGGTAGATGGTTTCTAAAAGGTCGATGTAGTCAGAAACCTTCCCTTGAAAGACTTTAAAAGTGCTTTCAACCGATTCCTCTAATCTTTGATGAATAAAGTGGTTAAAGTAGGCAACCTGTAAGAAAAAGGAAACAAAAATTATCAGGATAAAAAGGGTGGCTAAAAAGCTTAGGTTTGGGTTTGCTTGGATTAGTTCTTTTATTCTTTCTTTTCGCCCCAAAGCTTCTTTAACCTCTTTTTAAACTCTGCTTCTTTCCCTTTATCCTTAGGATGATAAAAGGTCTTATCCTTAATTTCCTCTGGTAGATAATCTTGGGGCACAAATCCCTCTTCAAAGTCATGAGGATAAAGATAGTCTCTACCATACCCAAGGTTTTCCATGAGTTTGGTCACAGGGTTTCTTAAATGGAGAGGAACAGAAAGGTCTCCCTTCTCTTCAACCAGGGCTTCGGCAGATTTTAGGGCAAGGTAGGCAGAATTACTCTTTTCTGAGAGGGCATTGTATAGCGTTGCCAAAGCTAAGGCTAAATCTCCCTCAGGTGAGCCAAGAGCTTGATAAGCTAAAAGAGCCGAAACCGCAACGACAAGAGCCATCGGGTCTGCTAAGCCAACATCTTCTGCCGCACAGGCAATTATCCTTCTTGCTACAACCTCTGGGTCCTCTCCGGCTTTAAGAAGCCTCGCAAGCCAGTAGATGCTCGCATCAGGGTCGCTACCCCGCATGCTTTTGTGAAAGGCAGAAAGCAAATTGTAATGGGCTTCCCCTTCCTTATCATGAGCTAAGGGTTTTTTTATAACTTCAGGCGTAATATCAGAGAGCTCGAGTTTATCTTTTCCCAAGGCTTTTGCCTTTTCAACCAATATCTCTAAGGTGTTTAAAGCAAACCGAGCGTCACCGTGAGCTGAATTTGCTAAGCTCCAAAGGACTTCGTCCTCAACCTTTACTCTGTATTCCTTTAGCCCTAAGGGATGTTCCAAAGCTCGCTCTAAAATTTTTTTTATCTCTTCCGGCTTCAAAGGTTCTAAGAGTAAAACCTTGGTCCTTGAAAGCAAGGGCGGGATAACCTCAAAAGAAGGGTTTTCTGTAGTTGCCCCTATGAGATAGATGTCTCCCCGCTCAACATAGGGTAGAAGAAAGGCTTGTTGAGACTTGTTGAACCGGTGTATTTCATCTATAAAAACTATCGTTTCCTGTTTTAGCCCCTTTAAACGTTTGGCTTGAGCAATGATATCCTTTAGGTCCTTTAAACTTGTATCTACAGCGCTTACCGATACAAAGTTAGCTTGAAGTTCTTTTCCTAAGAGATAGGCAAGGGTGGTTTTACCAGAGCCAGGAGGTCCCCAAAGGATGAGAGAAATAGGCTTTTTCCTCTGCCTTAAGACCCAAAGGATCCTCCCCTCAGCTAGAAGATGCTCCTGTCCGACAAACTCAGAAAAACTTTGCGGTCTCAGCCTTTCTGCTAAGCTCCCCATCCTTATAAAATATAAACCCTTTATTTTTATAAAAAAGGTTTTAAAATTTAGAGGAAAAAAGAGGGGAAAAGTATGGGCATTGAAGAAAAGACTGTAGCCGAGGTAATGAGTAGAACCTTGTATACTATACCGATTGATGCAACTTTTTCTCAAATAGTTGATGCTTTTTTGGAGGCCAAGGTTTCAGCCTTAATTGTGACTGCTCCTAACGGAGAGTTTATGGGTATCATAAGTAAGACAGATGTTATATCAGCTTTAAAGAAGTTTGGGAAGGAGGTTTGGGAAAAGACGGCGGAAGATATTCTTTGCCCCAAACCTTACACTATAGAAGGGGGAGCGACTTTAAAAGAAGCGGCAAGGAAGATGTTAAACCATCGAGTTCATCGCTTAATTGTTGTAACCCCATCTTCAGTGGGTAAGTTTGTGCCGGTAGGTGTGCTTTCCGCAACGGATGTATTAAGGGAGCTTGCCCTTTAGCATCCCCTCTTGACAAGCTTGGAAAAAGTTGTATATAAAGGGCTTGTCAATTTTTAGGGAGGAGTGAAAAGACTATGCCAACCATCAACCAGCTTGTTAGGTATGGTAGGGAGAAAAAGGAGAAACGTTCTAAGGCACCCGCTCTTCAGGGTTGCCCGCAGAAGCGTGGTGTCTGCGTAAGGGTTTATACCGTTACCCCCAAAAAACCAAACTCTGCTCTACGTAAGGTGGCAAGGGTTAGGCTTACTAACGGCATCGAGGTTACCGCTTACATTCCTGGAATAGGGCACAATCTTCAGGAGCACTCGGTGGTATTAGTTAGAGGGGGGCGTGTGCGTGACCTCCCCGGTGTAAGGTATAAGATAATTCGTGGGGCTTTGGATGCAGCTGGTGTGCAGAACCGTAGAAAGTCCCGTTCAAAGTATGGAACGCCAAGACCAAAATCATAGAAGGGAGAGGTAAAAGCATATGCCGCGAAAGGGACCGGTACCGAAAAGAGAGATTCCGCCAGACCCTAAGTATGGGAGCGTGCTCGTTGCTAAGTTCATAAACAATTTAATGTGGGATGGTAAAAAGAGCGTTGCTCGAAGGATATTTTATGAAGCTTTGGAAAGGTTGAGGGAAAAGTCTGGGGGTGAGGATCCTCTTAAGATCTTTGAGGCAGCGGTAGAAAAGGTAAAGCCACTCCTTGAGACAAGGTCAAGGCGTATCGGTGGAGCTAACTATCAGGTGCCCGTTGAGGTTAGACCTGAGAGGCAGGTATCTTTAGCTATTAAATGGATAATTCGTGCGGCAAGGGAGCGTTCTGAGCGGACGATGGTGGAGAGATTGGCTGGAGAGCTTTGGGATGCTTACAATGAAAAGGGAGGCGCGATAAAGAAGAGGGACGATACCCATAGAATGGCGGAATCTAACAGAGTTTTTGCCCACTTCCGTTGGTAGTATAAATAGTCTTAACTCTTTGCGATAAGATAAAAAAGTAATTAGAAAGAGGGTTATTATTTGTTTTAAAAACCAAAATTAGGAGTAGGTGAGAGGATGAAGCCAGAAGAACTAAAAATTCTTCAGACGACGAGAAATATAGGGATCGTTGCCCATATTGATGCTGGTAAAACTACGACCACTGAACGTATTCTTTACTACACAGGGAAGACCTATAAGATTGGTGAGGTCCATGAGGGAACGGCGGTAATGGACTTTATGCCCCAGGAGCAGGAAAGGGGTATTACCATTACCTCAGCCTGCACCACCACCTTCTGGCGTAATCATCGTATAAACATCATCGACACTCCTGGGCATGTGGATTTCACCATTGAGGTAGAAAGAAGCTTAAGGGTATTAGACGGGGCGGTGGTGATTTTTTGCGCTGTAGGTGGGGTTGAGCCCCAGTCCGAAACGGTGTGGAGGCAGGCGGATAAATACAAGGTCCCAAGAATTACTTTTATCAATAAGATGGATAGGATTGGTGCTGATTTTGAGGGTGTTATTGAGCAGATGAAGTCAAGGCTTGGAGCTAATCCTTTGCCTATTCAGATACCCTACGGGGCTGAGGACTCTTTCGTTGGCGTCATCGACCTTATCAATATGAAAGCCATCGTCTGGGAGGAGGAGACCTTAGGAGCAAAGTATCATTTTGAGGAGATCCCAGCCCATCTTAAAGACAAGGCAGAAGAATATAGAATTATGATGCTTGAGAAGCTTGCGGATGTTAACGACGCTATTATGGAAAAGTATCTTGAGGGGGAGGAAATTACTCCAGAAGAAATTCGAAAGGCTATCAGAGAGGCGACCTGTTCTTTTAAGCTTGTTCCAGTCCTTTGTGGTTCAGCCTTTAAGAACAAGGGGGTTCAGCCCCTTCTTGATGCCATTATAGATTTTCTACCATCCCCCCTTGATATACCTGCGGTTAAGGGTGTGCATCCTGATACGGGTGAGGTTATTGAGAGACCAACAGACCCTGATGCGCCCTTTGCTGCTCTTGCTTTTAAGATAATGACAGACCCTTATGTAGGAACCCTTACATTTTTGCGGGTCTATTCCGGAAGGATCGAAACCGGAATGAACGTTTACAATTCAACCAAAAGAAAGAAGGAAAGAATAGGAAGGCTTGTTCGGATGCATGCTAACCAAAGGGAGGAGATAACTGGGGCTATCTGCGGAGATATCGTTGCTGCGCTTGGGCTTAGGAACACAACGACGGGTGATACCCTTTGCGATGAGAACCATCCCATTGAGCTTGAAAAGCTTGAGATACCAGAGCCTGTTATCTCTGTTGCGGTTGAGCCTAAGACCAAGGCTGACCAGGAGAAGCTTTCTCTTGCCTTGCAGAAGCTTGCTCTGGAAGACCCATCTTTTAGGGTTACCGTTAACCATGAAACCGGTCAAACCCTTATTTGGGGTATGGGGGAGCTTCACTTAGAGATCATCGTTGATAGGCTTGTTAGGGAGTTTAAGGTTGGGGTTAATGTGGGAAGACCCGAGGTGGCTTATAAAGAGACAATTACCACTAAAGCAGAGGCTGAAGGAAAGTATATTAGGCAGACCGGTGGTAGAGGACAGTATGGACATGTTAAGTTAGTCGTTGAGCCAAACCCTGGCAAGGGTATAGAGTTTGTGTCTGAGATCGTTGGTGGAGTTATTCCTAAAGAATTTATCCCCTCTGTGGAGAAGGGCGTAAGAGAGGCAGCTCAAGAGGGTGTTTTAGCTGGCTATCCGGTGATAGATGTTAAGGTCCGGCTTGTTGACGGTTCCTATCACGAAGTTGACTCTTCAGACCTTGCCTTTGCCATCGCTGGTTCTCTTGGCTTTAAGGAGGCTTGTAAGAGGGCTAATCCTGTGCTTCTTGAGCCTATCATGAAGGTAGAAGTTGTTGTGCCAGAGGAATACTTAGGCGAGGTCCTTGGTGATATTTCTTCAAGACGTGGTAGAGTAGAAGGTATGGACATGAGGGGAAATGTAAGGGTTATCCGGGCTTTTGTTCCCCTTGGAGAAATGTTTGGTTATGCAACCACTTTGCGCTCACTTACCCAAGGAAGAGGAAACTTTACGATGCAATTTTCTCATTACGATAAGGTGCCGGCTCATTTGGCGGAGGAGATAATCAAGAAAGCAAAGGCATAAAACTTTTTGAAAGCGGAGGGATAACGATGGCGAAGCAGAAGTTTGAGAGGAAGAAGCCGCATTTGAATGTGGGGACGATTGGGCACATTGACCATGGTAAGACGACATTGACTTCAGCGATAACGAAGGTTTTGTCTACGAAGGGG
>WYEG01000029.1 GCA_009903935.1 Caldimicrobium sp. | reverse complement strand
GTGGCATTTTGAATTGCCGTCTCGTTTGAAGGTTGAACAAGGCTCTCAATTCTCTTTAGTCTTAGCTCAAGAGCGGAAACCCTGGTTAACAGGTCCTCTTTTCTCCCCTTTTCTTCCCTTTCCTTGCCCTCAAGCTTGTAGCTTAGGTCCTCAAGCCTTTCCTGAAGCCTAAGCTGCTCTTTCTTTACCTCTTCAAGGTCAGAAACGATAAGGGACTGCCGTTCTACAATCGCTTTAGTGATACTGCTTTCAAGGGCTTGGGTGTCGTTTTCAAGCTTTGCCACTCGGTTTTCCAAGACGTCTAGCCTGCTTTCAAGGTTTATAAGCCTAACCTTAAGGCTTGATGTATCTTCAACGCAGGCGGAAAGTAAGCTTGAAAGAAAGATCAAAATAAGGTAGCGCTTCATTATCCTGCCTCCGAAGTCAATTTTCGTTTTTTTAAATATTCCTCCACCTCTTGAGTTAGGTCAAGGGGTAGGTTAGACGAACCAAAGCTTATTCTTTCCTCCCCAAGAGCCCGTAAAGTAAGCACTATCAAAGGCAACTCCCTTTTTACCCCCTCTTCCCTGATTTTGAGGAAGAGCTTGTTTTTCTCTCCTTCCTCTTTTTTTAGCCCGCTTAGATGCTTTTTCAAGAGGATTCTTTCCGCTTCCTCCCAAAGAGGTGAAAATTCTTCAGTTCTTATAGGGATGCGCACAAAGGTAAGGGGTGGTCCTTCATCAAGCTCAGGCGTTACTCTATGGATCATCACTCCCGTTTCTGCGCTCCTTGCGCTGATTAGCTGCCAGATTACCTCTTGCCAAGTCCCCTTAGGTCCTCCTGGTAAAGCTGGATGAAGATTTAAAAGAGGGATCTTTTCGCAAAACTCTTTCGACACAATCCACATGTAACCGGCAAGCATCCCAAAATTAACTTCTTCTGGCAAGAGCCTATAGACCTCTTCATGGTATTTTTTTCTCCATTCCTCTAAGTTTGTTTGTCTTAACTCGGGCATAAATTTTTTAGCAGAAAAAGTGATGACCCTTAACCCCATTTCCTCCTTAGCAACGCGGATCAACCTATCCGAAGGCTCGCTCTCCCCGGGGTCTCTACTTACAAAAACATAACTAATCTCTAATGGCAGAAAGCCCTCTTTAATTTTCCGGTAAGCTATCTCAAGAAGTAGGAGGGCGGCTTCATCCCTTCCCGTAGTAAACCAACCTATCCTTTTCATCTTCTTCACCCTATACCCAGGGGTTTGGCAGGAAAAATTCTTGATACTGCGTTAGGGCAAAACGGTCAGTCATGCCAGCAATGTAGTCAGCAACAAGTCGCTCCTTTGGCTCATGGGGTAAGATGCTTTTCATTTTAACAAGATACTCTATCTCCTCAAAGTGTTCCATATAGTATTCAAAAAGTCGATAAAGGATGCCCTTTGCCTTCTCAAGCTCCCTTCTTACAACCTTTGCTTGATAGACCCGTTCAAAAAGAAATTCTCTCAGCACATAAAGGGCTGAAAGTTTTTTCTCATCAACTAAGATTTCCTTTCCCCCTGCCTCAAGGGTAGGATAGATTACTCCCTTTACCAAGGTGTCTATCCTTTTGGAATGGGTCTCCCCAAGCTCCCTTTTTACCAAATCGGGAAGCTCCTCTTTTGAGATAATGCTAGCCCGGATGGCGTCATCTATGTCGTGGTTTACATAGGCTATGATGTCAGAAATCCTAACTACCTCGGCTTCAAGAGTTAGGGGCTTTCGGTCTTTGCTCAAAATTGGACCCTTTCCCTTAGAGTGAGAGACGATCCCGTCCCGAACCTCTAAAGTAAGGTTCAAGCCCTTGCCTTCCCTTTCCAAAAGGTCAACTACCCTTCCGCTCTGTTCATAATGCCTAAACCCACCCGGTAGGAGCTCGTTTAACACTTCCTCCCCAGCATGACCAAAGGGAGTATGTCCAAGGTCATGCCCAAGGGCTATAGCCTCCGTCAAATCTACATTTAGACGAAGAGCCTTAGCTATAGTTCTTGCGATCTGTGCTGTTTCTAAGGTATGGGTTAACCTTGTGCGAAAATGGTCCCCCCTCGGGGCTAAGAAAACTTGCGTCTTGTGCTTTAGCCTACGGAAGGCTTTAGAGTGAATGATCCTATCTCGGTCCCTTTCAAAACAGGTCCTAACCTCGCATTCAGGCTCAGGACGAAGCCTTCCTCGGCTCTCCCGTGCCGGACAAGCATAAGGGGAGAGATACCGATATTCCTCCTCTTCCTTGATGGTCCTTATACTCAGAGAGGGCTCATTCAAGCTCATCTTTATAGTCTTCAACCCTAAACTCAAGGCTTCCGCTAAAACTATTGATGTAGGGCTCGCAGACAAGGAGAATGGGCTCCCTTTCCATTTGCCTGTTAAAAAGAACCCCCCTCACCTCTCGGAAACCATCCTTAAGCCAAATTTCACAATGTTTTTCCTTAAGAGGCTTGATTTCTCTAACTTCAAACTTCTTTAAAAGCACCATCGGAGGCTCATGACCAATCCCATAGGGCGGAAGCTCCCTAAGAGCTAAGAGATTTTCCTCCTCGAGAAACTCAGAAACCCTGCCCTCATAGTCAAGATAGATAAGCTCAAGCTCTTGAGGGACATAGCCCTTTAAGCTTTCTTCCAAATAAGATATTAGCTCACCAAGCTTTTCCTTTTCTATCTTTAAGCCAAAGGCTAAGGCATGCCCTCCAAGCTGGACAAAAAGGTCCTCCCGACGGCTAAGGAGGGCTAAAAGGTTTAAGCCCTCTGGGCTTCTTGCTGAACCAACAAGGGTTCCGTTTTTGTCAGCTGTTAGGACTATGGCAGGTTTCCCTGTTTGGGACTTAAGCCTCTGGGCAAGAACCCCAAGATGCCCCTTAGGAAGACCTTCATCAAAAAGAAGCACAAAGCTTTCTCTTTCTGCCTCTTCCCGCCTTTCTAAAACCCTCTCCCAAAGACTTGCAGAAAGGCTCTTTCTTTCCTCGTTCAAACTGTCTATCTCTTTAAGAAGCATGCTAATTTTGGTCTCGTCTTTTTCCTTCAGGAAATTGAAAAAAAGCTCTGGGCGACCGAGCCTAAAACAGGCGTTGATCCTGGGGATGATAGAAAGCTGAAGGTCCCTTTCGGTTATCCCATACCGTAGGTCGGAAAGTAAAGCCCTAAGAGCTGGGAAGGATGACATCTCAAGCTCCCTAAAACCAAAGTAGGTGATAAGCCTATTTTCTCCCACAAGGGGCACCATGTCTGCAAGCGTGGCAAGCCCGGCAATCTCTAAATAGGGTCTTAGCTTAGGAAGCATATCTTTTGTCCCAAAGAAACCCTGTTGAAAGAGATAACTCCTTAGAGCTTTTAGGAGCTGAAATACAACCCCTGCTCCGCAGAGATGATAGAGACTTTCGCATTGACTTCTCTTCCCTGTGATGGTTATCGTCCGGGGAAGGTCCTGAAATTCATGATGGTCGGTGATGATGACATCAAGACCTGCTCCTTTCGCAAGCTCAACCGTTTCTTCGTCCGCAACGCCAACATCGATAGTGATGATAAGACTTACCCCTTGAGCTTTGAAGTAGGATATAGACTGGGGATGAAAACCGTAGCCCTTGTGTAGCCTGTCTGTAAAATAAACAACGAGGTTTTCTTCAGGCATCAATTTACTTAAAAAGTCGTAGAGAATGAAGGCACCAAGGATCCCGTCTGCGTCAGAATCGGCGTAGAGACCAATCCTTTCGTTTGTGCGCAAAGCAGCTTCTATTCGCTTGACTGCAAGCTCCATGTCTGGGATTAAAAAGGGGGAAGCAAAATCCTCAAGCCTTGGAAAGAGAAACCTGTAGGCTGAATGAAGGTCTTCAAAGCCCCTGCGAGCTAAGTAGCTTGCTAAGAAAGGAGAAAGCCCCCCTTCCCTCAAAAAGACTAAATACTTCTCCTTATCAAGCGGGCGCTCAACCCAAACAGGTCTT
>WYEG01000042.1 GCA_009903935.1 Caldimicrobium sp. | reverse complement strand
AGATGGTGATGCCAGGGGACAATGTGGAGCTTGAGGTTGAGTTGATAAAGCCTGTGGCGTTGGAGGAGGGTTTGAGGTTTGCGATAAGGGAAGGTGGAAGGACAGTAGGAGCAGGCGTTGTTACAAAAATAATAGAATAGGTGTTTAGCCATGGCCAAAAAGGGAGAAGCTCGGATAACCATTCATTTGCAATGCACCGAATGCAAAAGGATTAACTATACTACCTCGAAGAACCGTAGAAACACGCCCGATAGGCTTGAGCTTAGGAAGTATTGCCCCTGGGATAGAAGGCATACCCTTCACCGGGAGGTCAAAAAGTAAAACCCTTAGGGTAGGGCAGTAGCTCAAGTTGGCAGAGCATCGGACTCCAAATCCGAAGGTTGGGGGTTCGAGTCCCTCCTGCCCTGCCATTTTTTTTATTATTTAGAGGGGTTGTATGGAAGAAAAGAAGATAAAAGTTAGCCCCACGGCTTTTTTGGATAGGGCAAAGCTATTTTTAAAAGAGGTAAAGATTGAGGCTAAAAGGATAACTTGGCCTGAAAGGAAGCAGGTTTTGATAAGCACGGCAACCGTTGTTTTTTTGAGCCTGTTTATCGGGGCTTATCTTGGATTGCTTGACATGATTTACAATTTTATAATTTCGATTATATTAAGGTAGCCATGGCTAAGGCTTGGTATTCAGTCCATGTTTGGGCAGGAATGGAAAACAAAATTAAAGAACGCTTAGAATCTATCCTTGCCGAGATGGGGATGACGGATTTAGTGGAAAGGTTCTTTGTCCCTCCACCTAAGATAATTGAGGTTGTTTATTCACCTGAAAAGGTTTCGCAGAAGGTTTTTTATTCTGGTTATGTTTTGTTTTACGGCGAGCTTAAGGATGAGCTAAGGCAAGCCATCTCTGAGATAGAGGGTGTTTTAGGCATTTCTGGAGCTGATAAGTATCAATTTTTCCGCACCGAGGAAGTGGAAAAGCTTATTCAGAACTTAGTTGTTGAGGAGATAAAGCCGAAGCCAAGGTATCAGTTCATGCGTGGTGATAAGGTAAAGATTGCCGAGGGTCCTTTTGCTAATTTTATCGGCGTTGTTGATGAGATAAAGCCTGATAAAGGTAAAGCAAGGGTGCTTGTTAGCATCTTCGGTAGGGAAACGCCCGTTGAGATAGAGCTAACCAATCTTCAGAAGATTTCATAGGGGGAAGTTGAGGTATGGCTAAGAAGGTTATAGCCCAGATTAAATTACAACTGCCAGCAGGGCAGGCAACTCCTGCGCCTCCAGTTGGTCCTGCCTTGGGTCAGCATGGTGTAAACATTATGGAGTTTGTCAAGGCTTTTAACGAGAAGACCCGCGGGCAGGAAGGTCTTATCATCCCTGTCATCATCACGGTTTATGCTGATAGGTCCTTTACTTTTGAGCTTAAGACGCCTCCAGCTTCAGTCCTTATCAAAAAGGCTCTTGGGATTGAGACGGGAGCTCATACACCAGGCAAGGAGATAGTGGGGAAGCTTACTCGCAAGCAGCTTGAAGAGATCGCTAAAACGAAGATGCAGGATATGAACTGTGCAACCCTTGAGGCAGCTATGCGCTGTATAGAGGGAACAGCTCGGTCGATGGGTGTGCAAATAGTAGACTAAAGGAGAGGAAAGGCTATGGCAAGAAGGGGTAAAAGATACAGAGAAGCTTTAGCCAAGGTAGATAGGACAAAGAAATACACCTTTGAAGAGGCAGTAAAGCTTGCTTTGGACACGGCAACTGCCAAGTTTGATGAAACTGTTGAGGTTGCGGTTAACTTGGGGGTTGACCCAAGGCATGCTGACCAGATGGTGAGAGGTTCCGTCGTCCTTCCTCATGGGACGGGTAAACCTGTTAGGGTTCTTGTTTTTGCTAAAGGGGAAAAGGCTAAGGAAGCCCTTGAGGCAGGGGCTGACTATGTTGGGGATGAAGACCTTATAAAGAAGATTCAAGAGGAAGGTTGGCTTGAGTTTGACAAGGTAATCGCTACCCCTGACATGATGCCCCAGGTCAGCAAGATTGGTAAGATCCTTGGTCCGAGGGGGTTGATGCCAAGTGCTAAAACAGGCACGGTGACCTTTGATGTAGCTAAAGCTGTAAGAGACATTAAGGCGGGTAAGGTTGATTTTAAGGTGGATAGGGGCGGCGTCGTTCATGCTCCGGTCGGTAAGGTCTCTTTTGGTGAGAAAAAGCTCCTTGAGAACTTGGCAGCCTTTATGGATGCCCTTATTAAAGCTAAACCACCTGGGGCTAAAGGGCAGTATATCAAGGGCATAACTATTTCTACGACGATGGGACCTGGGATTAAGGTTGATGTAAACGACATAAGGAATTTACTCCAGAAGTACTCTGGAGATTAAGCAGCTATCGTTTGAGGGCCTGAAGGTGCCCTCTTCTATAGAGGGCCCTCTGGCCAGAGACGGTTTGGTGCCCTTTGGGCTTAAATGGTTTTAGCCAGCCAACCGTAGGTGCGGAAGGGTGCCCTTCCAAAAATTTGATTAGGGGGTTTAGCCTTGAAGACGCGTGCTAAAAAAGCCGAAATTTTAAAATCATTTGAGGAGAAGCTTGAGAGAGCAAACGCCCTTTTTGTTCTTTCTTACAAAGGATTTACTGCTCACGAGAGTAATGAGATAAGGAAGCTTGTTAGGGAGAAGGGAGGAGAGTTCAGGGTAGTTAAGAATACTCTCCTTAGAATTGCAAGCGAAAAGAAGGGGAAGCAGGTGGTAAACGACTATGTTGAAGGACCGACGGCGGTAGTTTTTACTTATCAAGACCCGGTTGAGATAGCCAAGGTTTTGAAAGAGTACATCAAAAATCATCCCTCTCTTACCTTGAGAGGGCTTGTTTTGCAGGATAAGGGTTATGATGCGGCGATGGTTGACGAGCTGGTTAAACTTCCTCCGAAGGAGGTTCTCATCGCTCAACTACTTGGGACAATTCAGGCACCCGTTGCCAACTTTGTGGGGGTGCTTTCTGCTATTTTAAGGAATTTCCTCTATGTGCTTAAGGCAATTGAAGAAAAGAAGGCTAAGGGAGAGGCTTAATAAGGAAAAAACAAAAGGAGGGTAGGAGATGCCAGTAACAAAGGAAGAGGTAATCGAGTTTATTTCCAACATGACGGTGCTTGAACTTTCCCAGTTTATCAAAGAGCTTGAGGAGAAGTTTGGGGTAACAGCGGCTGCCCCAGTAGCAGCAGTGGCAGCGGTTGCAGGAGCAGCTGCTCCTCAAGCAGAGGCTAAAGCTGAGGAAGAGAAGACGGAGTTTGATGTTATTCTTGCCGAGGCTGGAGCCAACAAGATCAATGTTATTAAGGTTGTCAGAGAGATTACGGGGCTTGGTCTTAAGGAGGCTAAGGACTTGGTTGAGAGCGCACCAAAGCCAGTTAAGACAGGTGTGTCCAAGGCTGAAGCCGAAGAAATCAAGAAAAAGCTTGAGGAAGTTGGCGCAAAGGTCGAAATTAAGTAATCTTGACAATCCTATATCATTGGTTTAAATTGTTAAAGGGTGTCCTTTCACGGGGACACCCTAATTGTCTTTTTAGTCCATAGAATCCCAAGGGGAGGAATCAAGTAATGTCAAAGATGGACGGAAAAAAGAGTGTAAGGAAAAGCTTTGCTAAGGTTAAGCAGATAATGGATGTTCCTTATCTTATCGCCATACCAAAAGAATCATACGAAAATTTTCTTCAACGCAACGTCCCTTTAGAATCAAGGAAAGATGTAGGAATTCATAGGGCATTAAAGGCTGTTTTCCCTATTAAGGATTATGCTGATACAGCGGTCTTAGAATATCTTGACTATCAAATCATGCCTCCAGAGTATGATCCAGATACCGCAAAGGAGAAGGGGCTAACCTATGAAGCCCCAATGAAGTTAAGGGTAAGGCTTACAAGCTTTGATGTTGACCCTGATACCGGCGTAAAAAGCATAAGGGATATAAAGGAGCAGGAGCTTTACTTTGGGGCTATCCCCTTAATGACCGAAAGGGGTAGTTTTATCATCAACGGAACAGAAAGGGTGGTGGTTAATCAAATTCAACGTTCCCCTGGCGTCATCTTTGAGAAGGACAAGACCCATGCTCGGGCTGGAAGGCTTACCTATGTAGCAAGGGTTATTCCTGTAAAAGGCTCTTGGGTCGACTTTACCTTTGACTATCGTGGAAGGCTCTATGTGAGAATAGATAAAAGAAAAAACATCTCGGCAACCGTCTTTCTTAAAGCCCTTGGTTTTACTGAGGAGGAGATTTTGAAGCTTTTCTATCCTGTGGAAACCTTTTATCTCCTGGAAGACGGAGTGGAAAGAGAGGTCAATTCTGAAATTTTAGCGGGAACTAAAGCAGAGGTTGACCTTATAAACCCGGAAACAGGAGAAGTCCTGATTAAAAAAGGAAAAGCAATCAGTCAAGGCCTTATAAAAAGGATACTTAGCTCCGGGGTAAAGCGCTTAAAGGGTGAGGATAAGCTTATTTTGGGGAAAATATCCGCTGAGGATGTTATCGACCCAGAGACGGGCGAGGTCCTGCTTAGTTTGAACGAAGAGATAACAGAAGAGAAGCTAAACCTTCTTCGAGAAAAGGGATTTAAGGAGGTAAAAGTTCTTTTCACAAGCCTTCAGCGCTATTCTACGGCTATAAGGGATATGCTTAAGGCTGATAAGGCAAAAACAAGGGAAGAAGCCATCCTTGAAATCTACAGAAAGATGAGACCCTCATCACCTGTGACCCTTGAGGTAGCTGAGGCTTATTTCCGTTCCCTATTTTTTGACCTTCAGACCTATGACCTTTCCGAGATCGGAAGATATAAGATAAATCAAAGGCTAAACCTTGATGTTCCCATAAATGTTAGGGTCTTAACCAGAGAGGATGTCATAGCCATCATTAAAGAGCTCATGCGGATGAGGGCTAACGAAGAGGAAGGGGATGATATCGATAGTTTAGCCAACCGTAGGGTGAGGTCTGTGGGCGAGCTTGTGGAAAATCAGTTCCTCCTTGGCTTGATGCGGATGGAAAGGGTTATCAAAGAAAAGATGCAACTTCAGGAGATAGAAAACCTCACCCCAAGCGACCTGATAAACAGCAAGCCTGTGATCTCTGCGGTTAAGGAATTCTTTGCTCAGGGTCAGCTTTCTCAGTTTATGGACCAGACGAATGTTCTTTCTTCTTTAACCCATAAAAGAAGGCTATCTGCTCTTGGTCCCGGAGGACTTACCAGGGAAAGGGCTGGCTTTGAGGTCCGAGATGTTCATCCAAGCCACTACGGTAGGATCTGTCCGATCGAAACACCAGAGGGTCCTAACATTGGTTTGATCGTATCTCCTACCACCTACGCTAAGGTTAATCCTTATGGATTTTTAGAGACACCTTTCAGGGTAGTAAAGGACGGAAAGGTTACGGATGAGGTCGTTTACCTTAGCGCGGCTGAAGAAAAAGACTTGGTCATAGCCCAATCCACGATCAACATTGATAAAGAAGGGAACATCCTTGATGAGGTTGTTCCTGCCAGAAAAAACGGTGAATTTATAATGGCAAGACGCGAGGAAGTAGACTTAGTTGACCTATATCCTGCTCAGGTTGTGAGCGTCTCAACCTCGCTCATACCCTTCCTTGAGCACGACGACGCAAACCGAGCCCTCATGGGTTCTAACATGCAGAGGCAAGCTGTTCCTCTTATTAAAACCAAGGCTCCGCTTGTTGGCTCGGGAATGGAAAGGGTTGTAGCAAGAGACTCGGGCTATTTGCTCGTTGCGGAAGATGATGGCGTCGTTGAGGAGGTTGATAGCACAAGAATTGTGGTGAGCTACTTTGGGAAGGATGGATCTTTACCTAGGGTTAAGGTTTATGACCTTGTGAAATGGCAAAGGACAAACCAGAATACAACTTTTTTACAAAGACCTATTGTTAGAGCTGGTCAGAGGGTAAAGAAGGGGGATGTTTTAGCTGATGGTCCTTCAATGGATAGAGGTGAGCTAGCCCTTGGCAAAGATGTTCTCGTAGCTTTTATGCCCTGGAGAGGGTATAACTTTGAGGACTCTATCATCATTTCCGAAAGGCTTGTCAAGGACGATGTTTTTACATCCATCCATATCGAGGAGTTTGAGTGCGTTGCCAGGGAAACAAAGCTTGGGAAGGAGGAAATTACTCGAGACCTTCCCAATGTGAGCGAGGAGGCTCTGCAACATCTTGATGATAGCGGGATTGTTAAGATTGGTAGTTATGTCCGTCCGGGCGATATCCTTGTCGGTAAGGTTGCTCCAAGCGGTGAAACAACCCTTACTCCTGAAGAGAAGCTTCTAAGAGCTATCTTTGGAGAAAAGGCTAAGGATGTTAAGGATACCTCTCTCAGGGTGCCAGCTGGGATCGAGGGGATTGTTATCGACACCAAGGTTTTAACCAGAAAAGGCTTAGAAAAGGATAGCCGAGCTAAACAGCAGGAAGAAAAGGCTATCTCAGAACTTTTAAGAAGGCAATCTGATGTTCTTGAAGTTTTGAGAAGACATCTTGTGGTTAAGCTTGCAGAAATTTTAGCAGGAGAGAAGGCAGCATCAAACCTTGAGGTTGAGGGAGAAGTATTTGTCAAGAAGGGAGAGGTTCTAAATGAGGAACTACTCAAAAACCTTCCACCAGCTGTTCTTCCAAAGCTTAAGGAAATTGCCCCTAAGGGGAAAAAAGAGATAGTGCAAGAGCTACTTTTAGCCTTTGAAAAGCAGAAAAAAGCAATTGTCGAAGAGTATGAGGCAAGGATTAATCGTTTGAAGAAGGGGGATGAGCTTCCGCCAGGTGTTCTAAAGATAGTCAAGGTTTATGTAGCCATGAAGAGGAAACTTCAGCCAGGCGATAAGATGGCAGGTCGCCACGGAAACAAGGGCGTTGTCTCTAAGATAGTTCCCGTTGAAGATATGCCCTATCTTCCTGATGGCACGCCTGTTGACATCATACTTTCTCCTCTTGGCGTTCCTTCCCGTATGAACATCGGGCAGCTTCTTGAGACCCATCTCGGGTGGGCTTGCAAGGAGCTTGGAAGGAAGGTGGCTAAGCTTGCCGAGGAATATCAGGTTGTTGCGGTTAAAGAGCTCTTGAAAGAGATCTTTACAGAGGAGGAATACGAGAGGTTGGTTGAAGGGAAAAGCGATGAAGATGTGCTTGAGCTTGCTAAAGGCTTCATGGATGGTATACCCATAGCCACACCGGTTTTTTGCGGAGCAAAAGAGGAGGAGATTAAGAAGTGGCTTAGGCTTGCTGGGCTTTCAGAATCAGGGACTACGGTTCTTTATGACGGTATGAGCGGGGAGCCTTTCTTAGAGCCTGTCACAGTAGGATATATGCATATGCTAAAGCTTCACCACCTTGTGGACGACAAGATCCATGCCAGGTCAACGGGACCTTACTCCTTAGTTACTCAGCAACCTCTAGGCGGAAAATCTCAGTTTGGTGGTCAAAGGCTTGGAGAGATGGAGGTTTGGGCGATCGAAGCTTACGGTGCAGCCTATACATTGCAAGAGTTTTTGACTGTGAAGAGCGATGATGTGGAAGGCAGAGCAAGGATGTATGAAAGGCTTGTTAAGGGGAAGAACTTCCTTGAATGCGGTATCCCTGAAAGCTTTAGGGTCTTAATGAAGGAGCTACAAGGGCTTTGTTTGGATGTTGAGTTGATCGAAGATTAAAAACCTAACAAACCAAATAAAAGGGAGGTTTAGACCCTATGAAGGATCTGTTGTCGATCCTCGAAAAGCCAAAGGATTGGATGAGAATAAGGGCGGTTAAGATTGGTCTTGCAAGCCCGGACAGGATACGCGAGTGGAGCTTTGGCGAGGTTAAAAAGCCTGAAACCATAAATTACCGCACCATGAAGCCTGAGAGGGACGGCTTGTTCTGTGCCAAGATTTTTGGACCTGTTAAAGATTTTGAATGTCTCTGCGGAAAGTATAAAGGGATAAAACACCGTGGAGTTATCTGCGAAAAGTGCGGTGTTGAAGTCATTCATAGCAAAGTTAGGCGCGAAAGGATGGGGCACATTGAGCTTGCCTCTCCAGTTGCTCATATCTGGTATCTGAGGAGCATTCCTTCAAAGATTGGCTTACTTCTTGATATGAATTTAAAAGAAGTAGAATCTATCCTTTATCTTGAGCGCTATGTAGTGATAGAAAGCGAGGTTGACGAGCATCCCGTTGGGAAGATCCTAACGGAAGAGCAGGCTTCCTATGTGATGGAGCACTATGGTGATAAGGTGAAGGTAGGGACGGGTGCGAGCGCCATTCAGCAGTTGTTGAAGAAGCTTGACCTTGAGAAGCTTGCTAAGGATATTCAAGCCCAGATGGAAGCAACAAGGCAGGAGGCAAGGAGGAAGAAGCTCGGGAAAAGGCTTCAGTTGGTCAAAGCCCTTTTAGAGTCTGGGAACAAGCCAGAGTGGATGATCCTTGAGGTTCTTCCGGTAATTCCTCCGGAGCTTAGACCGCTTGTTCCGCTTGAGGGGGGAAGATTTGCAACCTCTGACCTAAACGACCTTTATCGTAGGGTAATCAACAGGAATGTGCGTTTGAAAAAACTGATCGAGCTTGATGCCCCTGACATCATTTTGCGGAATGAAAAGAGGATGCTTCAGGAGGCGGTTGATGCCCTTTTAGATAACGGTCGCCGAGGGAGACCGGTAACTGGAGCAAACCGTAGACCCTTGAAGAGCCTTTCAGATGTCTTGAGAGGTAAGCAGGGTAGGTTTAGGCAAAACCTCCTTGGGAAAAGGGTTGATTTTTCAGGAAGGTCGGTGATCGTTGCTGGACCAGAGCTAAGGATGCATCAATGCGGTCTTCCAAAGAAGATGGCAATTGAGCTTTTTAAGCCTTACATCTATGGTTGGCTTGAAAGGAATGGCTATGCTTCAAACATCAAGACTGCAAAAAAGCTTGTAGAGGAGGAGCATCCAGCGGTTTGGGATGCCCTTGAAGAGATAGTTAAGGAGTATCCTATAATGCTCAACAGGGCTCCAACGCTTCACCGCCTTGGTATTCAAGCCTTTGAACCAGTGCTCATAGATACTAAAGCGATCCAGCTTCATCCTTTAGTTTGCGTTGCCTATAATGCTGACTTTGACGGCGACCAGATGGCTGTGCATGTTCCTCTTTCTGTTGAGGCTCAGGTGGAAAACCGGGTGCTAATCCTTTCAACAAACAACATCCTCCTTCCAGCAAGCGGAATCCCCGTTGTTTATCCCACCCAAGACATGGTCCTTGGGCTTTACTACATGACGATGGAAAAGCCCTTTGCTAAGGGTGAGGGCAAGATTTTCAAGGACAGGGATGAGGTGATCTTAGCTTATCAGAGCGGTGAGGTTGAACTTCAGGCAAAGATAAAGGTAAAAATTGGCGGAAAGCTTGTTGATACTACCGTAGGTAGGGTGATAGTCTCTACCATCGTTCCCGAGGAGATACCCTTTGAGGAATACAACAAGCCCTTGACCAAAAAGGAGCTTCAGCAGTTGATCAACATTTCTTATAGACGGGCTGGCAATAAGAAGACGGTTATCTTTGCGGACAGGATCAAAGATTTAGGCTTTGCTATGGCTACACGGTCAGGGCTTTCCATATCCGTTGACTATTTGACCATTCCTCCTAAGAAGGCCGAGATCCTTGCCGAAGCTGAAAAGAAGATGGCTGAGATCGAAGAGCAGTATAATGAAGGTTTGATCACCGAATCTGAAAGGTATAACAAGATAGTTGATGTCTGGCAAAACGCCACCGAGCGAGTGACAGAAGAGATGATGAAATTCATGGAGAAAAAGGAGTACATCGGACCGAACGGTGAAAGGGTTATCGGACCAAGTCTTAACCCAGTGTTTATCATGGCTCATTCCGGTGCTCGTGGTTCAAAGGACCAGATTAAACAGCTTGCTGGAATGCGTGGTCTTATGTCTAAGCCCTCGGGAGAGATCATTCCCACGCCGATTAAGAGTAATTTCCGTGAAGGTTTGTCAGTGCTCGAATACTTTGTATCAACCCACGGTGCTCGTAAAGGTTTAGCAGATACTGCTTTGAAAACGGCAAACGCTGGATACCTTACAAGAAAACTCGTAGATGTTGCTCAGGATTGCATGGTAACCGAAGAGGACTGCGGGACTATCGACGGCATTGAAATAGGGCATCTTACTGAAGGCGGTGAGATCGTAGAGCCCGTTTGGGATAGGGTGCTTGGTAGGGTAGCTTTGGAAGACATCGTTGACCCAGTAACTGGAGAGGTTTTAGTGCGGGCAAACGAGGAGATCGACGAGGCTAAGGCAAAGAAGTTAAAAGAAGCTGGAATTGACAAGGTGATGATTAGGTCTGTTTTGACCTGCGAAGCAAAGTTTGGTGTTTGTCGCATGTGTTATGGCAGGGATCTTGCCACTGGTAGGCTTGTTGAGCTTGGCGAGGCAGTTGGGATCATTGCCGCCCAGTCGATCGGTGAGCCCGGGACTCAGTTAACCATGAGAACCTTTCATATCGGTGGTGCTGTTGGCGGCGCAAGGGAGCGTAGCGAACACATCGCTCAGAGCCACGGAGTGGTTAAGTATTTAAACATCAGATATGTGGAACGTCCAGACGGGACGCTTGTTTCTCTGAACAGACAGGGGGAGATTGCCATCATAGGTCCGGATGGCCGGGTGTTAGAAAAATATCCTGTCACTTACGGGGCAAAGATTAAAGTAAAGGAAGGGGAAGCGGTAAAACCCGGTGACCTCCTTGTGGAATGGGACCCGTATACAATCCCCATCATCACTGAAGTTTCAGGTAAAGTAAAGTTTGGAGATATTATAGAGGGCGTGACCATAGACGAGAAGATCGACCCCACTACAGGGCGTATGATGCGTATTGTAAGAGATTATAAGCTCACAGATTATCGCCCACGTATTTCAATAAAGGACGAAAAAGGTAGAACGATTGACCTTCCTGAAGGGCGTGGTAAGGCAAGGTATGAGCTACCCGTTGGAGCCATCATCAGCGTAAATGAGGGAGATTATGTCGAGGCTGGCGATATCATCGCAAGAATTCCGCGAGAAACTGTCAAGGCTAAGGACATAACTGGTGGTTTGCCCAAGGTTACTGACCTTTTTGAGGCAAGGAAGCCTAAGGACCATGCCATAGTGAGCGAGATCGAGGGTAGGGTTGTTTTTGAGAAGGATGTCAGGGGTAGAAAGGTTTTAACCATTCAACCTGAGGTTGGTGAGCCGATTGAGTATCAGATCCCTAAGGGGAAGCATATCGTCGTAAGAGAGGGAGATTACATAAAACCTGGTGATGCCTTGATTGAAGGAACGCCCAATCCTCATGATATACTTAAAGTTCAGGGTGTGAAAGGAGTGGCAAGGTTTTTGGTTGAAGAAATTCAGCAGGTATATCGTGCCCAGGGTGTTAAGATCAACGACAAGCATTTTGAGGTTATCGTAAAGCAGATGCTTAAGAAGGTGAAGATCAAAGAGGCTGGAGATACTGATTTTATGGTTGGCGAGATAGTGGATAAGGTGAAGTTTGAAGAGGTTAACGAAAAGGTTCTTGCCCAAGGAGGAAGACCAGCCCAAGCGGAACCAGTGATCATGGGTATCACGAAGGTAGCTTTACTGACCGATTCTTGGTTGTCAGCTGCTTCCTTCCAGGAGACAACAAGAGTGCTTACTGAGGCGGCTATTGCTGGAAAGGTAGATTATCTAAGAGGGTTGAAGGAGAACGTTATCGTTGGAAGGCTCATTCCAGCTGGGACAGGAAGAATAGTTTACGAAGAGAAAGGTTGGCTGTAAGTGGGCTCTTTACAAGGGAGAAAGATGCATTATTTTTTATTTAGGTCTTTAAAAAGTAGGGGGCGAAAGGGCTCGACGGGGTAAGTATAGGGTTAAACTGCAGGCCGTGGTTGCGCCCGCCACGTAAAAAAGGGTGCAAAAACACAACTGCCAACGAATACTCCTACGCTTTGGCAGCCTAATCTAAGAGCTGCCACGTCCCTTAAGCTACTTGCCTGCGGTGCTTAAGGGGCGCGACCGAAGCAGGCTTTGGGTATAAGCTGTGGTGGGAGGCTTATACCCGAGAGAAAATCCCACCTGGTAGAGGGTCCGGGTGCCTGTGACCGGCTCTCTACGAGATTTAAACCACAGGCTAAGCCTGTAGGGGTTTAACCCGAGGCTTACCTCGGACGCGGGTTCGATTCCCGCCGCCTCCACCAAAATTCTCTTAGCTCCATTCAAACTTTACATTCCACGAATGGTTTAATGGACCGGCTCCCTTCCCAAGAGGAATTGCCCTTTCAATAGCCTTTTCCACATAAACTTTAGCCCTTTTTACTGAAGTTAGCAAATCGTAGCCTAAAGCTAAGTTTGCGGCAATGGCTGAAGATAAAGTGCAGCCAGTTCCATGAGTGCTTTTAGTTGTTATTCTTTTTCCGGATAAAACCCAAAATTCTTTTCCATCATAGAATACATCCGTAGGCTCACCCTCTAAGTGCCCCCCCTTTACTAAGGCAGAAGAAGCGCCGAGTGCCTCAACAAGATACCTTGCGGATTCCTTCATATCTTCAACAGATTTTATGCTAATTCCGGTAAGGACTTCTGCTTCAGGAATGTTTGGGGTAACGACGGAGGCTAAGGGTAAAAGTTGAGATTTAAAAAGCGCTATAGCCCCTTCCTTAAGCAAAGGGGCTCCGCTTTTTGCTACCATAACCGGGTCAAGAACGACCCATTTAGGCTTAAATTCTTTTAGAATTTTTACCACGGTAGCAACTGTTTCCTCCCTTGAAAGCATCCCAATTTTTACCGCAGCTGGAGAAAAATCTTCGAAGACCGCTTTTGCTTGAAGATAGATGACCTCAGGCGAAACATCTTCGATGGCGTAAACTCCCAGAGTGTTTTGAGCGGTGATGGCGGTGATTACAGTTGTGCCATAAACTCCATGAGCAAAAAAGGTCTTAAGGTCTGCCTGGATACCAGCACCCCCGCCAGAATCCGAACCAGCAATGGTTAAGACAACGGGTAGCATAGAGTATTATTATAGATAAAAAAGAATCACTATCAAGTCGCGCAGAGCCCCCTTTGTCGCCCCGAACGCCTCCTTTTGTCGCCCCGAGCCCCTTTTTTGTCGCCCCGAGCGAAACGAGGGGTCCCTCGGCGCTTACGCGCCTCGGGAGGACATCCCGATGCCTCGTCCCGAACAAAGTGAGGGATGCCTCGCTAACGCTTGCTACCTCCCAGCCCATGAAAATCTAATACATCCTTGCAAATATCAGGTTTTATTTTACATTAAAATTTAAATTTCTTTTGAAAGTCTTGAGATGGTCTTTACGAGGTGCATATGGAGAGGATAGAGGTCAATGTCGGAAAGGAAGACCCAATAATCATTGAAACGGGTGAATTAGCCCTTTTTGCAAGTGGTTCGGTCGTAGTCAAACAGGGTGGCACTGCCGTCTTAGCCACCGTCTGTTTAGGAGAAACGCCATCTGAAGCCTTAGATTTTACCCCTCTCTCCGTTGACTACCGAGAGCAAAGCTCAGCCTGGGGAAAGATCCCTGGCGGTTTTATCAAAAGGGAAGGGAAGCCAACGGATAGGGAGATTCTTGTCTCCAGAGTGGTAGACAGGACTCTTCGCCCTCTTTTCCCTGACGGCTTTAATTATGAAGTGGTAGTTACAGTTCTTACTCTGTCTGCTGATGAAAAATACGACCCAGATGTTTTAAGCATCATAGGAGGAGGGGCAGCTTTAACCATTTCTCCCATTCCCTTCCATGGACCCTGCGGGGCGCTGCGAATTGGTTTGGTTGACGGGACTTTTGTCCCCAATCCTACCTATGAAGAAAGACAAAGGTCAGAGCTTGACCTTATCGTTAGCTTTAGGGAAGGCTCTGTGATCATGGTGGAGGGCGGAGGGAAAGAGGTCCCTGAGGAAAAAGTCGTTTCAGCCATTTTTTATGCCTTAAAGGTTGGCGAACCTCTGATTTCAGCCCAGAAAGAATTAGCTCAAAGACTAAACAGGAAAAAGTTAGAAGAGCTCATCAAGCCTTTTGATGAAGTCTTCTACAAAAGATTAAAAGAGCTTTCGGAAAAGAAGGTTGAGCTCGCTTTAAGCATCTCGGATAAGCTTGAAAGAAGAAAGGCTTTGCAGGAGGTCTTTGAGGAGGTTTCCCAAAGCATAGAGCCCGAACTTCAGGTTCTTTCTCAGTATTACTTCAAGAAGCTTGTCAGCGAAACGATGCGAAGAAAGCTCTTTGAAACTGGGCTAAGGATAGATGGGAGGCGCCCCGAGGACATAAGAGAGATCAAGATAGACCTTCATCCCTTTGAGAGACCTCATGGCTCTGCCATCTTTAGCAGGGGTCAAACCCAAGTCTATGCAACCGTAACCCTTGGTTCAAGGGAAGAAGCCCAGCTTGTTGAAACCATCTTTGAAGGGGAAACCTTTAAACGCTTCATGCTCCATTACAACTTCCCTCCCTTCTGCACCGGAGATGCAAGACCCTGGGGACCACCAAGGAGGAGGGAAATCGGTCATGGTGCCTTAGCTGAAAGGGCAATAGAGCCTTTTATTCCGCCTGAAGAGGAATTTCCCTACATCATTCGCGTAGTGGCTAATGTGCTTTCTTCAAACGGGTCATCCTCAATGGCGACGGTCTGCGCAAGCTCTTTAGCCCTTTTTGATGCAGGCGTGCCTCTACCTAAGCATGTGGCTGGCGTTGCCATGGGACTTGTCCGGCAAGATGAACGGGACATCATCCTTACTGACATATTGGGCGACGAAGACCAGCTTGGAGACATGGATTTTAAGGTTGCCGGAACCTATGACGGTATCACGAGCCTGCAGATGGACCTTAAAGTTAAAGGGATCACCGAAGAGATTTTGATATCTGCCCTTGAAAGGGCAAAGTTGGCAAGGTTTGCCATCCTTGACAAGATGTATTCTGCCTGTCCAAAGCCTCGTCCTGAGCTATCACCTTACGCTCCTTTAATCGAAATTGTGCAGGTTCCTGAAGAAAAGGCGCCGCTAATCATCGGACCAGGTGGTAAAACCGTAAAAGATATCCGGGAGAGGACAAACACGGTGATCTGGGTGCTTGAAGGGGGTAAGGTATCCATTACCGGCAAGACGAAGGAAGATTTAGAGGCGGCAAAAAGGGAGATTTTTGCCCTCGTTGCCGAGGTTGAGGTTGGAAAGACCTACATAGGTAAAGTTGTTCGGATTGAACCCTACGGACTATTCGTAGAAATTTTACCCGGAAAGGTTGGGCTTCTTCATGTTTCGAAGATGGAAAACCCGCCCAGGGATTTGAAGAGCTTTTTCAAGATAGGCGATGAAATAAAGGTTCGCGTCCTTGAGATAGACGAATTAGGAAGACCTAAGCTAACCACCTTTGACCTCGATGAGTATGAAGGACCTGTATACTAAAAAGGTAGAAAGAGCCTACGCTTTTTTAAAGCAAATTGCCCCCTTTCCCCCAAAGGTTGTAATCACCTTAGGGACGGGTTTAACCGAATTAGCAAATTTAGTTGAACGGGTCTTGGTTGTTCCTTACAAGAAAATCCCAAACTTCCCAAGGTCAACAGTTGAAACTCATGCTGGGGAGTTGGTCTTTGGTCTTTTGGGGAAAGTTGAAGTAGCCATGCTTTCTGGGAGGTTTCATTATTATGAGGGATATTCTGCTAAGGAATTAACCCTTCCGCTTAGGGTGTTAACGCTCTTTAAGCCTGAGGTTTATCTGGCAACCAATTCTGCAGGCGGCTTAAACCTTGATTTTAGACCGGGAGACCTAATGGTAATCCGGGATCATATTAACCTTATTCCTGACAACCCCTTGAGGGGGGTCAATCATGAGCTCTGGGGTCCAAGGTTCCCAGACTTAAGCTCAGCCTACGACCCTGAACTACGAAGGCTTATTAAAGAGGTTTCAGCGGAGTTGGGAATGAGCTTACAAGAGGGTGTGTATGTGGCGGTTCCTGGACCAAGTTTAGAGACTCCTGCTGAGACGAGGTTTTTGCGGATGATAGGTGCAGATGCCGTTGGCATGTCAACTGTTCCTGAGGTTATCGTTGCCAATCATGCAGGGCTAAAGGTTTTAGCCATCTCGGTCATCTCCAACGTAAACGACCCTGATAACTTTAAACCGATCCTTTTTGAGGAGGTCGTAGCCGCATCTAAGAGGGCAAGCCAAGCCCTCTCTCAACTCGTTTACAGATTTTTGCAAAGACTTTATGGCTAAGCTTCTTATAAGCTACAGTCCCTTCGAGATAAGGGTTGGTCTTCTTGAGGATGATACCCTTGTTGAGTATGCCGTTGAAAGACCAAAGGATAAAGGCGTTGTAGGAAACATCTACAAGGGAAGAGTGGTTAGAGTTGTTCCTGGAATAAATTCCGCCTTCATAGACATTGGGCTTGAAAGAACAGCTTTTTTGTTCAGCGAGGATGTTTTCCCTAAGGGAGAAATACTCTGGGATAAAGGGGAACCAGCTCCACCCTCCCCTCTTAAGTCCTTGCGGGAGGGGCAAGAGATTTTGGTGCAGGTTGTTAAAGAGCCGCTCGGCACTAAAGGAGCAAGGTTAACCACTAATCTAACCATCCCCGGACATTATCTTGTCTACCTTCCTCTTTTAGACCGTATCGGGGTTTCAAGGAAGATCAAGGATGAGGCTGAACGGGCTCGGCTCAAAGAATTAGTGCAAAACCTTAGACCTCCTAACTCAGGTTGGATAATTCGCACCGCAGCTGAGGGGGCTGATGAAGAGGTTCTGAAGGAAGAAATGGAATTTCTACTCTGCCTTTGGGAAAACATAAAAGAAAAGGCAAAAAGAGCCAAGGCACCAGCCTTAGTCTATGAGGAGCTAAACATTGCCTTTCGCGCTATAAGAGACCTTTTTAATCGAGATGTAAACCTTATCTTAGTTGACGATGCTGAGTTCTTTAAAGAGCTTCAAGATTTTTTAGGAAAATACTATCCTCGCTTGCTTGAATACCTAAAGCTCTATGAGGGTTCAGAGGACATATTTTCTGCTCATGGGGTAAACATCGATGTGAAAAAGCTCCTTTCCCGGAAGGTCTGGTTAAAATCTGGGGGTTTTATTATTATCGAGCCCTGCGAGGCTTTGACCGCTATAGATGTTAACACCGGTCGTTTTGTCGGGGATAAAGATTTAGAGGATACGGTGTTTAAGATCAACCTTGAGGCTGCTCAAGAAATCGCTCGAGAGTTGAGGCTAAGGAACATCGGAGGCTTAATCGTTATTGATTTTATAGACATGGACCTTGAGGAGCATAAGGAAAAGGTGGTTGAAACCCTGATTAACGCCTTAAGGAAAGACAAGGCTAAAAATAGCTACCTTCCAATTTCTCCTCTTGGACTGCTTGAGATGACAAGGGAGAGAAGAAGGGATTCTCTCTACGAGCTCTTTTTAGAACCCTGCCCCCTCTGCCATGGCGAAGGTAAGATAAAAAGTAAAAGGACTGTTTACTACGAGCTTTTAAGAAGGCTTTATCGAATAGGCAAACACCTAAAGAATAAAACGGTAATCATCGAGATAAGCCCCTATATATCCGAGGTTGTTAGCGAAGAAATTAACTTCCTTGAAGAGATAGAGAAAAAGTTTGGCTTTAAATCCCAGCTTAAGATAAACCGAGAGCTAAATCCCTGGGAGTATAAGTTTCATATTCAATGAGGGTGAGGAATGGTGGAGCAGCTTAAGCCAGCAGTTTTTCTTGACAGAGATGGGACGATAAACGAGGAGGTCGGCTATTTAAACCATCCTTCAAGGCTAAAGCTTTTGCCAGGGGTTGCTGAGGCTTTAAAAAGGTTAACAGATAGGGGCTATCTCCTCTTTGTGGTAACGAACCAAAGCGGTCCTGCAAGGGGCTATTTCCCTGAAGAGCTTGTGTTTAAAATCAATTCTATGATTGAAAGAAGGCTTAAACGAAGAGGGGTAAAAATCGAGGAATTCTTTGTTTGTCTTCATCATCCTAACGATAACTGCTCTTGCAGGAAGCCAAAGACGGGTCTTCTTGAGCTTGCCTTTAAAAAGTATCCCATCGACCGGGAGAGAAGCTTTGTGATCGGCGATAGATTAATCGATGTAGAGCTTGCTAAAAATGCCGGTCTCAAGGGAATTTTAGTCTTGACAGGCTACGGAAAAGGTGAGCTTGAATATGTTCTCCCTAAAAAAGAGGTCAAGCCAGACTTTATCGCCAAAAATCTTAAGGAAGCAGTGAGCTATATCTTAGGCGAGCTTTAGGGCAAAATTGGCAATTCTTATCGTCAAACTCTCAGCCCTTGGCGATGTAGTCCAAACCTTGCCCTCTTTAAAACTGATCAAAGAGTATTTGCCAAACGAAGATATCTTTTGGGTAGTTGAAGAGGCCTACAAAGATTTGCTCTACGGGCACCCTCAAATTGCAAGACTTTTTACCCCTCCTAAGGACTATTTAAAATCTCCCCGGGAGTTATTTAAGCTTTTTAAGGAAATAAGGAGCAAAAGGTTTGACCTTGTCATAGATTATCAGGGGCTTTTGAAAAGCGGGGTCATTTGCGGGATGGCAAGGGCTAAGTATAAGGTTGGGTTTTCTAACCATCGGGAGGGAAGCCCGCTTTTTTACACCCATCGGCTTTCCCCTTACGACCCCGAGCTCCATGCTGTCCTTCGTTATCTAAAGCTAACTCGATCGGCTCTTAAATTGCTTGGCGTAAGCATCCCTCAGGAGTTTAACGATTTTCGGGATATACCAAGGGATATCATCTTGCCCGAGGAAAAAGTAAGCGCTCTATCAATTCCTTATTTTGTGGTTGTTCCTTCAGCCCGATGGAAAACTAAAGAGTGGCTTCCTAAGAACTGGGAGGACTTGATAGAGAAGCTTCTTATAAGGTTTCCACAGCAGACCATCTATCTTGTTGGGAGCGGAGACCATAAGGTCTGGGCAGAAGAGGTTGCTAAAAAGTTTCCGAGGGTTTTTTCTCTTTTTGATAGGCTAAGTTTGAGGGAGCTCGTCTATGTTATCAGGAATTCTGAGGTGGTGATCACCGTTGATACAGGTCCAATGCATATTGCAAGCGCCCTTGATAAACCGATAGTAGCCCTTTTTGGTCCTACAGCCCCCAACCGAACAGGACCTTGGAGCTCAATTTACAAGGTGGTTAAAGTTGACCTTCCTTGCCGCCCCTGCTTTAAAAGGGATTGCGAAGATATGCTCTGCATGAAAAAAATAACCCCAGATATGGTGCTAAATGCCATTGAGGAAATGGGGATTTTATCTTGAGTCTCCAGTCCTCCGTGACTACCCTTTTTATCGCCAAGAACGCCCCTTTTATCTCTCCGAACGCCTTCTTTTTGTCGCCCCGAATTTCTCCTTTTTGTCGCCCCGAACTTCTTCTTTTTGTCGCCCCGAACGCCCCCTTTCATGTCGCCCCGAACGCCCCCTTTCATGTCGCCCCGAACGCCCCCTTTCATGTCGCCCCGAACGCCCCCTTTCATGTCGCCCCGAACGTAAGTGAGG